>JBEHXG010000010.1:0-120450 GCA_048498815.1 Acidobacteriota bacterium | reverse complement strand
AACTCTCCTTCCACGGCATGGCCTTCATCCCCCTTTGGGGGACAAAGTGTAACCCATGTCTCCGGTACGTTCTGTTACCTATGTCTCGGAACGGTCAAAATAAATCCCTTAGCGGCCACTGATCCTCCGGTGGCCGTTGTTATTTTGGCCGACTGTAGCCAATGGCGAGGCTCGAAATCGCGATAGCGAGACCACAGCTGATTAGAATCTCTGATTTCGGTAGCCTCTTGCCTATTGAAATGACGCTCGAGGCTTACGGCGTGGCGATCGCCTGTCTCAGGTCATCGTTCGAACGCCGATATTATGCGCTCGACTTCCGACCTGCTTAAGCTCAAACGAGTGTCCGCTTGGCACTACGAGGCGATGGCTTTCCGACTTCATAAGCACCACCTCGGGCATCTTTGGTGCTGAGCTCAAAATACGACGCGACGCTCCAACTGTGAGACGTGTTCGAGAGACGCCGTGCCGTCTTCCAGCCGGGCATCGAGTATGCTTATCGCCGACAAAAAAGAGGATCCGCATACCAGCCACGTGATCGAATCGCCTGAACAGGAGAACAGGCCGCTCCGCAATCAATTGGAGCCACCATGCCGCGCGGTAATCCCCGATCCTATCGGAGAGTGCAGGAGCGAGCATAATACCGTCACTCAGATCTTCGTGCGGAATCCTGTGGCAAGGCCCTTGTTCTTGGTAGACACTTTCGAAATCGCAAAAATCGTGCTCGTGGTATCTTCTCCAATTAGGGTGCCCTGACTCAGCCCCAAGGGGCCGAACACGCTGAAAGGGCCATGGACAATGATCCGGAAAACGCTTTCCTTAGTGATGATTGCCTGCGCTTCCGCAGCCTGGTTTGCTCCGTGCGCCGTCGCGCAGAGCGACCCGCCTGGGGACCCGACGGGAATCTGGATACTCAGCGTTAATGTGATTAACGGCGAGGCCTGTCAGGCCTGCAATATTACCCTGACGCTTCCCGCGCCCGACGACGGTTCTTTTCCAGCCGCGGCATCGGGCAGCTCCAACGTGAATGGCCCGACGGACTTCGGCTACGGATCCTGGAGCAAAACGGGTGCGGGATCTGTCGCTTTTCGCTTCACCGAGGCCACCGTCGGCGGTGGCTTCACGACCGTCTCCGGGACCCTCCTGCAAAATTCGACGCAGTCAGTGACAGGAGTTGGTTCCGGTACGTTCGAGACATCCACGGGAGCAACAATCCCGTATTCGTTCACCGCAGCCAGGGTTATCGACCCCGCGAGAATTCCCCTTTTGCCTCGCACATCCTCCGGCGGTTCCGCGGTAAACGGCCGGCTGCTGCGTAACCCGGTGCAGCGGAATCCGCAAGCCAACCCAATTCCAGACGACTTCGCCGGGAACTGGGTGATCACGCTCGGCGCCGACGCGGACGCCGTATGCGATGGGTGCCTTATCCTGCTTCACGCCGATGCCGCGGCTCCAGGGGAATCGGGTGGGACACTTCTGGTGGACGCGCCATTCGCCGGATCCACAGCGGCGACCGGTCTGTGGACGCGCGATCGCGGGGGCGACTTCGAAATTGTGGTCGATGGATTGGCACTCACCTCGGGCGGTCTCCCCGCGGGACTCCGTCACTTCGCCGGTAAATTTCGCATCGACAACTCGGACCCGAGGCAGCCGACTGCCGCGGGATCAGGAACACTGGTTATTGAGCCCGGGGACATCCGGATGTCATTTTCGGCCAAAGCTAATAAGCTCGATACATTTACGCAGTTTTGAGAGAACCTCCGTCAGCAGGGGTTCCGATGCAGGCTTTCATTTTTAAAATCGGTACGCTGGTCTCGGCTCACGAGATCCGGAAAGGACGAGTGGACATGCGGAAGGCATTATCAACCGTTTTCACTATTGCGATGATGACGGCATTCGCTCCGCTGACGAAGGCGGATTTGAGCGGGCTCTGGATGGTGACCGTGACCGGTAATTCCGGGGGGTGCGGCCAACCGGATGCCACCCTCTGCTACGTGCTTTTGTCAGTGGACTCGAGCAATAGTCTGTCCGGCAACTCGAACATGGCCGGGCCCAATGCCAGCTTCGGCAAGGGCAAGTTCTCCGCGCCGGATAAAGCCGGGAATGTCAGTGGTTTCTCCTTCACCCACTCCACCGCGGATGGTGGGTATGTCACTTTTATCGGCACCATCGCGGGGGATGGGAACGGCAACAGTTATACGGACAAGTCAACAACAGGGATAGGAGCGAGCTCCGGTCTCGCCCTGACGAAGTACAACAACCACAACCAAAAGACCAGCACGACACTATTTGACTTTAGTTTGAGGCAGATGGTTCGCCCATGGGACTCGACGAAATCACCTGGTTACTTTAAGGGGAATTGGGCGCTTACGCTGAGTGTGAACGGCGCACCGACGTGTACCGGTTGCAACGTGCTCCTCGCGGTGGAACCCGCATCCCGCCAATTTCACGGGTATGTGGGCGTCTCAGCTGTATTCGCGCAATCTAACGGCGCCGCGGGCGGATGGAAGCCCGAAACCGGTTGTTTCGTTGCGTTTGGACTCGTACTCAACGCCGACGGAACTCCTGGCGGATACAACTATTGGAACGCTTGCGCGACCACCATGGCCTCTAATTATCTGAGCGGGGTCGGATCGGGAACTCTCGGAAGGTTCGGTTCCGTCAGGCCCGTCTTTGCGGTTCCATTTACGTTCACAATGAAAGCGCAATAGGGAAATCCGGGCAAAACCGGCGGGACGTAACGCTCTCCCCGCTCGCCTGATGCACTGAGTGGGAGAGGGAAAATACGCCATCGCGTCGAACGGCAAGTCCGCCTGCCGGCTGCATCGGGCTGAATGCAAAAAGGCCGTGCTGCCGGGCATGACCTCGAAGCTGGCTTAACGGGAAACGTTGTCGCATTGCCCCGGACTGTAGTCCTCAAGTGCGCCATTTGCCGTCTGATCGAACCGGTCCTGCTGTTGTTTTTGAAATATTTCGAGCGGAAAGTGCGGACCGAGGGACGCCGGAAGGTTTGCGGAGCGGTGCTCCGGTCTCTGTCTCCTCACCCGAGCGCTCGGGCAACTGCACGTAGCGGTGAATCGCTTTTCCAGAACGATGCTATAAGATCGGTGAATTGGTGAGTCAATCGTGACCAGCGGATCCAGTGCAACCCTGCGCGGCGGAGTTTGGCTGCTGATCGCCTTTTGTTCGTTCTTCTCGGTGGATACGGTATTGTTTCGCGCAGGTTGGTACCAGGCATATCTGGAACCCGATTCAACCACCGGCTCGCTCGAATACCGCCTCTACTGGCTCGCTCATTCGAAGCGCCCGGCTGTCCCCGAGGTTCTCGCAATCGGCGACTCGCGTATGGCGGAGGGTTTCTCCACTCGCGTCGCCAACGCCGAAACCGCCAGGCAGATGCACTTCTGGAATCTCGGCCTGGGCGGTACGACTCCCCGCGTCTGGTATTACCTGCTGCGCGACGCCGATCCCACGCGGCGCCGCTTCGCATCGGTAGTGGTCGGGCTGGACGATTACTCAGACGCCGACTGGTTCGCCTCGTTCGAAGATCGAGCGACCGACCAGAACTACCTTGCGATGCGCCTTGGATTGGCGGACTGCCCCGGTTTCGCATGGTCGATGCATAAAGTGACAGCGGGACTAAGCGCCTTTTTCGGATGTGCCTTCCGCGAGGAAATCCTGCGCCGAGATATCGATGCATTCCTCGCGAATCCGCCTGACCGTTTGACCCGCGCTGCCGATACCCGCGCAAGAGGCCTCATCTATCTGAGCGAATACGAAGGGAAGACCGGAAACCTTCAGGGAATGACGATTGACTGGAACGCACGCGCGATCCATTTTCCGGATACTGCCAGTGAAGCGACCCGCGAAAATGTGCGAAAGTTCGTGACGAAATCTCCGGTTCCGCAAACCGGCGCCCTGGCGCGTTATCGAAAGCAATGGCTCGGCGCAATTCTGAATCTATATCGCAATTCGCCGACGCGGGTTATATTCCTGCAAATGCCACGCGCGCCGGTGGTGGACCCCGCGCAGGGATCGCACGCGCTGACAATCGATCACGCAATCGTGCTGCCCGCGGCCACGTTTGAGGATCTGGAACGCCCTGAACTCTTCGCCGACGGGCTGCATCTCAACAGCGCCGGCCGTGCGATCTTCTCGCGGCGCATGGCGAAAGTCGTGGCGGCGGCGCATTGATGCCAGAATCGAAGAAGACATGCGGCCCGAGTCTGACTCCCCTTATTTGACTGACGCCTCCGGATTGCGAGGCCGTGCGGCCGAAGTCCTGATACCGGAAAACGAAGAAGCGCTCGCACAAATTCTGCGGGACGCGACCGCGCAGGACGTACCGGTCACGATCTCCGGCTCCGGTACAGGTGTAACCGGAGGACGAGTGCCCGATGGCGGCTGGCTGGTCTCGCTGGAGCGGCTGAATCGTATTCGCGTGGAGAAAGGCCTTGCGATCTGCGGCGCGGGAGCGACGCTTGCCTCGATCCAGGCGGCCGCCGCGCCTTTACGCCAGTTCTACGCGCCCGATCCGACCGAGAACAGCGCGTCCATCGGCGGAACGGTATCTACGAATGCCAGTGGTTCCCGCAGCTTTCTTTACGGCGACACGCGGCGGCACGTGCGCGCGCTGCGTGTGGTGCTGGCAAGCGGCGAAGTGCTTGCGTTGCGCCGCGGCGAAACCCCTCCGTTTAACATTCCCGCTTTGCCCGCCCCCGATGTCCGCAAGAACACCGCCGGTTATTTCATGCGCGATGGCATGGATTACATGGATTTGTTCATCGGCGCAGATGGAACGCTGGGCGTAATCAGCGAGGTCGAAGTCGCTTTGCTTGATATTCCGAAGAGTCTGTTCACGGGCGTCGTGTTTTTCGATTCCGATGAGCGAACACTGGACGCCGTCGATGAATGGCGCCCGGTGGCCGGGCTGCGAATGCTCGAATATGTGGATGCGGCATCGCTCGACGTAGTGCGCAGCCGTTTCCCTGAGATACCCGCCGCAGCCCGTGCTGCCCTGATGATTGAGCAGGACATCACCGGTGACGATTCGGCCGAAGAAGCATGGCTCGATCGCCTGGAGGCGGCGGGCGCGCTCACAGACGATTCCTGGTTCGCAGCCTCCGCCGCCGATCGCGAGCGGTTCCGCAGATTCCGGCACGGTCTGGCTGAGGCGGTGAACGAAATCATCCGGCAGACCGGCGTGATGAAAGCGAACTCCGATTTCGCCGTTCCGCCCGCGCGCAGTCGCGACATATTAAAGCTCTATCGTGAGTCACTGGAACGGGAATTTCCGGGGCGATACGTCATTTTCGGACACATCGGCGATGCGCATGTGCATATCAACATACTGCCTCCGGATAAGGCGGAGTGGGATCGCGCCATGGATCTGATGAAGCAGTTCGCTCATGCCGTTGTGGCAATGGGGGGCACGATTTCGGCGGAGCACGGGCTTGGTAAGCGGAAACGAGGCTACCTGAACCTGCAGTTCACGCCGGAGCAAATCGAACTGATGCAGACGGTGAAGCGGCGCCTTGATCCGCAGTGGCTGCTGGGGCGTGGCACCCTGTTTGAAGTGCCCGCGAGCGTGCAGCATGCCGGTTGAGGCCGATTCTCCCTACCTTCGTGACGCATCCGGGTATGCCGGGCGCGCCGATGAGCTGCTGATTCCGGAAAACGAGGCCGCGGTCGTGGAGATCATGCGGCGGGCGAGTTCCTCGGGGACGCCGGTAACCATATCGGGCGGTGGCTCCGGGCTCACGGGCGGGCGAGTGCCCGATGGCGGCTGGCTTGTCTCTCTCGAGAAGCTCAACAAAATTGAGATTCACGATGGCTATGCAGTTTGCGGAGCCGGTGCCTCGCTCACTGATATTCAGGCCGCGGCGGCGCCGTCGAAGCAATTCTACGGACCCGATCCCACCGAGTACAACGCCTCCATCGGCGGCACCATGGCGACGAACGCCAGCGGGTCGCGCAGCTTTCTGTACCGGGCCACACGCCAGCATGTCCGGGGGTTGCGTGTAGTTCTGGTGAGTGGTGACGTGCTCGATCTGAAGCGCGGCGAAAAGGCACCATTCCTCATTCCCGCACTACCCGCTCCCGAGGTCCGCAAGAACACCGCGGGATATTATTTGCGCGCCGGCATGGATTACCTCGATCTATTTATCGGCTCCGATGGCACACTCGGCGTTGTCACCCAGGTCGAAATCGCGCTGCTGCGACTACCGGCCGGCATATTTGCGGGTGTGGTGTTCTTCGAATCCGACGACGCCGCTCTGGATGCCGTGGATGCGTGGCGATCCGTGCCCGGAGTTCGCATGCTCGAGTACGTGGATGCGCCTTCATTGGAAATGGTGCGGACGCGCTATCCGGAACTGCCTATGAACGCCCGCGCCGCAATCATGGTGGAGCAGGAAACAGCCGGCGGTGAAGATGTATCGGAACTCTGGCTCGAGCGCCTGCAATCGCTGCACGCACTGATCGAAGGATCGTGGTTTGCGGCGTCGCCGGCGGATCGGGAGCGCTTTCGAAAATTTCGTCACACGCTGCCCGAAGTCGCTACTGGTTTGGCAAGACAGCGCGGCCTCACGCTGATGGGCACTGACTTCGCCGTGCCCATCGCGAAGAATCGCGAGATGCTGCGCTTTTATCGCGAAACGCTGGATCGCGAATACCCGGGGACGTGTGTGATCTTCGGACACATCGGCGATGCTCACGTGCACCTGAATTTCCTCACCGCGAACGAGGAAGAATGGCATGCGGCAATGCGGCTGATGACCGTGTTTGCGAAGAAATCCGTGGAACTCGGAGGCACAGTATCTGCCGAGCACGGACTTGGCAAACGCAAGCGCGATCTTCTGGCGCTGCAGTATTCGGGCTCGGAGATCGAAACGATGAAATCCGTAAAGCGAAGGCTGGACCCGCAGTGGTTGCTGGGACGCGGCACGTTATTCGCGCCGCCACAGCCTACAGGGGCGGCTGAGGCGGTTTAACCAGAGCCCACGACCCCGCGCCTTTTTTAAGCGACGCCCGGCGGTAAAGTTTGCCGTGCTCGGTCGCGTAGATCCAATTCAGATCTTTGCCGCCAAACGCGATGCCGGTAACCTCGCCCGGTTCGGGTTTGTTCAATATGGCGGCGGCGCGCCCGTTCGCTTCGCAGAACTGAATTCCGACAGCAGTGGCAAAATAGACCTGTCCGTCAGTGTCGAGCATGACGCTCGAAACGCCGCTGTAAGGCGAAATATCCGGCATGTCGACACGATAGAACGGCTCACCATTGATGAGCGATCCATCAGCCGCAATTTGCAGCGACCAGCTGAATTTATTCTGCGAATCGCCGATGACGAGCATGGCCTGGTCGGGCGAGAGCGTGATAGCTGCGGGCTGGAGCATTTCTGCTCCCGTGAAGACGACCCGAGGTTTGCCATTCTCGACGAGGTTAACTGTCTTGTGCGCGCTGTCGAGGAAATAGACGCCGCCTTTGATCGTTACGGCTAGATCGTCGGCGGTGACGTTCGACGCAACAACCTTTTCGTCATTGCCTGCGGAGCTGTAGGAAACGATGCGCTTCTGGGCCGGCTGTGCAGCATAAAGGCGCCCATCGGCGCCGACGCGCAGTGCCTTCGCTCCACCCGAGTTGTTCCGGAACACGGAAACTGCGCCTTCGGCTGAAGCGCGATAAATCGTATTGGCAGCAGGATCGGCGAAGTAAACGTTTCCGTCTTTATCCGGCGCCGGGCTCACGGCTGATTTATATGTGCCGCCAACCTGTTCCCACGGTCTGTCGATCGAAATCGCAGAGAATACCTGCCCGCGCGCATCCCACCCCTGCTTGCCGAACGCAACAGGCAACTGTGCAGTGATGGGCTTCGGGTAGTCGCGCCAGAGCCAGCGCAAAATGTCCGGCATGATGGCGGAAGTCTGGCGGCCATCGTGTCCGCCTTCGCCGAGTTCGTACTTCACGTCATAGCCCGCGAACTGAAAGTCTTCGTAGAGCACCTGATTGTTCGTCGGCCAGCTGCCGGCGAAGAAGGTGCCGAAAGGTTGTCCCGGTACAAGGTGATCGTTGCGGCCATCCTGCATGAAGATACGAATAGGTTTCGGCTCGGACTTGCGGATGATCGCCAACATCGTATCGGCGCCCTTCATAGCGACGAACGTGCCGATAAAGCTTGCGACACGGTGGAACTGATCAGGATGCTCCCACGCGGCCATGAAGGCGCCAACCGCGCCTGTGCTGGTGCCCTGGATCGCCCGGTCGTCCGGATTCTTCGAAAGGTTGTATTTTTTTGCAACCTCCGGAATCAGTTCGTCGATCAGAAACTGGCCGAAACGGCCGTTGATGGAGTCGTACTCGAAGATGCGCTCGTAGCGTCGCTGCGCCTGATCGCTGATTGCGGGCAGAATTCCTGGATCAATGAAGATGCCAATCATCGCGGGAATCTCATGCTTGGCGATGAGGTTGTCGAATACAACGGGTACCTTCGAGCCACCGCCCGTGACGTTGGCAGACCCGCCGCCATCCAGAAAGATCATGAACGGCGTGGCCTTCGAGGCGTCATACTGTGCCGGTACGTACACCTGATAGTTATGCGGCGTTCCCGGATAGAACTTGCCCGGCGGCAGCACATAGCGGGTAACCGTGCCCTTCGGGGTGTTGGGTTGAGGTTGAGAGTCCGGGCCCTGAGCGTAGGTGCCGGCAGGGGTAGCCGGTGCCTGTGCAAGGAGGATGGCACTGGTAAATAAAGCGGTAGCGAAGAGCTTGGCGCGCATGTCTCGAAATTATATAAGGCACGCTAATCTGAAGGAAATGCCGACCACGCTCGACGACTACCTCACGTCCTACATGGATGTCAAACCGCGTGAAGTATGCTTCTGCGCCGCCGGCTATTACGACCCCGACGGTCTGCAGCGTTCCGTCCGTATATGCGTAAAACTCCCGAAAGGGGATGTGGGAAGGTTCATTAAAAAGGTGAAACGCCGGGGTGGAATCGGTGCTCAGGATGCCGAAGGTGTCCTCCGATTTGTCACCTGGCCGCCTGCTGCTATTGAAGTGCGCGAGCTCTGAGGTTGGGCCTTTACACTTTTTCACTGTGCGCGGACGCGGAAAAACAGATAATTACCTTATCCGGTAGTTTCCTGCCCGGTGGGGGTGTATGTCTCTTCTTAATTCCAAAGCTATACGTGTGCTCGCAGTCCTGCTGGTCGTTGCGGCCAGCTTGTTTGCCCAGGGCGTTGGTACCGTCCATGGGGTAGTGACCGATCCTTCCTCTGCGTTGATTCCAGGCGCGACGGTCCAGATTACCGGCGGCGGACAGACCCGCAGCCAGACAACCGATGCGCGTGGTCAGTATACTGTCGCCCTGCCGCCTGGTGATTACACGATCAAGGTGACCGCGCCCGGCTTCGTGTCTACTGCGGCCCAGAAGGTTTCTCTCGGGGCTGGGCAGAGCAGCGCTCTCGATGTTGCTATGCAGATTGCGGCCGCTTCCGAAAAGGTGGATGTGAACGACGTGGCGGGCGGTAGTGTGAGTCCCGATCCTTCCAGCAACGCGAGCGCAATAGTCCTGTCACAAACCGACCTCGACGCGCTGCCGGATGATCCCGACGACCTGCAAAATCAGTTGCAGGCAATGGCGGGCCCCGGCGCCGGCCCTTCGAGCGCACAGTTCTTTGTGGACGGTTTCAGTGGTGGCCAGCTACCTCCAAAAAGCTCGATCCGTGAAATTCGCATTAACTCGAATCCGTTTGCTTCCGAATTCGACCGGCCTGGCTTTGGCCGCATCGAAATCCTGACGCGTCCCGGCACCGATTCGCTGCATGGCAGTGCGTTCGTGACCTACGGCAATCACAACTTCGATACACGTAATCCCTACGCGACCGGCACGCCGCCCGACTACAACTCGCATATGTATTCGATCAATCTGGGCGGACCTTTCAAAAAGAAGTATTCGTGGACGATCGATTTTGGTCAGCGCGTATTTAACGATCAGGCGCTGGTCTTCGCCGATACGCTCGATTCGAATTTCAATCAGATCAAAATCAACCAGTCCTATCCCACGCCGTCGAAGTCGCTGAACATCGGGCCTCGCGTTGACTACGCGATCAACCCCAATAATACTTTGATCCTCCGCTACGCTTACCAGGATTCGACAAACACCGGCGGCGTAGGCAACTTCAGCCTGCCTTCACAGACCACTACCGGAACCAATAAGTTCACGACAGTTCAGGCTACTGAAACGATGGTGATCGGCACAGCCGCGGTGAATGAAATCCGGCTTCAGTTTCAGAAGTCAGTTTCGAATACCTCCGGATCGGGCGCCACCGGTCCGACGATCAACGTGTCCGGTGCGTTCACCTCGGGAGGCGCGCCGCTGCTTTCAAACTTTACGCGCAATCAGGGATGGGAACTCAACGACACTGTGACGATCACGCAGGGTCGTCATGCAATCAAGGTTGGCGCGCGGGCGCGTCCTGCCTCTCTGACGAATCAATCGACTTCGAACTTCAACGGAACATACTCCTTTACTTCGCTGGCGATCTACCAGCAAACGGAAATGCTGCTGGCGCAGGGTATGCCGATGACCGCGATTCAGGCGCTGGGTTACGGGCCGTCGCAGTTCACGCTCAACGGGGGCCTGAGGGATCAGACCGTAAGCCAGTCCGACGTCGGAGTTTTCGCGCAGGACGATTTCCGTCTGCGCCCCAACCTGACGCTCAGCGGCGGCCTGCGTTTCGAGACGCAGACGAACATTGCGAACCACGCGGCCTGGGCTCCTCGCGCTGCGATCTCCTGGGCGCCGACAGGCAAGGGCGGTAAGCCCGGCAAGACGGTGTTCCGTCTCGGTTGGGGTATGTTCTACGATCGCTTCGGCCTCGGCAACGCCTTGCAGACGCGCTTTTACAATGGCGCCACGCAGCAGAACTATAACATAAGCAACACGACCGGCGACGCGGCCCTGGCGACCTTGGCAGCGTTCCCGAACCTTCCTTCTACCTCACTCCTGACGGCGCAGAATCAGGCGATCTACGTAGTGGATTCCAACCTGAAGGCCCCGTATCTGATGCAGTCGGCGCTGAGTGTGGAGCGGGCTCTTCCAGGTCGTACGTCGCTTTCAGTCAATGTGACCGACACCCGCGGCGTGCATCAGCAGCGGCAGCGAGACATTAACGCCATTCTTCCGGGAACCTACAGCGCCACCACAAAGACCGGCTTGACGCCGTATGCGGGTCAGGGCGATATCTATCTGTTTGAAGACACCGGTGTGTTCAAGCAGCTACAGGTAATTACCAACGTCAGCACGCGGGTGAATAGCCATGTTTCGCTCAACGGCTATTATGCTTACGGCCACTACAAAACCGACGTAATCGGCCTGCCCAGCAACCAGTACGATACCTCTGTGGACTGGGGCCGCGCTTCGGGCGATGTCCGCGGTCGTGCCTACATTGGCGGCACCGTCGGCCTACCGTTCCGCTGGACCCTCTCTCCTTCGGTTCAGATCAGCTCCGCGCCGCCATTCAACATCACTACGGGGACAGATATCAATCACGACCGCATCTTCAATGACAGACCCTCGTTCGCGACTGCGGCCGATGCCACTAACCCTCTCGCCATCGTGAAGTCCACGCCCTGGGGCACGTTCAACCTGAACCCGCTGCCGGGCGAGACGATTATTCCGGTCAACTACGGCGACGCCTTTGACCGCTTCACGGTGGACTTCCGGCTCAGCCGCGCATGGGGCTGGGGTGAGAAGGGCGGTTCGAATCCCGGTGGTCAGGGTGGGCCAGGTGGACCCGGCGGCTTCGGCGGCCCTGGCGGCCCTGGCGGTGGCGGGCCTCCTCCGGGCGGCGGCGGTGGTGGTCCACGCGGTGGCGGCGGTGGATTTGGAGGCGGTGGAGGCTTCGGCGGCTTTGGCAACGTCGGCGGCTCGGGCAAGAAATACACGCTCGCGCTGACGATCTCCGCAAACAATGCGCTAAACCACGTGAATCCTTCGGCCCCGGTGGGCGCGCTGAACTCGCCGTTCTTCGGACAGTCGCTCAGTTCCGGCGGTTTCGGGGGATTTGGCGGCAGTGCGACCGGCAACCGTCGCGTGCAATTCCAGCTCCGATTCTCGTTCTAGGCTGACGTCAAACCTGGGTAGTTCGTAAGAGGGATCACCGGTCTATCACGACTGCGATCCCTCTTTCTTTTCCGCGGTCCTAAACTGGCATGCGGGCGATTTCCACCCGTGAACGCACGCCTTCCACAACGACAATCCCGCTGTTTGTAACCGTGTAGCCGCGCGCGCGATCCCGCGCCAGATCGAAGCCAATCGTGTCGCCCGGCGCTACGTGGACGTTCTTGTCCAGAATCGCCCTCTTCACTTTCGCGTGGCGGCCGATGTCCACGCCATCCATCAATACGCTGTCTTCCACGTAAGCGCCGGTATGGACCCGCACGCCGCGGCCCAGCACGGAACACTTCACGCGTCCCCCGGACAGTATGCAGCCGCCGGAAACGACGGAATCGAGCGCCTCCCCGCGACGGCCCTCGTCATCGAACGCGAACTTGGCGGGCGGATCCGGATAACTTCCGGTCCGCAGCGGCCAGCGCCTGTTGTACAGGTTGAGCGAAGGCTTAACGGAGCGCAGGTCCATGCTCGCCTCCCAGTAGGCGTCGAGCGTTCCAACGTCGCGCCAGTAGACCGACTGCTCGGCGGGTTCGCCGGGAATGCGATTGGTCTGAAAGTCGTACGCGTAAATAGCTTGGCGATCGGCGGTCAGGCGCGGCAGAATATCCTTGCCAAAGTCGTGTGAACTGTCGGGATCGGCCGCATCTTCGGTCAGGGCCTTCACCAGCGCCCGGGTCTGGAAGATGTAGTTTCCCATCGACGCGAAGACGTGTTCGGGCCGTCCGGGAATTGACGGGGCGTTCGGATTCTTCTCGTGGAACGACTGAATACGGTTGTTGTCATCTGTCTCAATTACGCCGAACTCGCCCGCATACTGGCGGCTGAGCGGAATTGCCGCAACCGTGCAGATCGCGCCCACCTTGTGATGGAATTCGATCATGTGCTGAATGTTCATGCGGTAGATGTGGTCGGCGCCGAAGATGGCGACCACGTCGGGATCGGCCTGTTCAATCAGATTGATGTTCTGATGAATCGCGTCGGATGTTCCCTGATACCAGGATTCGTCGCTCGAGCGCATCTGCGCCGGAACCGGAATAATGAACTGATTCTTCTGCAGCCCGCCCACCTGCCAGCCTTCGCTGAGATGCTGCAGCAGACTCTGGCTGCGGAACTGAGTCAGAACGTAGATCGAATGAATACCTGAGTTGACGAAGTTACTCAGGACGAAATCGATAATCCGGTACTTCCCACCGAACGGAACCGCCGGTTTTGCGCGTTCCTTGGTTAATGGATAAAGCCTTGTGCCTTTACCGCCGGCGAGTATGATTCCGAGCACGCTGAGTTGCATCGTGAGGCCATTTTGGCAGCATGCGTCGCAATAGGCAAGCGATACGCGTCGGCGCTATGACCAGGACAGCGCCAGCTTCACAAATGTGCCCAGCGGGATTGCAGTCGGGCCCTTCGCCATGTACGGTTTCGCATCGTCCAGCCATGCAGTGCCGGCGATATCGACGTGAACCCAGGGGGTTTCACCTGCGAACTCGCGCAGGAATGCCGCGGCGGAACTGGCGCCGCCTGCGCGCCCACCGATGTTGCCCAGGTCGGCGTATGGGTTCTTCAGCAGTTCGCGGAATTCGTCGTCCGCAGGCATGTGCCACATGCTTTCACCGCAGGATTTCGCGGCGGACATCCAGCGCCCCAGCAAAGCCTCGTCATTGGTGAACACACCGGATTTGTTGTTGCCGAGCGCGACTACTATCGCGCCGGTGAGCGTGGCGGCATCCACCAGATGCGTGCAGCCGAGCTGCTTCGCGTACGTTATGGCGTCGGCCAGGATGAGGCGGCCTTCCGCGTCGGTGTTCAGGATTTCAATTGTCTTGCCGGAGAGCGACTTTACGATGTCGCCCGGGCGCTGGGCCTTGCTTCCGGGCATGTTTTCGACGGTGGGGATCACGCCGGTAACCGCGATGCCAGGCTTCAACTGTGCGATCGCCTGCATGGCGCCGATGACGGCGGCCGCGCCGCACATATCGTACTTCATCTTCTCCATGCTTTCGGAGGGCTTGATGGAGATGCCGCCGGTATCGAACGTCACGCCTTTGCCCACGAGCGCCAGGTTCACTTCCTTCGTTGCGGCAGCCGGCTTTGCAGGCTTATATTCGATGATGATCAGTGCGGGCGGTTCGGCGCTTCCCTGGGCCACGCCAAGCAGCGCGCCCATGCCAAGCTGGCGCATCCGGTCCTGATCGAGCACCTCGCAGGTAAGACCGTTTGCCGCGGCCATAGCTTGCGCGCGAGCGGCCAGCGCCATCGGAGTGAGCTGATTCGGCGGTTCAACGGAGATATCGCGTGTTAAGTTGGCTGATTCGCCGATGATGCGGCCGGCTTCGAGCGCGAGTTCCAAACCCTTACCCGACGCGACAATCGTGAGCTCGGAAAGCGCGCGCAAACCATCCTTGTCGGGGGCGGTCTTCAGAACGTCAGGTTCCCAGACGGCCTCGAGCACGGCCTGAGCGGCGGCTGAAACGTGATCGGCGGAATCGTAGCCGGATTCGAGCGCAATCGCCAGGCTCTTCGCTCCCTTGTTCTTCAGAAGGCGCGCCGCCGAAGCGATCAGCTTCCAGAACGCGCCCAGTTCAAACTTTTCCCGCTTGCCCGCGCCCCCAATCAGGACACGCCGTGCCTGATAGCCTGCGACGCCATGCAGCAGAGTGAGTTCGGATGCCTTACCGGTGATCTCTCCGGACTCTCGATAGGGCGCAAGCGCGGAGCCGAGCTCCGGGCGGGGAGATCCTTCGAATTCCAGTACTACCAGTGCGTCACACTCGAGGGCGGCCGCGCCGGTCCCCGCGATTTTCATCTTCATTCCTGGTTAACCTTGATCAGCATGTGACATGGCTGCCGGCTTCGTTTCAAGGCGGCAAAAATAATTCACTCGGCGTCCGCCGGTGGCCTATACGTACTAAACCATTATGCCTAATAGGCCAGCTTGCTGTTGCGAATTGCCGTCCGGGCTTCGGCCTCGTCGCTGCGAGCTCGTTCCGCCTCTCGCTTGTCGTGAAACTTCTTGCCTTTCGCAGTGGCGATTTCGCACTTGATTCGTCCGTTTTTCAGATAGAGACGAGTAGGGATCAGGGACAGCCCTTTCTCCCGAATCGCGGCATGCAGCTTTTCGATCTCGCGCTTGTGCAGCAGCAGCTTGCGCGGCTGCGTTGGCGAGTGGTTGTAACGGTTGCCATGGCTATACTCGCCGATGTGCGCATTCAACAGCCAGGCTTCGCCCTTTTCCACGTTCGCGTAGGCGTCGCGCAGCTGCACCTTGCCGTCTTTCGCCGCCTTTACCTCGGTTCCGGCCAGAACCATGCCGGCTTCGTAGCGGTCGAAGAGAAAGTAGTTGTGTCCGGCGGGCCGGTTGTCGCTCAGCACCCGCGACGGGTCGTATTTGGATTTGGCGGCCAAGTTCAACTTCATTATCAACGTCTTCGGGGGGCTGCGCGTCAAACATCCCGGAGGACAGCCTTACCCGAAGCGGCTTCGATTTCAAAGCCTCGTTATTAAGATGAGATATTTCAATCAGTTAGCTGCGGTGATCGTGATTGCGACCCTGGTGCTTCCACCGGCTCCGCTCATTGCCGGAACGCGCAAAGGCGACAAGTTGCGCAATCAGGCGCGGGTCGAGGAGGTTCACAACAACCTCGAGAAGGCGCTGGAATTGACCACCCAGGCAGTGGCCGAGGATCCGGCCGATCCGTCGTACAACCTGCAACTACACCGCATCCGGTTCGAACTCGGCGTGCAGCACCTGAAGAATGGGCAGAAACTGCGCACATCCGGAAAACTGGCAGAAGCGTTGGCGGAATTCGAGAAGGCGCTGGCGGCTGATCCAGCCTCCGATGTGGCAGAGCAGGAAATCCGACGCACGCACGAGATGATCGACAACGCGAATAATCCGGGCCGCGCCTCGTCCCAGGATAGAACCGGCATGACCCCCGGCGCCATTGCGCGGCAGGAAGCTCAGGTTCGTACGGACGCGCTGCTGGCGGTGCCGATCCTTCGGCCGCTGAACCACGAGCTGATCGATCTGAAAATCGTAAATCGCCCGCGCACCATCTTCGAGACACTGGCGCCCATTGCCGGAATCAACATCATCTTCGATCCCGATTACAACTCGCAGCAGACGATGGCCAGCACGCCCGTGCAGATCGATCTGAAGAATACAACCGTGGAAGCGGCGCTCGATCAGATCTGCCTGCAGACCAAGTCCTTCTGGAAGCCGCTGAATCCGAATACGATCTTCGTTAGT
Source organism: Acidobacteriota bacterium (assembly GCA_048498815.1). Classification (GTDB taxonomy): domain Bacteria; phylum Acidobacteriota; class Terriglobia; order Bryobacterales; family Bryobacteraceae; genus BOG-234. Next base: position 104,037 of record JBEHXG010000010.1, on the reverse strand, counting down.
GTGGATAACCGGCAGAACCGCACACAGTACACCGAGAAAGTGCTGAAGGTTTTCTACCTCAGCAACACTACTACGCCGCAGGAGGTATCCGAGCTCCTGACTGTGCTCCGCACGGTAATCAACGTCCAGCAGGTTTTCAATTACACCGGGCAGAACGCGCTTGTGGTCCGCGCTGACGCGGACCAGATGGCCCTTGCGGAAAAGCTGATCGCCGATCTGGATAAGCCGCACGCCGAAGTGATTGTAGACGTGATGGTGATGCAGGTCAGCAGCACCTATATCCGCAATCTGGGTATGGGGCTCGCGAACGGCATCAACTCCACCGTGGCGTTTACGCCACGCTCCGGTATTACGACTCCCGTAACCGGGGCTGCCGGAGCAAGCGGCGGCACTTCCACCACCAGCGCAATTCCGCTCAACCAGCTTCAGAACATCCGGACGCAGGATTTTTCCGCCGCCAATCTGCCGGGCGCCCAGTTTGAAGCGATGCTGACCGATTCCAGCACACGAGTGCTGCAGGCGCCTCAGGTCCGGGCGTCAAACAACACCAAGGCGTCCATCAACATCGGTGACAAAATCCCGATTGCAACAGGATCGTTTCAGAGCGCCGTGGGCGCGGTGGGTGCGCTGCCCGCCGCCAATACCCAGTTCTCCTTTCAGGATGTAGGCGTGAACGTGGAAATTACGCCGATCGTCCATGAGAACAACGAAATCACCATGATTGTGACGCTGGACGTTTCAGCGGTGAAGGATCGCATTGACGTGGGCGGTGTGTCGCAGCCGGAAATTACGCAAAACAAGCTCACGTCCGATATTCGCCTGCGCGAGGGCGAAGTCAATCTGATCGGCGGCCTCATCCGCGATACCAACAGTAAGTCGCTGACCGGGCTCCCGGGCCTGGCTCATATTCCGTTATTCGGTCGTTTCTTCTCGAATGAAAACGTGGAAAAAGACAAGGAAGAACTGGTGATTGCGCTTGTGCCTCACATTGTGCGGGGCGTCGATATCACCGCGTCCAATCTGAAAGGTGTGGCTTCCGGAAGCGAAGGACAGTATAAGGTCAGCTACGACACTACTCGCTTGCCCGCCCCTGCCGCGCCTGCTGCCGTGCCACAGGCACAGCCTCAGCCTGCACCAGGCGCACCCGCGACACCGAATCAGAGCAACGCTCAGTCCCCGGCGTTTGTTCCGTCGGCTCCCGCGGCGCCTGTTGTCGCTTCAGCAACGCCGCCCCCGGCTACAGCCCCCCCCATCGGGACCGCGCCTCTCGGCGTGCCCGGGATGGGCCTTCAGCCGATGGCCGCGCCTCCGCGTCCTGCGCCCGGCACCGGACCGAAAGTGACCCTGCAGCCCCTGACTTCCACTGCGCCTCTGGGTGGGCTCATCACCATGACGATTTACGCCGAGAATGTCACCAACCTTTCCGATGTATCGGCGCAGATGCAGTTCGATCCGAAGATCTTGAATGTCGCTAATATCGCTGCCGGCGATTTGCCAGGGCGAGGAATGTCGGCGGCCGCTGAGCCGGTCCGATCTATCCAGAACAACGCCGGACGCGCCGATATGCGGCTGAGCCGCGGACCCTCCAACGGCACTTCATCCGGTTCCGGCGCGCTGTTCACCGTGTCATTCCAGGTGGTGGGGCGGGGAAGTACGCAGGTGTCTTTGAGTTCGCTGGCGATGGGAAGTCCGGCGGGTCCCGTGGCGGCTTCCACGCCTCAGGCTGCGGTTGTGACTGTCCCGTAAAGAAATGCTCCGTCGTAATTCCAGAAGCGGCATGACGCTGGTGGAACTGATTGTGGCGTTCACGATTCTGCTGGCGCTGACGTCAATGGCGGTGCCGCTGGCCCGATCGCGTGTGCGGCGGCAGAAGGAGCGCGATCTGCGTTCGGCTCTGAAGGAAATGCGAACCGCAATCGACAAATATAAGGACGCGGCGGATGCGATGAAACTCGGTCCGCCCGATGGAATCGATACGTTCAATTATCCGAAGACCCTGCAGTCGATGGTGGATGGAGTGAAGGGCGCCGGGACAACCGCCGATGTGAAGGTGAAGTTTCTGCGGCGCATTCCGCTCGATCCGATGACAAATTCGTACGAGTGGGGCATGCGGAGTATGCAGGACGATCCGAAGACCACGGGATGGGGCGGTCAGAATGTGTTCGATGTTTATACGAAGAGCCTCGACAAGGCCGCGGACGGGACCCCTTATGCGGAGTGGTAACGGCGCGCGTTCAGGACGGGCCGGCTTCACCCTCATCGAACTGATGATCGTGATGGCGGTGATTGTGATTCTGGTGGGGATTGCGATTCCGCACTATCAGAAGTCGATTGTGGCGGCGAAGGAGTCGGTGCTGCATAACAATTTGTCGGCGATGCGGAGTGCGATCGATGAGTACGCGTACGACAAGCAGAAGGCGCCGCACGATTTGTCGGATCTGGTGAGCGCGGGCTATCTGCGGGATGTGCCGAAGGACCCGATTACGGGTTCGAGCGATACGTGGAAGATCATTATGGAGGATGCGAGCCAGTCGGTGGATTCGTCCGATCCAGGGATTTTCGATGTGCGGAGCGGGTCGCCGAAGACGAGTCTGGAAGGGACGCTTTATTCGGACTGGTAGGGTCGGAAAATAGGCATAGTACTCCGCCCGCGCGGTGCTAGAATCAAGGGCATGTCCGAACGCAAGTTCACTTTTTCTGCAGTAAGTGTATTTTTTTTAGCATTTTTCCTGTTTGTGGCAACCGCGGCCGCCCAGACGATACCTGCCTGCACCGTCACCGCGCCGACATATTTAGTTTCCGCCGAAGGCCTGGCAGAATTGACCGCACCAATCACTCTGTCGTGTAGCGGTGGCACATCGGGTCAGACCGTTTCTACAGATTTATTCGTCACCCTGAATACGAATATCACCAACCGACCGGACCTGAATGGTCGTCCTTCCGGCATCGCGGTGACGGCCGATACAGGCTCGGGTGCGACCCCTCTTTTGGTAACGCCGCAGTTTTCAGGGTCGTCAACAATATTTGTCAATGGCATTTCGTATGTCGTTCCGACTCCAAGCACGCGTGTCGTGGTGATTCAGCTGACGGGCATTCGCGCCGCAGTTGCGAATCTCACGGGCGGGACGTCTGACACTTCGATCATCACCGCGCTGGTACAGAACACCGCGTTTCAATTCCCTAATTCGACGGGAGTTACTCTCGCTCCGGCGAAGAGCGCTGGCCCTTCTTTGCGAGCGTCTGTACTCAGCTATGGGGTTCCTTGCAGTGGCTCTGCCCTGCCTTCCGGTCAGTTCGGCTTCCACGACCTGGTGACAGCGGGGACGAGCGCCTCAACGATTCGGATTACCGAAGCAACTCAGACCGCGTTTCGGGCAGCGGCTGCCGGAGCAGACAGCGGGAATCGAATCATCGTGAACATGTCCGGCTATTCGACCGGCGTGCGCATATTCGTGCCGGACGCTATCGTCGGAAACAATGGGACGACACCCACCTCCGCAGGAGCCTTTAGCACCAACGCAGCAGGGGGAACGTACAACAGCGGCGCGAATCAACTCCTGCTGTTTCGTGTAGTCGGTGCGGATGCGACCGGCGCAGGCGGAAGCGTCAATGGCGCGCCGGGAGCTTTGCAGAGCTTTGATACGGTTACGGAAGTCGCGTTGACGGGCGGCTCTGGATATGCTGTCTACGAAGTCGTGAGCGCTGACGATACAGTGGCTGAGACGGCCCAGATTCCTGTGTTTGTAGCAGGTGCAGGCAGCCTGTGCACGGCTTCGGGTTCGGCAACGCTCGCGGCGGTTTACGGGCCGGTCTCGAACGTTTCGAACTCGACCCCGACGGATCCGGTGCCGCGATTTCTGGCCGAGAATCCCGGACCGGACTGCCAAGTCTATGGCGATTGCAATTCGCTCAGCGTGCCGCGAATCGGTGTCGACAAGGCATCCATTACTTTAGGCAGCAGTTCGCTCGGCAACTCCGTGAGCACCAACTTGTTGATCTCCAACGCAGGCTCTGGCACCCTCCTCTATACCCTTACGACAACGTATCAGTCGGGGTCCGGATGGCTGACTCTGGGTCAGTCCTCGGGCGTCAATGCGGCGAGCGTTTCGATTACGGCGGATCCCACTCTGCTAAGTCAGGGGACCTACACAGCAACGGTAAGTATCAACGCCGGTACTTACGGAGTTCTGAATGTTCCGGTCACTTTCAACGTTGGGCCGGTTGGGGTTGCCATCAAAGCCATCGTGAGCGCGGCATCCTTCAAGGCGGGTCCACTTGCACCAGGCTCCTACGCGGCGCTCTTTGGCACCAATCTGAACGGACAGAATGTGTCGCTAACCGTCGGTGGCATAACCTGCACCTCCTGCATTTCATATGCGGGGCCGACCCAGGTCAACTTCCTGATTCCCCAGCAGGCTTCCACGGGAGTCCTGTTTGGCGGCTACGTGAATGTGGTCCTAAACGTCGACGGCCAGGCCAGTAACACATTTGCAATGCCAGTAGCGTTCAACTCTCCCGGGGTGTTCAGTCCCGGGATCGAAAACGTGGATGCCTCCGTCAACCTTGCGACACAGCCTACCTCTCAGGGAAAGTATGTCGCCATCTATATGACCGGCTTGCAATTGCCGATTAACGGTCAGGTCACGGTTACCATCGGTGGACAGGCGGGGCTTGTGCCGGTCTATGCTGATCAAGCCCCTGGATTGCAGGGCCTTGAACAAGTCAATGTTCTGGTGCCGACGGGACTGTCGCCCATAAACGGGGCAGTACCACTCTCCGTCTGTATCGCTGCAAACGGTGCCCAACCGCTTTGTTCGCCTGTTGTTAGTCTCTATGTTAAATAATATTAAGGTAACAAAAAATACGACCTTAACCTTGCCAAGGGCGCTGCGCTCTGTTATAAATTAAGGAAAGTTGAATCCAGAATGTGTTGGTGCTTCCCGACGAGCGCCCAATTTTGGTGGATGCGCGATTTTAGATCTGGGTACACAGCTTCATCAGACATCACGATGACGCAATTGCCCTTCAGGAAGTATTCGGAGAGCGGACCGCTCATTGGGATGCCTCCAGGCTTGATCTCCGCCCGATACGGAGAAGCTTTAAGTATTCGTACATTGATCTATACAGCAGTATCATTGCAGCGCTAGAGGATCAGGTGGCGGGACTTCGAACGATTCAAAGAACAAGATTTACTTCCACAAGGAGAAAAGTTTAATGTCAGTAACTACGAAGATTTTTGGTCTCGCCGCCACGGCAGCAGCTTTTGCTGGCATGGCGTTCGGCCAGGCCAATCTCACTTGCCAGGCCGGCACAACTCAACCCCCGGCCGCCGCAAGCGCCATCACGATTTCCCCGGCGGTGCCGATCGAAGTTCGTTCGGAAGGTGCCACTGAACTGGTCTCTGACGAACTCGTCGCCTGCAATGCGGCACCTGCAGGTAGCACTTCCGGCATCGTTACAGCGACCCTGTCCGCCGCTGGAATTCAGGGCGTCACGAGCAAGGTCCTGTCAACCTCAACCGGCAAAACAGAAGCTACACTCACGATCACGAGTGGGGCAGACACCTACTATTACCAAGGTACCGTTCAGGGTACGACTGTAACCTTCGGTACGGCCGTGGCTCCAGTTACTTTCCCCACAGCCGCCTTCCAGGTTCAGATCTCGAACATCCGCGTGAACGTCACTGGTCAATGGCCGAACAACCTGCAGCCTGTCACCGAAACTGTTCAGTTTGTTGCTCAGGGCAATGGTCTCGCGGCAGTAACCAATATTGCCGCTCAGACGGTCGGCAACATGCGCAATAGTCTTGTGGTGACTGGCAACTCGTCGACCACACTGAGCGCCCCCGGCTCGAACACTGCGGGCACTGCAGCTACGATCACGCAGTACCTTGTTTGCGCCTCCACTGGCGCGCAGGGCTCGGGCGCAAGTGCATTCAGCATAACCATCGGTGAGCAGTTTGCTGGCGCGTTCAAGACGAAAAGCCAGACTGCGTTCACTGTTGCAGGGATTCCCGGTTCCGAAAGCGGCTCGCTGGTGTCAGCGACGGCTGTCTCCGGTGCCGGTGCAGGTGCTGCCACTAGCTATGCGGCTGGTACCGGTGTGGCCAATTTCGGCACTCGCATCAAGCTGAACTTCACCAATATTCCGACGAACGCGACCGTTCAGCTGCCTCTGACCGTAACCAACGGCGCATTTACAATTACGCTCCAGAGCGCGGCTGAAACTGCTGCCAGGGCCGACGCCACGACGCCGACCGGGGGCGTTGCTGGCTATGCTCCAGTTGGCTCGTCGGGTGTGGCAATCTACGAAGTTACCGCGCAAGACTACACCCAGACGGGCAGTTTCACGGTGACTCCGCTGGTCACCTACGCAGCCAACGCGGTTACGGCGACCAGCACCCCTATCTCTGTAACTGTCTCCTACGCTGCTTCGTCCTCCGCTACCGTTGCGAACGCCGGTACGCTCGCCTCGCCGATTCCGACGATTCCCTATTTCGCTAACACAGGTACTCCGATCACCGGATCGACCTTCGCTGCTTGCCAGACCACCCTGCTCTTCCCCTTCGTTACCAATCAGCTCGGCTTTGAAACCGGCTTGGTTATCGCGAACGCAGGCAAGGACAATCTGAGCAGCACGGGTACCAGCGTAGCCTCTGGTCAGGCTGGTGCTTGCACGATCCAGCTCTATGGCAGCACCGGTGCTGAGGGTGGAACCGCTCCGGCGTTGGCCACGGCAGCCAACTTCCCCAAGTCGACGGCGACTCCTGCGTCGATCGCTCCGGGCGCAACTCACGCCGATCTGCTGACCAATGTGGCTGGCGGTCCCTTCCAAGGTTACGCCATCGCAACCTGCCCGTTCCTGTACGCTAAGGGCTTTGCCTACATCGCTTACAACCTGCTCCAGAGCAACGGCGTGTCGATGGGCTATACCGCAGACCTGATTGCGAGCAATCGTGGCGCATTCGCCACTGCTGCTACGACGGTTGGGAACAACTCGCCGGAGTCCTCGGGCCAGTAGTTGTAGTTCAGAAACAAACTCAAAAGGGGAGAGAGCCTTGGCTCTCTCCCCTTTTGGTTTATTTGGCCGTTTGATGCAATCCGAGATCAGCTATAAAAAAGCTACTTTGACGTAACAACGATGTCGAAGTGTGTGCCGACCGGTTGCACCTCGATTCCAACCGTCCCCATCGGCCTTTTCCCGGCTACAGCCTGAAATGATAAAGTAACTGCCTGCTGCGCGTCCGCATTCTTTCGATCTGCGGTCACTGTGAGGCCCGGGACTCTATCCGCGTTGACCTCAACGGTGATGGGGCCAGGCAGGCCATTGGTTATTTTGACAGTCTGAGGTGCTTCGGAACTAAGTTCCACCGATGTCCTGTCGATTTTGACCTGTTCCATCAGCGACTCCGGAGTGAGCGCGTTGCCAGCGGAGAGCTTCTTCATCACATCACTCACACCGGCGGACTCAGTTCCGCTGGTAGGTTTTATCTTGCCGAACGGAGTGTCGATCTCTTTCTGATCCACGTACCAAGCCCACTGACCGTTTTCCATCTTCCACGTGGAAGTGCCGCTCGTATCGAACGGTCGCCCAACCATTCCAGGAGCCAGCATCATTACCGTTCCAGTGAAGTTAACCTTGGCGTGCGAATCGTCCACAATCTCAACGCTATTGATGTGGAAGCCCTGCAAGTTGGGACTCGCGCCAAAAAAATAGTCCTGCGAATCGTCGGCGACCAACAGCATCGCCTGGCGGAACTTCTTCTCTACCTCAAGCTGATAGAATTTTTGCGCACGCGCCAGGAGATCCGCCTCGGCCCTGGACCTCGGAACTACATCGGGAACTGGCGCCGGCGTCTGGGCACACAACGTTGCGGCAAGGGCTGGAAACAGGAATCGCTTGTCCATACTTCCAGTTTAGACGGGAGAGGCCCTGTCTAGTTACGTTCTGCGCTGGTCGAGCCAAGTCCCACGAATCGCGGAGCAGCCCGCCGAATGAGCTCAATATAGTGCGAAGCTTCCTTAGCCTGTCCGCGCCGCTGGCACTCCAGTGCGACACCCCACGCACACAGCGCCGGAATCGCCCCCACAGCCCGCTCCGCACCCTTCTGCGCGCGCTCGATCACCGCTTTATCCGCCTCACCGGCAGCAACCCGCAACGCAGTCCAAAACAACCCCGGCGCCTGCTCCACCGGAGCATCCCCCAAAATCCGCAATGCCTTATCCCGATCCGGCCGCTCCAGCAAAGCAATCAGGGCCAGCACACAATCGCGATTCGCACGATACGCCGCCGGAGCCCCATCCCAATCCCCGGCCACCAACTCCTGACGCGCACGATCAAACTCCCCATACATCGCCGCAGCCAGCCCTGAGAGCCACGCGCAGGCTTCAACCGCATGCGGAATCTTCCGCGCCCGAGCCTGCAGCAGTGACGCATGATAATTCGCAATCAGCTTATCCGGCGTCGGCTGCCGGAACATCAGGTGAATACGCCGCTGATTCGCCCACACACCCGCCCAACCAGCCAGCAAAACCAGCACCAGCACGCCGCCCACAATCGGCAATGCCAGATAGCTGCCGCGCACCACATTGCCGGCAAGCCCAATCACCATTACCGCCGTAAACAGCGCGGCCGCGATCCCCATCAGTGTGAATTGCTTCGAAGCCGCAGTCATACCAAAGATCCCGGAACCCTATTGTCCGCCATGCAGTCCCAGCCGCGCCAAAACGCGCCGCACCTTCTTCGGCGATATCGCCAGCTTACGCGCCACGCGTGCCACCTTGCGCCCCTCATGCTCCCAAACCTTCGGAATGACGAGATCGGCGAAATCCTCCGTGAGCTGCTGGAAACTCCGGTCACCCACCACACCCTGCGACCACGCCTGCAGTCGCGAATCCGGATGCCCACCGCCCACCACGCGATTCTTGAGCACCTGCAGGTCTTCCCAGATATGGTCCTGCACTTCATTCTTCAGCAGCGCGCCGGCGCGATCGCAAAGTTCACGAGCGGCATCCAGATTCCCCGCCGCGCCCGGCGACGCGCCGCCGCCCGATGTATTGCACATCGTCAACCCCTGCCAGATCAGTGCGCGAGCCTGCAGGCGCCGGTTCTCCGTATGCAGTGACAGATCGACGGCCTCATTCGCGGCGTTCAGCGCCAGGTGCGCCACCCACGCCGGATCCTCAATCTCTTCTTCCAGCTTCGTGTTCTCCACCATGCACTCGAGCAGCCGCGCACGCGCCATCAGGATGTAATCCTTCTTCTCCTCGCCAAGCGTATAAGCGGCGCGGGCCTCGTCATCGGCGCGCTGCAGGTCGCCGTGATCGAGATGCAGATGTCCGCGGTTGACGCACACCGTACCCGCCCCGCGGTGATTCGAATGGATGCGATAAATCTCCGAAGCGCGGTCCAGATGCTCCAGCGCGCGGCCGCGCAACTGCTCATAATCGCGCCGCAAATCCGGTTCGCTGCGCCGGCGCTGTGCGGCATCGGCATCGATCCGCTTGCGATGCTGCAGCGCCATCAGCCGCTCCACGTACCCCATGTTGGCGAGAGTGCGAGCCAGATTGCGGTGCTCGGGGTCGCGCTTCGTATATTCCTCAATAGCGATGCCGAAGTGGCGAATGCCGAGATCGTAGCGGCCTTCCCGGCGATACATGCGGCCGAAGCTCGACTGGATATTGCCGCGTGTAATGTAGTCATCGGTGGTGCTCAGGATGGCGTCAGCTTCGGAAAGCAGCTTCAGCGCATCGCGAGTACGTCCCTTTTGAAACAGCAGCCAGCTCTCCGCCACTTGCATTGCCGCCGCCATAGGCTTCATGCCGGCCTCGGTTGCATACCGGTAGCCTTCCGAGATGTGGGTCAAAGCCGCATCGTATTCGCCGTTCTTGCGGTGGCACCGCGACGACCAGAAATGCGCAATCGAAACCAGCTGCGGGTCGGTAATCTCGTGGCGAATCGAAAGCACGCGGCTGAAATTTTCAAGCGCCCGATCGACACGCTCCTCATTGACCCAGACCATACCCTCAGCCATGAGGATATGGGCATAGTCCGAAAGCCTGACCGAAGACCGCCGCCCCTTAGGAAACGCCCCAAGTCCGTTCTGCACGATCTCCACATCCCGCCACCCCGCATCGACCCATTGCGCGATGTAACACAAAAGCGCCGGCGAGTCAGGGTCGTCCGGACTGAGATGGCCCGGAGTGGAGGACACTTCGGACCAGAGCGCGTCCAGCCGAGCCATTCCGTGGCCGATTTGACGCTGTCCCAGATCGGTTCTTAACCCGTCGAGCAGAGCACTCGATGTTCCATGAGGCATGTGGGATTTATGGTATCAGACCGATCGTCCGCGCTGGACTACTGGTGCCGGCGAGCCCGCACCGGACGCGGGGTATTGATCCACACGGCCGATTCCTGTGTACTGGATATGTGCAGAAGGCCGGAAAGAAAGGGACAGGCGCGGAACCAATCCGTATCGTTTTACTACTGGGGGCTCCAGGAAGTGGAAAAGGGACCCAGAGCGCTCTTCTGGCGGACCGGTTCGGGCTTCAAACGTTGTCGACGGGAGAGATGTTACGCGATGAAGCAAAAAGCGCCACGCCTGCTGGATTTCGCCTGAGGCAAGTCCTGGCGAGCGGCGCGCTCGTTCCGGATGAACTGGTTTGCAACGCAGTTGCGAAGCGTCTCCGCGCGATGGACCCCGCCGGGGCAGGCCTGATCCTGGACGGCTTTCCCCGCACGCTGGCCCAGGCGAGAGCGCTGGATCAATTGCTGGATGAAATTGGAGCGGAACTCTGCGTCGCCCAGCTGGACGTGCCTGCCGATGTACTGCAGAAGCGCCTGTCGTTGCGGCGCCAGTGCGCGACCTGCGGAACGGTATACAACCTCGGATCGAATCGGTCCAGCAAAGGTTCTCGTTGTGAACTCGACGGTGGAGCCCTCGTTGAGCGCGATGACGATTCCGAGGGGATTGTCGCGCGCAGGTTGGCCGCCTACCAGAAGGAAACCTTGCCCGTATTCGACCACTATGCGCGTCGGGCCGCAGGTTATCGCAGGATCGACGGTAATCGAGCGCCTTCGGAAATCGCGAATGAACTGCGCGAGATCGTCGCGCTTACCCCTGCCGCCGTCGCCGCCTGATTCGGAGGCAGCGCGGGATTTCCCATCAGTGCACGCTCAAGGTCGGCGGGCGACGCCACAATCTGGAGATCCGCCAGCCGGGCCAGATCCGTTCCCTCCGGCGTCACATCCTGAATGTAACCGAGTGACACCGCGCGGATCCTCCAGTCTGAAATAATCTGACCGCACCGTTCTCGCGTGAGTCCATAGCGCGCCGCGATGGACCGGGTAGACCATCCGCGCACAAAGTACAACACCGCCAGCCGCCATTGCAGGTCGCGTCGCGATTTCTGCCCGAAGACCGGAGCCTGGGCGGGAAAGCAGACAAAGTTAGCGCGAATCAGCGTCTGCAGGGTGCGGTTGCCCAGCAAAGCCAGTTCGATGGTGCGCGGTGTGGTGGACTCCGGGCGAGTGGTCGTCACTTCCAGCCTTCCGATCAAAAGATATATTCAATGGAATTGCCAGACGAGGAGCTGGTCCGCCGACGGGGAGGGGAACTGAGTAACGGCTGCGTGGCCGCCACGATTCGATTGTAGCGCCGATTGTGACTATTAGCAAAAATAATATCGGTGGAAAATAAAAACGGCCCCGGGTTTCGCCCGGGGCCGCAGTTTCGATGTTAAGGGTCGCTCTACGGGCTGGGCGTCCCGGTCTGGCTGATTCCAACGCCGACGCCGGTCGCAACTGCGGCAGCCGCAGCCACACCACCGATCACGCCCGCACTAACGCCAGCCGCCGCGCCTGCGGCACCGGCAGCAGCGCCAGCCGCACCGGCGGCAGCACCCGCACCGGCAGCAGCGCCAGCGCCTGCGGCAGCAGCGCCGCCAGCCGCGAGACCCGCAGCTGACGTCGTTGCACCGATGCGCACCGCAACGTCGTTGCAGCTCGCGCCCGTGGCGGATTCAATCGTCGCAACATTCACAACCTGAGTGGCGCCCGCAACCGGCTTGGCGGCGGTGTCTACCGTGCCAGTCGCTTTTGCGCGCTTGCCCACGAACTTGCGAAGGTCAACAGTCTTGGCGGAGGAGCGGAGCTCGATAACCTGATTTCCGGTCGAATCTACAAAAACTGCAGCATTCGACTTGTTCACCACGCAACCCGTGTTGCTGAAGCTGTTCGCCCCGGCGGCCTGCGGCAGGAACGAGAGCGGCATTTCCGGCATCACGCGGGCCACCAGTACGCCCGTGCTGTTCCAGACGTTGACCGGAGAGTTCACTGCCGTGACGATGACACGCTTATCTCCATCAAGGCTGACGCGTGCTACGGAACCAGCCTCGGCGGGCTGAATCTTCAGTGTCCGGGCATCCAGGGTGTAGCCCGCCGCGCTCCGAATTTCGCTTGAGCCACCTTCGAGCGAAGCGTGGTTGGCGAAAACGCGCACTGTCGAATCTGCGTTCAGATCGACACGCGCACCAGAACTAAGCTGGAGGCGCGAATAACCGGAAGCGGAAACAACGGAGCCGTCAAACAGAGTGGCGCTGGTCGAAACTCTCACGCCATCCACCAAAACCCCCGCCTGACCCGGACCGGAAGAAACCATTCCAATCGTTGCGGTCGTTGCGGCAACGAGCGTGAGCGACGCGGCTGTCAGCGCGCCTGCCATCACGAGTGCCGAAGCCATTACTGCCTTCTTATTGGGCATTATATTCTTTCAGAACCTCCGTAGTTCACCTGATGCTATATTAGTGGAACCAAATCAGTAAACGCAAGTAGCTCTGTCGAAAAGAGCAACCCGGTGCAAATTCTCGTTTCCGCAGTCCGGCGTATTCTCACCGTTCTGGCCCTTTTTTCGCTGGTACTCCTGGGCTGGTATTCCCTGCAATTGGCCCGCTCTGACTCTCTTTATCGGCAAAATACGCCCGAAACTGTTGCCCGGGCGATCCATTTGGCGCGGGGCAATGCCGAGCATCATGAGCTCCTGGCCGAACATCTTGAGAGCCTGGGACGTGATCCCGACTTCGAACTGGCTGAAGCGACGCGGCTAAGCCCTTTTGAGTCAAGATATTGGATCCGCCGGGCCTTTCGCGCGGAGGTAGAGCGCAAGTACTCCGATGCGCAAAAATTCCTGCTCGCCGCCCGACAGGTGGATAACGGTTTTGATCCCCGCTGGGCTCTAATGAATTACTACTTTCGTCGTGAGCAAATGCCGGAATTCTGGGCCGCCACGACTGATACTTTACGGATGAGTTATGGGAATATCAATCCCGTATTCCGCCTTTGCCTGGCGGCGAATCCCGATCCCGGCCAAATCCGTAAAGTCCTCCCGCCCGGCCGACCTTATTTACTCGCTCTCTTGCGCTATCTGGAGGCCGAACGAATGGACTCGACCGCTCAACTGGCGAACGAGCTTTCACAGGACATGAAACCCGCCGAGGCGGACCTCTTTCTCGACTACTGCCGGCGGCAGGCGGGTCGCGATAACGGGGCCGCGGTACCAATCTGGAATGCGCTCTGCGTCAGGAAGGTACTGCCTTTCCAGCCTCTCGCCCCCGATCGCGGAGCCATCGTCACGAACGGAACCCTCTCTCCGTCTGCGGCCGCATATGCCTTCGACTGGCAGTACCCGGACTCTAAGGGCGTATCCGCCGGTCCGCGAAGCGAAGCTGACAGCTTTGCGCTGGTTCTTGATGGAACACAGGCGGATGATATCGTGCTCGCGGCGGAAGAACTGCCTCTGAGCCGGGGCAAGGCCTACGAGATTGCATACGAATACAGGCTGGTTGGCGATTCACCAGACTCCGGACTGACCTGGACTGTACGTTCCGGCACGGGCGAACTGCTCGTGAGATCGCCGATCCTCAATTCGCGCGACTGGGCAACGGGACAACTGCGCTTCCCGTCGGGTGATCGGCAAGGCGCGAGGCTGCAACTCGAACACGCCCGCACTCCGGCAACGCCGCGGTGGAGTGGGACGGTTCAGATTCGCCAGGTTCATTCTGCACTGGCGGGCGGTCCGCGATCATGATTGCCGGATCCGCGGTGACGCTCCTGCGCCGCGTTTGCGCGATCGCACTGTTTACAACGATCGTGGCGACGATCGCCGTGATGTGGATTCCCGATTTCTGGACCACGGCGGTCGCAGAGGTTCCGATCTTCGCAATCGCTGCCGGGATTCTGCTGGTGAGCCTCTGGCCTTCCGCTGCGCCCGTCCGCCTCAACTGGATTCTGCTCCCGCTGGGTCTGGCTACCCTTTGGCCAATCCTGCAAATTCTGGCCGGTACGACGATCTACCGCTGGAACACAGTCCTAAGTATGCTCTACTGGGGCGCCGCGCTCGCCACCGTATTTATCGGGCTTCAGATTTTCGGCGACCATGCGTTGCGGCGCGCCTGGCTCCGGGCTCTCGTGGTGCTGGGTTTCGTTATCGCGGTGTGGGCCCCGCTGCAGATGCATACGTCGGGCGATCGGATCTATTGGCTGTTCGAAACGAAGTACGCAGTTTCTCCCATGGGTCCTTTCGTGTACATGAATCAGTACGCGGCTTTCATCGAAATCCTTCTGCCCGTAGCGATGACGGAGGTGATCTGCGAGCGCTCCGGCTGGAAGGTTTTCCATGGTCTGGCTGCGCTGGTGATGTATGCATCGGTGCTTGCCTCGGCGTCGCGAACGGGCTTTGTTCTCACGACGGCGGAGATGGTCGCCGTTCCGCTGCTCGCCGCCACGAAAATGGGCATCTCGCGACGCCTCCTGATACGGCCCGCCGCCGCATTCCTGCTTCTCCTGATCGTGATCGGGATAGCGGTTGGGCCTGAACGGCTGATCGACAAGCTGGGACAAAAGAATCCCTACAGCGGCCGAAAGGAGTTTGTGGAGTCTTCCCTCCGCATGATTCCCGCGCGGCCCGTCATGGGTTTTGGCCTGAGGAACTGGTATATCGCCTATCCCGCGTACGCCACCTTCGACGACGGACTGCTTGCAAACCAGGCCCACAATGATTGGCTCCAGTGGGTAGTTGAGGGCGGCTTTCCATTTGCGCTGTTTATGGGCGCCGTGGCGCTGTGGAGTCTGCGCGCGGGGCTCCGGACGGTTTGGGCACTAGGTGTGCCGGTCGTGTTCCTCCAGTGCTTCGTGGATTACCCAATCCAGAGGATTGGCGTCGCCCTCGCCTTCTTTGCCGTGATGGCTGCGGGAGCGTACCCCGACGATCGCCTTCGTGCCAGCGGGCGCCGGACCGTCCGAGATTACTGAACGAATATCGTTGTTTCAGCGAATCGGTGAGCTTGCCAGCCTTTGGACGGGTAATCTACGAACGTTTTCAGCACCAGCCAACCTCTCTCGGTCTCGATCAGACGCGTCGGCAGAACGATGTAGATATGCCCTCGAACTCTCCCGGCATAGTGTCGCGAGGCCATGTACCGAAGGAGTTCAAAATCCGGGCTAAATGCCAGCAATCGAGCTCCGGGCGGGAATATGTTGGCGACGCCTGGTTCCGATACTACAAAAACGGCATCCCGTCCCTCCCGAATGAAAGCCTCCCGGGCGTAAGCGACAGCATCGGCGTTGACGGAAGGCTGGCTCGTCCAGCTATAACTATCTACGTGATCCGCCGCCACTGCGCGGGCGCGATTCACAAAAGAGAACACACCATAGACCGACATCAGCACTGCCGTCGCGATCAGGGCCAGCCGCAACGGCGCGCGATTCGGCATTCGACCGGCTATGGCAAGGGCTGACACGAAAATCAGGGTTCCGGCTGCCCGAAGGTGCCGCTCCTCCACGCTCACGCCTCCCCCGTTGAGAAAGAGAATCGCAAGCGCCGAAGCTGTGAAGAGGTACATGCCGAGGGTCACCCACAACAGATCCCGCAGCAGGGACCCGCGTTCCGCCAATCGGAACCCTCGCCACAAGATTGGCGCCAACAGCGCGGCAGGGAGGATTTCGAGCCAGAGAACCGCAAGGGGATTGCCCAGGGCAGGGTGACCGGGTTTCAGGAGGAGCCAGTTGCACAGATCGAGCCACGACACGCTCGCTCCCCACGGTGCCGCAAATGCGAAGGCAAAGCTGCCAGGTGTGTAGGGCCAGCCGGCGCCAATTCCCGGTGTCGGCCCAAGTGAAAACCAAATCCTGTAAATCAGCGCACAGGCAACGCCGGCTCCCACTCCCGCGCCGATTATTCCACTGGTCAGTCGTCGCGTACGAAGAAGGGCCAGTCCGATTACCGTGATAAAGGCGCCAGCGGCTACCATCAGGCCGGTTAGTTTCGCGAAGAACGCAGCAAGGAAGGCTGCGGCAGCGACAGTCGCACCACCGGGAAAGCCGCTATCCGGAATACCGATTGCGGCGGCGATCAGCCACGGCACGAGGCCCTGGAGGAGAACCTCGCCGCCGTTGTACGCGCCAAAAGGCAGCGTGGAATAGCGAAAGGTGCCAACAAAAAACACGGCCAGAGTGGCTGTTCGATGATCGATCCCGAAGCGTCTCAACAGATGAATCCACCCGAGGAGACTGGAAAGCAGTGAAATCCCCGCGATTGCTACGATCGCCCTGCCCAACCGAAGTCCACTCAGCGTGAAAAGGCCCGGAACAAGATACTGTCCAGGGCTCCACCACGTTTGCAGATAAAGGTGATCTTTCGAAATATCGGAGCGGTCAGGACTGACTACCGTGCTGATTGGGTTGCCATCCATGACACCGCGCCATTGCAGCATCCCGTAGCCGGGGTCAGAATACAGGGACGGCGCGAACTTCAGACTCAGCAGCGTGAATCCGATTGCAATCACGCATGCAAGCACGGTTGCTCGGTTGTAACCGTGAATCGGGCCGGACGGCATTTGGTTCAGGATACTCGGGCGGAATCGCTCAATCTGTACGGATTTCATGTTGTGAAACAAACCTGGTCGAATAACGCACTACTGAGATCGGAGAAATACGATCCGGCGGGCGACCTATCTCGGCGGAACTGTTAAACTTAAAGAACCCCGCGCCGACACGGATTAGAAAGGACACTATGATTACTGTACTGAGAGCGGCCGCGCTTTCCACTCTGGTTTTGGCGGGGGTGTGGGCGCAGCCGCGTGCTGCCGCGGAAACAGCTCAGCAGGCGCCGGCCGCTTCGACTGTGACCCCCCAGCTTACAAAGCCCGCGGGCGGAAACCTGCCGGATCACAAGATCGTGCCAAACGACCTTCTTTCCATTCAGCTTTTCGACGAGCCCGGTCTTTCCCAACCCGCGGTGCGTGTCGGCGCCGACGGGACTGTGGTGATGCCGGTTCTGAAAAATCCGGTGCGCGTACTGGGAATGCTGCCCCGCGAGGTAAAGACCGAAATCGAGCGCCAGGAGATCGAGCAGGGGATTTTGATTCATCCGGTTGCCACCGTCGCGATTCTGGAGTACGCCTATCAGGTAATCAACGTGGTTGGCTTTGTAAAGAGTCCGGGGCCATACAGCATCGCAAATCCCATCTCGTTGTTTGACGCCCTTTCTCAGGCGGGATGGACGCTGCCGGACGCGGCTCCGGAACTCCTTTTCAGCAAGTCTCCGTCCGAGCCGGCTCGGAAGATCAGCATTGAGCAGCTGCTGCACAATGCCGACCCTTCCATCAATGTGATGCTGACCGGCGGTGAAGTGATCAGCGTTCCTGAAGCACCCAAGGTGTGGGTTACCGGGAATATTACGCATCCTCAGGCCGTAGTAGTCAGAAGACCCGGTGATGCGACGGTATTGAAGATTGTGGCCAGCGTTGAAGGCCTGACTCAGTATTACGCCAAGGTTGCCTACATTTACAGGCCGGACAGTATAACGGGCAAGCGGCAGGAAATTCCCGTCCCGCTCTGGGGCATTATGCACAGGAAGAACGAGGATGTGACCCTGCAGGCGGAAGACATTCTGTTAATCCCCGATGATAACGGAACGAAACGGCGCGCGATCCTTCAGGAACTCATGACCCTCAGCGGCGTGGGGGCATCCACAGCAATCATAAGTGGCATGCGGTAAGTCGACCAAATTCACATATTCTAATTCAAATGCAAAGTAACGAGTTCAACGAGAAGCCTCGCCTCAACGCACCAGGAGCGCTCGCCCCGCTTGCCCCGCCGGCTGCGCACGCTCCCTTTGTGACTGGTGCGACAGACCAGGACGGGCAGCTTCCGCTTTCCCACTATGTGTGGCTCTTCAAAACCCATTGGTTGAAGATGGCTGCTTTCATCGTGTTCGCCGTGCTCGTCACCGCGATGGTTACCTCCCGCATCGTCCCACGCTTTCAATCGACGGCGACCCTGTATCTTGACCGTAATGCGGCGAAGAATCTCGTGGGGCAGGATTCTCAGTCCGGTTCCGCCAACAGAGGCGACACAGACGCCTATGTTACTTCCCAGATCGCGCTTCTGAAAAGCGATGCCGTGTTGCGTCCCGTAGCCCAGGCGTTCAATCTGCTCGCCCAGCCAAAGAGCGGAAGCGATGTGGACAAGCTGGCTGCGATCCGGCGCAACTCGGCGCCAGTCAGTCTGCCCGGCTTGTCTATTAATCGTCCGATTGGTTCTTATTTGCTGGAGGTCACCTATCAGTCTCCGGATCCGAATCGCGCGGCCGACATCGCCAATGCGGTTGCGGATTCCTACGTGGCGCGAAATTTCGAAATGCGCATTAACAACGCTAAATCGCTCTCCACGTACATGACAGCCGAGCAGGCAGCGCTGAAAGAGAGAACGCAGGTATCCGAGGAGAAGGTTGCGGCGCTCGAGAAGGAGTTGTCTCTCTATAATCCTGAGCAGAAAACCAGCATCGTTTCCGCGCAGCTGGCGCAGTTGACGACGCAATATACGGTAGTCCAGGCTTCGCGCATCAAGGCAGAGTCTGTTTACAATGTCCTCCAGGCAGGGACGCTCGATGCCGCACTGGCGTCACCGGCCGGGTCTCACATTGCCGAGGATCTGAGCAGGCTGAAAGAAGCTCAGGCTGCATTTACCACGGTAAAGCTTCGTTACGGGCAAAACAGCGAGGAATACAAGAAGGCGGAGACCGCCGTCAATCAGTTCGGCGCGCAGGTGGATAACGACATCCAGAGCGCGAAGAAACAGGCGGAAAACGACTACCACCAGAAACTCACCGAGGAGCAACTGGCGCAAAAACAGCTCGTGGAAGCGAAGGAAGCTTTCGACAAGCTCAACATCCGCATGCTCGACTACCAGACGGCGAAGCAGGAAGCGACCGCCAATCGCAAGCTGTATGACGAGATGATGCAGAAGATCAGCGAGAACCAGATCAATGCGAGTTTCCAGAACGACATGGTGCGCGTGGCCGACAGGGCCCGGCCATCGCTGGGCGCCGTTTACCCCAGAGTGCAGAATAATCTGACCATCGCATTCTTCGTGTCCACGCTGATCGCTCTCGTAGGTCTTGTTGCGATGGATCGAGTCGATACCACGGTTCGCAATCCCGAACAAATCGCCCAGACGCTGAAGGTGCGCGTGATTGGCGGTCTGCCGATGATGCGGAAGTGGCGGGCCACTCCCAGTTTGGCGCTGCTTCAGAACGCAGCGCTTGCCGAGGGCTCCGGCAGTAATGGCAAGGCGTTGCAGACGCGCGTGCAGCTTTCCGGTTTCGAAGAAGCCATGCGAACGCTGCGCAATTCCATCATGCTGACGGACTTCGACCGCCGTCTGAAGTGCATCCTGATGACGAGCGCTTCGCCTTCGGAAGGCAAATCAACGGTTGCCGGCCACCTGGCAATCGCGCACGCGGAACAGGGCCACAAGACGCTTTTGATCGATGGCGACATGCGCCGCCCCAGCCTGCACAAGCTATTCGGCGTTGAGAATGCGGCCGGCCTCTCTAAGGTTCTGGAGTACGGTCTGGACTGGCACGATGTCCTTATCAAGCCCAGACCGGATCTCGAGCTCTCCATTATGCCCGCCGGCCCCTCCACGCGTCGCGCCGCGGACCTGGTGGGTCAGACGCTGCCAAAGCTGCTCGATCGTGCTCGTGAAGAGTATGACCTGGTGATTCTGGATGCGCCTCCGCTGCTGGGCTTCCCGGAGCCGCTGCAGATGGCGGCTTCCGTCGATGGCGTTATCGTTGTGACCCGCGCCGGTCAGACGGAACGGCGCGCCGTTGCGGCCGTGCTGAATACGCTGAACCATCTGCGCGCCAATGTGATCGGTCTCGTGCTGAACGAAGTCCGCAAGGAAATGGGCAGCGGATACCACTATTACGGTTACGGCTACTACGGGAAGAATTACGGCAAGTACTACAGCGATCGCGCTGAAGACCACCGCAACGCGGAAAAGGCCTAGTTCCCGAAGCGGGCGGCCAGGTCTGTCAGGCTCAGCAGGTGGTCGGGGCGCACCAGGCCCGCAGACCACTTGGAATCGTCGCAGAACCGAAGACCGATGAAGTATCCGTCATCGCGCCAGGTACAGTAGTTCACGCTTCCATAAAAGGGCGTGGCCCCCATGCTGAGCATGACGGTTGCGCCGAGCGGCAGCG
Source organism: Acidobacteriota bacterium (assembly GCA_048498815.1). GTDB lineage: Bacteria > Acidobacteriota > Terriglobia > Bryobacterales > Bryobacteraceae > BOG-234. The sequence continues at coordinate 83,495 of JBEHXG010000010.1, read as the reverse complement.
GGTGATCCATCTGAACGCAGGCGCCCAGCGCTGAAATATCCTCCAGCAGCGCCTGCTCGGAACCGGACTCAGCGTCGCCGTCCACCCAGTCCAGCCTGACCAGATCTGCGCACAGGAAACGTCCTTCTTTCCTTCTGTCATCCATGTGCTCCTTATCGGCATGGATGCACGTCCGTTGAGACTACAAATGTTCGAGTAAGTGGCCCATCTTCTCGCGCTTCGTTCGAAGATAGGCTTCGTTTGATTCGCGCGGCTGCGCGATGCACGGGACACGGTCGGCTACCACAACACCCGCATCTTCCACAGCTTTCACTTTGCCGGGGTTATTCGAGAGCAGACGAACGGACGTAATCTCTAGATGTTTCAGAATCGCGCCTGGGAGTACATAGCTTCGCAGATCGCTTTCAAACCCAAGCTGTTCATTGGCTTCCACCGTATCGGCGCCGCGATCCTGCAGTTCATAAGCGCGAAGCTTATTCATCAGGCCGATGCCGCGGCCTTCCTGCAGTTCGTAAACAATAACGCCACGTCCTTCGGCGGAAATCATTTCGAGTGCGATCTCCAGCTGTGCGCGGCAGTCGCAGCGCAGGCTGTGGAAGGCGTCGCCCGTAAGGCACTGCGAGTGAATGCGAAGCAGTGGCGGCGGACCTTCCTGCAGATTACCCATGGCAAGAACCGCCGCCTCCTCGATCACATGCGTAGCGCCGCCGCTGAAATGACCTTCAAAGCCGAAGATGCGGAATACGCCGTATTCGGTAGGGAAGTGGGCCTCAGCGGCCTGCACCAGCCGGAAATCGGAAGAAGGGTTCATTTCAGAGGTGGATAGAATTAGCGGAGGGCTAAAAACAATTATAAAATGTGCCCTCGCTGAGGATTGTTGACGATTGAAGATCAGTTAATTACGCTTCTCGTGAAGGTGGGTGTCATCGCCGCTCTCGCGAGCTTCGGTGTGCGCAGCGCGGCCATCAAACGGATGCTGCTGCGCGAAGAGCGCACTGTATCGCAGCGCATCCGGCTGTCTCTCTGGTTCACGGCGCTGTTCCTGCCGGGCGAGATCATTCGCATCCTCACGCCCGAATACGATGCGCTCGATCTCGCCCTCGAAGCTTCCCTTTTGGCCGGCATCATGGGCGGTTACGTGAGCGGCATGGTGACCGGAATATTGCTGGCGATGCCGGCAATGCTGCACGGCGAGTATCTCGCGCTTCCTTTTTTTGCGGCGGCGGGCTTAGGGGGGGGACTTCTTCGCGATTCGGCGTCCAGTCCGGACGACGTCTGGCGCTTCTCGCCATTTCCCGACGTGAATCTGTATCGCATCTTCGAACCTGGCCGCGAACTGCGCAGCGCTCTGTTTCATGCTTATCTTTCAGGAGCGGTGCTCGCGATCGAGTTCACCAGGCAGGCGCTGGGCAGCGAATTTCGTGACCGGCATTTCCTGTTCACCGCCGCGCGCTGGGGCGATGCGACGCCGTTGCTCATCGGCGCTTACGCCTCAACCTACTTCTGCATCACGCTGCCGATTAAAGTCTGGAACAGCACGCGCAATGAAGTTCGCCTGGAAGAACAATCGCGCCTGCTCCTTTCCGCGCGTCTCGAAACCCTGGCCAGTCAGATCAACCCGCACTTCCTGTTCAACACGCTGAACTCCATCGCCTCGCTGATTCGCATCAATCCGGAACGCGCGCGCAGCATGGTGGTGCGCCTCGCGCGCATCATGCGCCGGCGTTTGCGCAGTCAGGAACATTTTTCGCCACTGCGCGATGAACTCGAATTCATTGACGATTACCTCGCGATCGAACTCGAACGCTTCGGCGAAAAACTGCGCGTAATCCGCGAAATCGATTCAGCCGCATCCGACGTTCCCGTGCCCAGCATGATGCTGCAACCGCTCGTCGAGAACTCGATCAAGCACGGCATCTCCGCGAAGGTCGATGGCGGAACCATTACCCTGAGCGCCCACCGCTCTGACCACCGCATCGTAATTCAGGTGGAAGACGACGGCATCGGCATGAGCGATGCCGAGCGCTCGGGATCGGACGGAGCCGGTATTGGCATCAGCAATGTGCGTGAGCGCCTCGAAGTGCTTTACAACGGCGATTACACGATGACGACGGAAAGCGCGGCCGGGCAGGGAACACGCATTCGCATCGAGTTCCCTGTGGAGACCTCCCGCCCGTCCGCTTAGTAAACTATTCGAATCAAACACACACGCTCAATTCTGTTCCTGCTCGCCTCGGCCGCGCTGGCGCAGCAGCCGCAGTGGACCCCGCTCGGTCCCGTTAACATTGCTACCGGAACCGGACTCCCCGCCTCCGGAAAGATTCAGACCCTCGCCGTCTACGCAGCAAATCCGCAGATTATGTACGCAGGCAGTGGCGTGGGCGATGGGGGCCAGAGCCCCGACGCGAGCGGCGGCGCATTCAAAACCACCGACGGCGGAGCGCACTGGCTCCCCATCAACAAGGGTCTGCGCGAAGCCTATGTTGACGCCATCTGGGTGGATCAATCGAACCCCGACAACGTCGTGCTGGGTACCGAGAGTACCGGCATTTATCACAGCACCGATGGCGGCTCAACATGGATTCCGGCGGTCGGGCCAACCGTGAAGCAGGGCAACCAGACCACAACGAGCGCTGCGCCGAGCGGCGCGGCGGATGGCTTCGCTCTGTCCGATTCCACGTTGCTCGCTGCGATGACCGGCGGGGTCGCTGCCTCCACGGATGGCGGCACAACGTGGTCGCTCATCTATCCCACCTCCGGGCGCGTGTTGCAGATCGCCGCCACGAATGGTGTCGTAGCCATCGGAACCCAGATCGGGCGCGTGCTCACGGGTCCGCAGGGCGGCGCGTCTTTCAGTGTGGTTCTGACTGGCCTCGGCGGCTCCGTTCAGGCGCTGGCGGTCGATCCCGCCAATCCATCAACCATGTTCGCCGGGGTAGGCGGCAACCCCGGGTCTCTGCGTGTTTCCACTAACGCCGGGTCGGCCTGGACTACTCTGAGTCCGCCCGCGCAGCCCCAGGCGCTCTCGATTCCGCCCGATACTCACGCGGTACTCGAAGGCACGGCGACGGGGTTATACACGTCTAACGACAATGGCCAGTCCTGGAAGCTGATCTCGCCCTCCAACTGGAATGTTCGCAAGGTCTACACGCGGGATGATGCAACGATCATCGTCGGCACCGACGAAGGCGCATACGAAACGGCCAACGGCGGCGCGAGGTGGGTCAGTCTCACCGGAAACATCGATGCGACACTCGCCACCGGAGTGGCCGCGTCGGGTTCCACCATCCTTCTGCCTTCGGAAGGCTCCGTTCCGCTCATTTCATTCGATGGTGGCGCGACTTGGTCGCAGTCTACGGCCCAGGGGCAAAACGGCGCCGCGCTCGTCCATGGCGCCATCTGGTACGTGTTTACCGGTAGCGGCCTTCAGTACTCCACCGAATTTGGTCAGACATTTGCCTATCCCAGTGGCGTAAACGGATCGTACACACAACTCTCGGGCTCGCGCGGCGGCAATATTATTGCGTTCGACCCGTTTATCTCAACCACCTTTTACGTCGCCGCTTCAAATGGGGTCTATCAAAGCCCGGACCTCGGCAAGACCCTCGTTGCAAAACCCTGGGGGTTCACGAATGTCTATGCAATCGCAGTGAGTCCTGTGAATCACCAGATAATTCTGGTGGGCACCGCCACCGGTTTGAGCCGAACCAGCGATGGCGGTCAGACATGGACGCCGATTGACCTGCCTGGCGCATCGGGCTACCCAAATACGATCGCCTTTAATCCCGCTGACCCGCACAGCGTGCTGGTGGGGATGTCGAACGGCGCCGATAAAGGCGGAGGCATCCTGCGCAGCAGCGATGACGGCCAGACGTTCGGGATTGCGAATACGGGATTGCCGACAACCCAGAGCACCTTCGCTTTCGGCAATGTGGAGAATCTGGCAATTAGTTTCAGCCCGACCGGAACCGCGGCGCTGGCGATGAATTCCGGCCTGTTCCTTTCTAACGACGGCGGCCTGAGCTGGCAGAACTTCACTTCAAACGCGGTCTCTCACTTCTTCTCGGACGTGACCTGGGACGGTCCCTACAACCTCTACGCCGCCACATACGGATCCGGCGTTCTCAGGATGCAGCCAGCCGGACCGTCGCCGCTCGTGCTCTCTGTTGACGCCACTTCGTTCAGTTTCGAGGCCCCTTATGGCTCAACGACGCGGTTTCCGGTCAATCTGAATATCTCCGCTTCGGGCGGAGCGTCCGCGCAGACCTTAGTGAACGTCGCATCCACTTCGGGTACGGCGTGGATCAGTGCGGGAGGTGGCACATTCGGCACCCCGTCGAAGTTCGGTTTCTTTGTGGATCCCACCAATCTCACGCCTGGGACTTATACCGCGCAGGTCACGATCTCTTCCTCGTGGACGAATAACGGTCCCATCGTGATCCCCATCACTCTGGTTGTGGACAATCCGACTGGCGCAACGCCCATCATCTACCCCAACGGCGTTGTCCCCATCTTCAGCAAGACTTCGAAGGTATCACCAACCGCCTGGATGTCGATATACGGCTATAATCTGGCGCCTCAGCTCTCCGTCTGGGATTCCACCTATCCCATCCCGACGAAGCTCGCCGGCGTGACGGTCGCCGTGAACGGCAAGCCCGCTTACCTCTGGTTTGTCTCGCCGCTGCAAATCAACTTCCAGGCGCCAAACGATCAATTTTCTGGTCCCGTCCAGGTCGTCGTCACCACGCCCGCGGGAACCGCCAGCGCCACTGTGACCATGTTTTCCGTCTCGCCGTCGCTAAACATGTTCGATACCCGCTACCCCGCCGCCATCATTCCCGTAAGCGACGGATCAGGCGCCTACCAAAACGGAACCTATGACGAACTGGGACCGGCCGGTCGCTTCTCCTTCAACACGCGCCCGGTTCGCGTAGGCGAAACCCTCGTCCTCTACGGGACAGGATTCGGCTCTCCCCAGGGGGACATCGCCGGCCAACCTCTGAATACCGCTATTCAATTGGGGACCAGCCATCTGGTGACCGTTGGCGGCATTCAGGCTGATGTTTCCTATGTGGGACTCGTCGCGCCAGGCCTTTATCAGATCAATATGACGGTTCCTGATGTTCCGGCCGGCGATAATTTACTCCGCGTAAATATCGCGGGAACGGACGCTCCAGCCGGCATTTACATCCCGGTTCAATAGAAACGGATTGACCCGGGCCACTTTCGCGTCCGCCTTGGACCACCTGAAACCCCGTGAGAATTGATCCAAATAAAGACGCTATGCTAACGTAGAAGTTACCCGGTTTCTGGGTTTCCGTAGTTCTCTCTTCTCATGGACAAACTGTTACACGACTTAGGCGGAATTGTGTTGAGCGGCCTGCCCACGTCGATAATCGTTTTGATTCTGGTATTTTTCATCAAAAAACTCTACCTGAATCCTCTCGAAGCCGTGCTCGCGGAACGCTATCGCCGCACGGAAGGTGCACGCCTGGCTGCCGAAGCCAGCCTGCAGTCGGCCGATTCCAAAGTTGCCGAGTACGAAGCGGCGCTCGATAATGCCCGCCGCGGCATCTACGCCGAACAAGCCGAATTCCTGCGCAATCTGCACGCCGAGCATGCGGCGCGCGCCGTAACTGCGAAGGCGGCTGCGGATTCCACGCTGGCCGCGGCCCGCGCGTCTCTCGCCGCCGAGGTGGAAGAAGCGCGCGCCGGTCTGGCTGCGCAAAGCGAACAGCTTGCGGCGTCACTCGCCGATACCGTGCTGTCGCGGAGGGTTGCTTGATACTGCAGGCCGAAGAATTTAACACGGAACTCTGGAAGTGGCCCAATTTTATTCTGCTCGCCGTGTTGCTGGTCTACATGATCCGCAAGCAGGCCGCGCCGCTGCTCAACGCGCGTTCGGAAGAGATTAAACGCGGCCTCGAAGCCGGCGAGAAGGCCCAGGAAGAAGCGAGACAGCGCGCCGCCCGCGTGGAGGCGAAGATCGCGAATCTGGACCGCGAAATTGCTTCGCTGAAAGAAACCGCCAAAGCCGATCTGGAGCGCGAATCCCTGCGCATCCGCCGCGAAGCCGAAGCCGAAATCGCCCGTATCGAACGCCACACGGCCGTCGAAATCGTATCCCTCGGTAAGCAGGCGCGCCTCGAACTTCACCAATACGCAGCCGGGCTTGCGCTTGATCTCGCGGAACAGAAAATCCGCGCGCGCATGTCGCCCGATGCGCAGGCAACGCTCGTCGGCAACTTCGGCAACTCGCTCACAAAATCCGCGCAGGCAGCCGGGAGGGTGCAGTGACCTCTCCCACGCTGGTAAACCGTTACGCGCAGGCGCTGGCCGACGTCGTCATGGCGCCTAACTCCGAAGTAAAGGCATCGGAAGCCATAGAGCAGCTGCGCGCGTTTGACGCCGCAGCCCGCTCCGTGCCCGCCATGCAGACCATCCTCGCTTCGCCTGCCATCTCGAAAGAACGCAAGCGCGCGGTGATCCGTCACATCGCGGGTGTTCTCGGACTCAAGCGCATCCTCGTGAACTTCCTGCTCGTCATGGGAGATCGCGGCCGCTTCGTCGCCCTGCACGAAACCATCGACGCACTCGAAACTCTTCTTGACGAACGCCTCGGCTTCGAGCGCGTGGAAGTACGCTCGGCATATGAATTGACCGCCGCGCAGACGGCGGAACTTACGGCGCAGCTGACGCGCCTCGCGGGACGGCAGATCCGCCTGCGTCAGTCGGTAGACCCGGAACTGATCGGCGGCGTATCCGTTCGCATCGGTTCCACGAATTACGACGGGTCCGTCCGCGGGCAACTGGCTAAGATGCGCCAGAGCCTCGCGACAACCAGGTAGTTGAAGACAACGAAATAATATGGCTCAGATTCGGGCAGACGAAATAACAAATATTCTCCGTCAGGAGATCGAGAATTACGACCGCGCGATTGACGTGAGCGAAGTCGGCACCGTCATCTCGGTGGGCGACGGTATCGCGCGTATCCACGGCCTCGAAAAGGTCATGGCAGGCGAACTCATCGAGTTCGGCCACGGCGTTTCCGGCATCGCCATGAACCTCGAAGAGGATCAGGTCGGCTCGGTGCTGCTCGGCGAATTCTCCAAAATCCGTGAAGGCGATGAAGTGCGCCGCACCGGCAAGATCATGTCCGTACCGGTGGGCGATGCCCTGATCGGCCGCGTGGTGGATGCGCTCGGCCGCCCGATTGACGGCAAAGGTCCCATCGTTACCTCACAGAGCAATCCCATCGAGCGCATCGCGCCGGGCGTTATTGACCGCCAGCCCGTGAAGCAGCCGATGCAGACCGGTATCAAAGCCATCGACGGCATGATTCCCGTCGGCCGCGGCCAGCGCGAATTGATCATCGGCGACCGCCAGACCGGCAAAACGGCCATCGCGATCGACACCATCCTGAACCAGAAGGGTGGAGACGTGGTTTGTATCTACGTCGCCATCGGTCAGAAGCGCTCCACTGTCGCCCAGGTGGTGAAGACGCTCGAAGACTTCGGCGCCATGGATTACACGATCGTCGTTTCGGCGAGCGCTTCCGATCCCGCGCCAATGCTTTACCTGGCTCCGTTCTCCGGCTGCGCCATCGGCGAATACTTCCGCGATAACGGCCGCCACGCACTCTGCGTTTACGACGATCTTTCCAAGCACGCCGCCGCCTATCGCGAAATCTCGCTGCTGCTGCGCCGTCCACCGGGCCGCGAAGCGTATCCCGGTGACGTGTTCTATCTCCACAGCCGCCTTCTCGAGCGCGCCGCGAAGCTGAGCGATAAGCTCGGCGGCGGTTCGCTCACTGCTCTGCCGTTCATCGAGACTCAGGCAGGTGACGTTTCGGCGTACATTCCGACCAACGTCATCTCGATCACCGACGGTCAGATTTATCTCGAAGCCGATCTGTTCAATTCCAACATCCGTCCGGCCGTGAACGTCGGCCTCTCGGTGAGCCGCGTCGGAGGCAGTGCGCAGATCAAAGCCATGCGTTCGGTTGCCGGTCCGCTGCGTCTCGATCTCGCGCAGTACCGCGAACTCGCGGCGTTCGCGCAGTTCGGTTCCGATCTGGATAAAGCATCGCAGGCGCAGTTGAATCGCGGTAAGCGTCTCGTCGAAATTCTGAAGCAGCCCCAGTATCAGCCGCTGCCGGTGGAAAAGCAGGTCGCCATCATCTTCGCGGCAACGCGCGGATTGCTCGACGATATCGCGGTGGAAGACTGCCGCCGCTTTGAAACCGAACTCTATCGCTTCCTCGAAAACTCGAAGCCCGGTATCCTGGCTGACATTCGCGAGAAGAAGGTTCTCGACGATGCCCTGCAGGCACAGTTGCGCGAAGCGGTCGCCGAAGTCAAGAAGACGCTCAACGCCAAAGGAGCGCACGCGTAGGCGGGCAGCATGCCGAGTTTGATCGATTTCCGGCGGCGCATCCGCTCGGTCAAAAACACCCAGCAGATCACCAAGGCCATGAAGATGGTCTCGGCGGCCAAGCTGCGTCGTGCTCAGGAGCGCGTCATTGCGGCGCGTCCCTATGCCGCGCAGATGCGCGAGATGCTGGCGAACCTGGCCGACGCCGCGCAGTCGGATGAGCGCGCAGGCGAAAGCCCGTGGCTCACGGTGCGTGAGGAGAAGCGCGTCGACCTCATCCTGATCACCAGCGATAAAGGTCTGGCGGGCGCATTCAATTCCAATCTCATCAAGGCCGCGCAGCGATTCTTCGCGGAGCATGAAGGCGCGGAGATTTCGCTGATACTCGTGGGCCGCAAAGGACGCGATTTTTACAAACGCCGCGCGGGCGCGATTCTCGGTGAGTACGTCAACATCCTTGCCAAGCCCACCTACGCCGACGCCCAGACGGTTGCCGCGGAATCCATCCGCCGTTATCGCGATGGCGAGACCGATGCCGTCTACGTAATCAACAATGACTTCAAGAGCGTGATGGCGCAGACGCTCTCAGTGGCGCAGTTGCTGCCCGTGAAGCTCGACGCCGCGCCGGCCGATGCCGCCGCGACGAAAGACTATATCTACGAACAATCCCCCATCGAGATGCTGAACCGGCTGATGCCACGCTATGTGGAAGTGGCCGTGTTCCGCGCCATGCTCGAAACCGGCGCAGCCGAACATGCTGCCCGTATGACGGCGATGGACAAAGCGTCCTCCAACGCCAAGGATGTGATCGAATCGCTGACGCTCTACATGAACCGCGTGCGTCAGGCCGCGATTACCAAGGAAATTATTGAAGTGGTCAGCGGCGCCGCTGCGGCCAGCTAAGAGAGATATATATGGCAGAATCCACCATCAGCAGCACGCAAGTCGTCGGCAGCGTCGTTCAGATCGCCGGACCGGCCATCGACTGCCAGTTCCCCGAAGGGCAGGTTCCCGAGGTCCGTACCGCCATCCGCATCGTGAGCGACGGCTTCGACGTGCCCGCGCCGATCGACATCATCTGCGAAGCGCAGCAGCATATCGGCGAAGGCCGCATCCGTACCATCGCCATGCAGCCCACCGAGGGTCTGGTGCGCGGTATGAAGGCCATCAGCCTCGGCGGTCCCATCAGCGTGCCCGTCGGTCCTCAGACGCTGGGACGCGTGCTCAACGTTCTCGGCCAGCCCGTGGACGAAATGGGCCCCGTGAACGCCACTAAGTTTTATCCGATTCATCGCCCGGCGCCTTCGTTCGAAGAGCAGTCCACGCGCCTCGAAATGTTCGAGACCGGCATCAAGGTCATCGATCTTCTCGAACCTTATCTTCGCGGCGGAAAGATCGGACTCTTCGGTGGTGCGGGCGTCGGCAAGACCGTCATCATCATGGAGCTTATCAACAACATCGCCATGAAGCACGGCGGTGTGTCGGTGTTCGCCGGCGTGGGTGAGCGCACCCGCGAAGGCAACGATCTCTGGCTCGAAATGCAGGAAGGCGGCGTCATCGATCCGAAGGACTTCAGCAAGTCCAAAGTGGCCCTCGTGTACGGCCAGATGACCGAGCCGCCAGGAGCTCGCCTGCGCGTCGGCCTCACCGGCCTGACCACCGCGGAGTACTTCCGCGACGAAGAAGGTCAGGACGTGCTGCTGTTCGTCGATAACATCTTCCGCTTCACCCAGGCGGGTTCCGAAGTATCGGCACTACTGGGCCGCATGCCGAGCGCCGTGGGTTATCAGCCGAACCTCGCCACCGAAATGGGCGAGCTGCAGGAACGCATTACGTCAACCAAGAAGGGTTCCATCACCTCGGTGCAGGCCATCTACGTGCCCGCCGACGATTACACCGATCCCGCTCCGGCCGCCGCGTTCGCGCACCTCGACGCGACGACGAACCTTTCGCGCTCCATCGCCGAACTTGGTATCTATCCGGCCGTGGATCCTCTCGCATCCACCTCACGCATTCTCGATCCCCGCATCATCGGCGACGATCACTACAACACCGCGCAGGCCGTCAAAGGCGTGCTGCAGCGTTACAAGGATCTGCAGGACATCATCGCCATTCTCGGTGTGGACGAACTGAGCGAAGAAGACAAGCTCATCGTTTCGCGCGCCCGCAAGATTCAGCGCTTCCTGTCGCAGCCATTCCACGTTGCCGAGCAGTTCACCGGTATCAAGGGCAGCTACGTGAAGCTGGCCGATTCGATTCGCGGCTTCCAGGAAATCGTCGACGGCAAGCACGACGAAATCTCGGAGCAGTCGTTCTACATGGTGGGGACGATCGAAGAAGCGGTCGAGAAGTTCCGCGCTTCGCAGGCGAAGGCGAGCTAAGGCCGGGAGATGGCGGACACGCTGCTGTTCCAGTTGGTCAGTCCCGAGCGCATGCTGGTGGAAACCCAGGTGTCGGAGGTTCAGATTCCGGCGCTCGAAGGTTACATCGGCGTGATGCCGGGGCATGCGCCGCTGCTTTCAGAACTGAAACCGGGCGGCGTGCTGACCTACTCGGCTCCGGGCGCTGCCGACAAGGTGCTCGCGGTGTTCGGCGGTTTCGTGGAAGTCCTGCCGGATCGTGTTCGTGTGCTCGCCGACGGCGCGCAGCCTCGCGAAGAGATCAACCTCGCGGAGGCGAAGGCAGAGCTGGAACGCGCCACAAAGGAAATCGACGACATCATGGGCGGCGCTGCCGATCCTGCGGTCGCACTCGATCAGGCGATGCGGGCTCAGGCGAAGGTTGACGCCGCGAACGCGAAGTCGTAATTCGTCTCAGTTCGCGGTCGGCTTTTCAATGTGCTCGATGACGAGCACCTGAACCTGCCCTTTACCCTTCACCAGCTTTAGTCCGAGTTCCTGCTGGAGCGCGGCCTGGAAATCCGGCGCCGTTGTGGCGTCCGGGGGAGCGCCATCGCGCGCGAACACCAAGTTGTAGTCGAATGTGCCGGTCAATCCCGTCGTATCGTGTACCGGTGCGTTCAACTGGGACGAAATCGACTGGACCAGTTGCTCCATCGAAACGCCGATGCCGAATAGATGCGGGCCGTCAGTAAAATACGCGATGCCGCTCCTTCCCGTGCCCATTGCCCGACCGTCGATGACCAGCTTCGCGTCTGGCTGTGACTCCTTCAGTTTTCCGGGCTTCGCAACTACCAAATCGTAGGCAGCCCACTCCCGGGCTTCCCAGTGCGCTTTCATGTGGAAGCGATCTTCCAGCAAGCCCTGAAACATGAGCCGGAGCTTGTCGTCATCCACGACGCCCTCCGACTTCGCTTCTACGTCGAACCAGTCCATGAACGCGGGCAGGCGCAGGTAATCGCCTTCGGCGCGTCGGTGGTTAGCATCGATGCCGTAGGCGAAATTGATCAGGAAATCCAGCCGCGTGTTGTGCATGATGACCCGGTCGCCCGAGCGCCGTGGCTTGAAGTCGGCAGGGCCATTTGTGGTGTTCTCCCGGACGGATGCAACCTCGAAGGTGGGCCTGATTGGCGCGTCCTGAGCGGCCAGAACAGTCAGGGCGATCAACGCCGGCAGAATCATGGGTAACTCCTTGATACAACGACGTAATAGACATCCAATTCGTGGAGAAAGCCGAAATTTTCATTTGACAAATAGCGAATGAAAGGCGAATATAGACCCATGTCGCTTTCTGTACAGGCAATCAAAGAAATCAGGGCCGCGCAGGATTACTTCAACCGGTCTACCCGCAACCTCAAAGAAGAAGACTCCACCTTTGTCCCCGCCGAGGGCATGATGACCACCGCTCAGCAGGTGGCCCACGCCGCCCACACCATCGGCTGGTTCATCGATGGCGCGTTCAATCCGGCCGGGTTTGACATGCAATGGGAAGAACACGCGAAGATCGTCATGAGCTACACGTCAATTGCCGCTGCCAAGGCGTTCTTCGATAAGGAGATCGAATCCGCGGTTGCAGCGATTTCCGCGAAGTCCGATGCCGATCTGATGGCGTCGCTGCCGCCGGGCCCCATCATGGGAGGAGCGCCGCGCATGGCGATTTTCGGCGCACTCACGGATCACACTGCGCATCACCGCGGCGCTCTGACCGTCTATGCGCGGCTCAGAGGAATCGTGCCGCCGATGCCTTACATGGATATGTAGGACGTGCTACCTGGCGCCACGCCAGACAATACCCAGTCCAATCACGAAATTAAACTGGCCGCCCGAAGTGGGAACTCCGAAGTTCGGGCTGCCGGTGTAGATGCCACGGACTTCTCCGCGGAACGCGTACTTCTTTCCGTTGGAGAAGTCCATTCCAACCCCGAACCCTGCACCACCAGTGCTCGTATTGCCGCCGCCGACGGTCGGAGCGCCCGCAATGCTGGTGGAACTCGCCCCGTAGAAGGCATACCCGCCATTGAGCGAAATCCAGGGTGAAAGCGGTTCTTTCGGAGTGAACTGCATCCGCAAACCCGGCATCGCGAAAATGCTGTAGATGTCCTTTGTCGCCGCGGCGGGCGTGCCGCCAGTGTATCGAATCGGTCCGTAGATGCCCGTCAGCTCCCAGCCCAGATTCCCCCAGCCGGTTTCGCGAATCTTCCGTGAGTAGCTGGCGTCCACCGCCACACCCGCGTTGAGCGACAGGTTACCGCCGCCGCCCGCACTCGGATTCGTTCCGCTCAGTTCACCGACTGTGACCGCAAACTCCTGGGCAAAGACCGTTCCGGTGGCGAGAAGAGGCAGAATCAGCAGGGAGGCGGGAAGTGAGATGCGCATAGGCTTGAATCCTCTATCGTGACACAGCGAAACGTATATTGACGTAAATCTTCATTTCATATACGATGTAGATAAAATGATCGAGCCCCGGATTCTGGGAGAGTTTGAGCAGATCGTACTGCTGGCGATCCTGCGCCTGGGCGACACCGCCTACGGCGTCACGATCCGCTCCGAAATCATCGAATGCACGCGCCGCGAACCCACCCCCGGTGCTCTCTACACAACACTCGACCGCCTGGAAGAAAAGGGCCTGATCAAGTCCAGAATGGGCGACCCGACCCCCCAGCGCGGCGGCCGCGCCAAACGATACGTCGAAGTCACAGCCACAGGCCTCCAGGCCGTAACCCACGCGCAAAAGGGCTTTCGCCGCCTGATGAATGGACTTCAACTGCCGGGGTTGGCCAATGCGTAATATCCGAATTGCGGAATGCATCCTGGAGTTGTTCACCGACCGCGCCAACGCTGCGGCCACGGTCGGCGATCTGATGGAGCTCACAGCGGGGCAGGGGAGTGCCAGGTTCTGGGGGCAGATCGCGCAGACCGCTCTCTCCCACCTGTGGAGAGATCTCTCCGCTGAGCCGCTGTTCCTTGCGGGACTCGCCTTTCGCGGTGTTCTGTTCCAGTTGGCATTAGCCACAGCCTTCAGCGCCGCCTTAGTAGTTTTGATCCCGCTGATTTTTCTGGCGCTTCCCACCGCGCGCGTTTCGCAGGTTGCGCCTATGACGGAGAGAATCGTTTTGCCTTCGTCTTCCGTCCCGTCGCTCCTTACTGCAGGTATGCCGAGCCTGGTATTTGCCGGATTCCTTTGGGTGTTTTACCTGACGGGTGGCTGGATCGCCCGCCGGTCGCGTGGGCGGGCGGTCGCGGTGTGTGTGGGCCTGGTGGTTCTGCTTGAAGTTGGATTTCCGCTGCTTGGGTGGGTGTTAATGTCTGTGACCGGTCTCGGTTCTCTTCTTGCGGCCTGGACCAACGCGCACGCGAGCACGGCGCCTGATACGCCGGACGTGAGCTTGTCTTTCTATTGGTTCGTTCCACTGGCTTACGCGCTGATGCTGATTGCGGCAGTGCGGGTGCGCCGCAAATCGTTGAGTGTGGGTGCATAATGCGGGGTGCACGAATCGCAGAACTCCTCCTGGAACTGTTCACCGATCGCGCCAACGCGACGGGCACGGTCGGCGACCTCCTGGAACTGGCCGGAGGGCGGACCAGCGTTCGTTTCTGGCTGCAGATCGCGCAGACGGCCTCGTCGCATTTGTGGAGCGACCTCTCGGCGGAACCGCTGTTTCTGCTGAAGCTTTCAGTCCACGCCGCCTTCGCCCGGTATCTGCTGATGGTGGCATTTCTCCTGGCCGGCATTTTCCTCGTCATTCCGCTCGTCCTCCTGGCGAACCTGCTTCCCGCCGCGCCGTTTCCGGCGGCAGGCCTTGGTCGAATGTTCGGCCTCATTGACGTCCTGACGGCCTTCTATGTGACGGGCATTTGGGTTGGGCGCCACTCTCACGGCAGAACGATCGCCGCATGCCTGGCATGCCTGGCGATGCTGGAGATCGGGATTCCGCTTGTTGTGGGTTACTCCGTCTCTGCAAGCGGTCTGACGCCGAGGCTCACGGATTGGGTCAATGCACACGCGAGCGCCGCGCCCCAGGCTTCGGACCTCGGAATTCCGCCGTTTCTGCTTCTTCCCGCCGGATACGGACTCATGATGATCGCGGCACTGCGAGTGCGCCGCAAGTCTCAGAGAGCGAGCGTCTGATGCGAAGCGCACGCATTGCCGAGTACATTCTGGAGCTGTTTACGGACCGCGCCAATGCCACTGCTACTGTAGGCGACCTGCTGGAGCTCACTGCGGGGCGTAGCGATCTCACGTTCTGGATTGAGATCGCACAGACCGCGCTCTCTCACCTCTGGCGGGACCTGTCGACGGAGCCTTTGTATCTGGCGGGTCTCGCCCTTCGAGCCGTCGTAGTTCAACTCCTGTTAAGCATCGGATCATTCGTCGCAATTTTCATCGCGCTGCTTCCGGTCATTGCAATTGCCAGAGGACTGCTCCACATCCCGGCAAAGTCCCTGGAGCCGGTCTTTAGCTGGATCTCTTTGCCCATCGCCGTATGCTCCTCGTATCTGCTGGGCGGCTGGATCGCCCGGCGGTCCCATGGTCGTGCAATCGCTGCGTGCGTTGGATTCCTGGCGATGATGGAAGTGGGAATCCCTTCGGTGGTTACTCTGGTCGGTTCTGTAACCGGGTTGACGGAGCGGCTCACGCACTGGGTCAACGTGCATGCGGACCCGGCATACAATCCCCCCGACTTCGGCGCTTCGAGCTATCTGCTTCTTATCACGGGTCACGTCGTGATGCTGATTGCCGCAGTGCGGATGCAGCGCAAATCGCTGAGCGCGAGTGCCTGATGCATACCACCCGAATCGCCGAGTGCATCCTCGAACAATTCCTGGATCACGCCACGGCGTCGGCCACCGTCGGCGACTTGCTCGAACTCACCGGTGCAAGGGCAGGCCGCCGCTTCTGGAGCCAGACCGGCCAAATCGCGCTAACCCTCTTCTGGCGCGATGTATCCGCTCAACCCTTATTCCTGCTGTGGATAGCCTTCGCCGGCATGTGCTGCCAGCTTGAGTTGTTCGCCCTCATCACCATTCCGCTCAGCACAGTTCTCCCGCTTTATTTGCTGTCGCCCACCGTTAAGTTCTTCCTCATCGTAGTCGTCTTTGCAAGCTTCTATCTGGCTGGCCTCTGGACTTCCCGCCGCGCTCGCAGCCGCATGCTCGCAGCCTGCGCAGGCATCGTTGCCCTCCGTGAATTCGCGATCCCCCTGATCTGGCAGCTGATCGTCTCGATAACGCACGCCCGAGTAAGCGTGCCCGATCACGGCCTGCCGGTTCATCTCATCAACCTCCTGGGCTATGCCTTCCTCTTTGCCGCAGCCATCCGCACCCGCCGCGCCTCCCTTAACTCCCCCGCCTGAAAAAACCGGGGCGATATATTGAGATTTACCCCCATGAGCCACAACACCTTCGGCGCAGCCACCACCCTGCGGGTCGCGGGCGCGGATTACCGCGTATTCAGCCTCACCGCCCTTGAGAAAAAAGGCGTCGCGAACATCTCGCGCATGCCGGTCTCCCACCGCATCCTGCTCGAAAATCTGCTGCGCTGCGAAGACGGGCGCAAGGTGAGCGCATCGGACATTGAACAGGTCGCCAAAGGTCAAACTGGCGAAGCTGCGAAAGAAATTCAGTTCATGCCCGCGCGCGTGCTCCTGCAGGATTTCACCGGCGTTCCCTGCGTAGTCGATCTCGCCGCCATGCGCGATGCTCTCCGTGCCATGGGCAAAGATCCGAAGAAAGCGAATCCGCTGATGCCTGCCGATCTCGTGATCGACCACTCTGTGCAGGTCGATCAGTTCGGTTCGAGCGGCGCCTTCGACTTCAACGCCCTCATGGAATTCCAGCGCAACAAAGAGCGCTACATGCTGCTGCGCTGGGGACAAACGGCCTTCCAGAACTTTCGCGTGGTGCCACCCGATACCGGCATCGTGCATCAGGTGAATCTCGAATACCTCGCCGACGTAGTCTTCCGTGCGAAGGGCAAAGATGGTGTGGTTACCGCCTACCCGGACACCGTGGTCGGCACCGATTCGCACACGACGATGATCAACGGCCTGGGCGTAGTCGGATGGGGCGTCGGTGGAATTGAAGCCGAGGCCTGCATGCTCGGTCAGCCGATTTCCATGCTGCTGCCGGAAGTCGTCGGATTCAAGCTGCACGGCAAACTGACGCCGGGCTGCACTGCAACTGACCTCGTCCTCACAGTCACCCAGATGCTGCGCAAGAAGGGGGTCGTCGGCAAGTTCGTGGAATTTTACGGCGCCGGATTGAGCGCGCTGAGCGTGGCCGATCGCGCCACCATCGCCAACATGGCCCCGGAGTATGGCGCAACCATCGGCTTCTTCCCGGTGGATGCCGGCACGCTCGATTATCTGCGCACATCAAACCGCGATCCGCATCTCGTGGAACTTGTGGAAGCCTACTCAAAAGAACAGACGCTGTTCCGCACGGACGATACGCCGGATCCCGTGTTCACGTCCTCGCTCGAACTCGATCTCGGCAGCGTGATTCCGTCCATGGCGGGTCCGAAGCGTCCGCAGGATCGGTTGACGCTGCCGCAGGTGGCGGAGAATTTCCACGGCGCATTCAAGGATGCGACATCGAAGAAAGCCACTGTTACCGTCGACGGGCAGACCGGCGAGATGACCAGCGGCGCGGTTGTGATCGCCGCGATTACGAGCTGCACGAATACGTCAAATCCGAGCGTGATGCTCGGCGCAGGATTGCTCGCGAAGAAAGCCGTCGCGAAAGGTCTGACCAGCAAGCCATGGGTGAAGACCAGCCTTGCTCCAGGATCGAAAGTGGTTTTCGATTACCTGACGAAGGCCGGTCTGATGGAGCCGCTGGAAGCCCTCAAGTTCAATCTGGTCGGCTATGGTTGCACCACGTGTATCGGTAACAGCGGTCCGCTGCCAGATGCCGTTTCTTCAGCCGTCAAAACAGACGACCTTGTCGTAGCCGCAGTGCTGAGCGGCAACCGCAATTTCGAAGGACGCATCAATCCGCAGGTGAAGGCGAATTACCTCGCGTCGCCGCCACTCGTTGTGGCCTATGCGCTCGCGGGAACGGTCGATATCGATATGAGCGCCGACCCGCTGGGTACGGGTTCCGACGGCTTGCCCGTTTACCTCAAAGACATCTGGCCGACCCCCGAAGAAGTAGACGAAGCCATTCGCTCAACCGTTAACGCCGAGATGTTCCGCTCTTCCTACGAAAAGGCATTCGAAGGCGACGCGAACTGGCAACACCTGCCCGTTCCTGCCGGCGACCTGTTCGCATGGGATGCAAGCTCGACCTACATCGCGAAGCCACCATACTTCGACAACATGAACGACCCGAACGCGCCCATCGCCGACCTGAAAGGTCTGCGCACGCTGGCTCTGCTCGGCGATTCCATCACGACCGATCACATTTCGCCGGCGGGTTCGTTCGCGGCAGGCAGTCCGGCAGGGCAGTATCTGATCAGCCTCGGCGTGCAGCCGAAGGACTTCAACTCCTACGGCGCGCGCCGCGGCAATCATGAAGTGATGGTGCGTGGCACGCTGGCGAATGTGCGTCTGCGCAATCAGATGGCTCCCGGTACCGAAGGCGGTTACACCGTTCACCTGCCGGATGGCGAGCAGATGTTCATTTACGACGCTTCTGTGAAGTACCAGAAGGAAGGCGTGCCGCTGATGATCATTGCGGGCAAGGAGTACGGTTCGGGATCGTCGCGCGACTGGGCGGCGAAGGGCGTACTGCTCCTCGGAGTGAAAGCGGTGATCGCGGAAAGCTTTGAGCGCATCCACCGCACCAACCTGGTGGGCATGGGCGTTCTGCCGCTGCAGTTTGTTGAGGGCGAAAATGCCGCCTCGCTGGGTCTTACCGGACGCGAGACGTTCGAGATTGCGGGCGTGAAGGATGCGGTGGAAAACGGCAAGCGTGTATCCGTCACCGCGGTAGCAGAAGACGGCAGGACGACGACGTTCCAGGCCGTTCCGCGGGTGGATACGCCGCAGGAAGCCGAATACTTCCGCAATGGCGGAATCCTGCCTTACGTGCTGCGCCAGCTTGCGGCACAAAGCTAGGGCCGGTCTGGCAGGGTAGGTGCACTTGTGCCCGGCCAGTATGAAGCTCCTTCTTGCTTTTGCTGCTGCAACGCTGACAGCGCAGACGTTTGATGCCGCGTCGGTGAAGCGCCTCGCGCCTCAGTCCAGCGGACGCGGAACAACAGGTGTGGTTCCGCGGCAACAGCAGGCCGGACGCATCAGCTATCCGAACGTAACCCTGAAAGCGGTGTTGGCTGTGGCCTATGGCGTCGCGCCGGATCAGATCGAGGGCCCGCAGTGGCTTGACGATGAACGGTACGATATCGCCGCTACGCTCCCGGCCGACGCATCACAGGATCAGGTTCCGGTGATGTTGCAGAAGCTCCTCGCGGACCGGTTCCATCTGGTGGCGCGCGTGGATTCCAAACCCCGTACGGCGTATTGGCTCGTGGCCGGAAAGACTGCCCCGAAGCTGCAGCCAGCCAAAGACAAGGACGGCGTTGGCTTTGAGACTAAGTCAGACAGCGTCGTAATGCGTGGCCTGACAATTGCAAATTTCGGGAAAGCCCTGTCGACGATGCTGAAGCGCCCGGTTCTGGATCACACAGGAATCGAAGGTCAGTACGAAATTACGCTTAACATGGACCCCGGCGAATTCATGACCGCCGGCAGAGGAGACAGCCCGCCCTCATCGATTTTCGCCGCCGTTCAGGATCTCGGTCTAAAGCTCGAAACTCATAGTGAACCTGCAGCATTCGTGACGGTTGAAAAAGCCGACAGGATCCCGACAGATAATTGAGGGCTAGTTCACGGTCGGCTCTTTATTGATGCGGTCGATCACGAGCACCTGCACAGGATGCTCGGCGGGCATGAGTTTTAATCCAGGTTGTTCTTCCAGTGCGGTGAAGATTGACACTTCGCCGGTTGCGTCGTCCGGTCCCCACCGTAATTCAAAATCATATGCGCCAGTGATCCCTTTGCGGTCAACCACCGGGCGGTCGAGCGCGAAGCGGGAACCGGACAGACGGTCCGCGAGGCTGGCGATTGAGACCACGTCTCCTCTGAGATGTCCGGGGCCGAAGGTAAATCCACCGTCGGAAGGCTCCGGGTGCGGCTTCAGCTTCGCGCCCGATTTTGCCACGACGAGATCGTAGCCGCGCACCGTTTTCGTTTCGTGGTGCGCCGTGAGTCCGAAGCGCGATGCGAGCAGGGACTGCAGCATGAGGCGAACGTCGTCTCGAGAGGTATTGATCGGGAAGGTGGCGACAATATCGAAGTTTGTCTCGTCGATCCAGGCGGGGCCTGTGAGGCGGTCCTCGCGTCCCGTGGGGATGCCGTATGCAAACAGGATTGTGTCGCGGAGAGAGAAGTTATCGAGCGTGATGCGACCGCCCTCGCGGCTGAGCGATCCATTATGGCTCAGCGACCGATTGAACCGGATCGACGCTGCGTCGAACTGCGGCAATGCAGCCGCGAGAGCGAGAGCCAGAGCAGCGAGGATCAGCATCCCTCTATCTGACGTCCGTGAACGCGCCGGTGTGTATTACTTCTTTGTCTTAGGTGACGGGGCTGCATTCCCCGGCTTCCGAACCTGCTGGAAGTACTGCTGTACATACGACTGTTCCGATAGCGGAATTTCGTCGCGGCTCACCTCGCCAGTCCCCTCGCCGTGGGTCGCGGCTTTATCTTTGTAGGCTGTCTGCAGCTTCTGATCGCCGGACTGAACTTCGATCATCGACTCGCCCGTCACCTGCTCTGACCGCTTGCCGATCAGTTCGCTGATCTTCCCCATCGCCTGCATCTGCGCCGCAGCCTTCACTGCCTTCTCGCCGTCTTCCGAACCTGCCGCACTGGGGCCTTCCTGCTTGTCTCCCACGTTGCCGCTGGTCTGTCCCTTCGCGTTGCCCTTCTGCGCGTTGCCGTTGGCTTCGCCTTCGGCAGTGGCTTTGTTTTCGTCGTCGCCCGCCTGGCCAGGCTGCGAGGACGCCTGCGACTGATCCGGCTTCGACTGCGGTTTCCCGCCCTGGTTCTTCTTATCTCCCGACGGACTCGCCGCGCCCATCATGTTGTCCATCGCGTCTTTGAGTTTGGAAAGCAGCGACTTCTCCGACTTCTCTCCGCTCTTGCCGGTGCTCGCGCCGCCAGTCTGTTCGCCCGTTTCCCCGTTCTTCTTTCCGTCACCCGGCTGCGAGTTGTTGCTCTGCGGAGAGCTCTTCGGGGCATCCTGCGAATCCATCGGATCGCCTTTTTGATTCGGATCGAGGCTGGCGTTCCCGCCGTCGCCCGGCGTCTTGTTCGCGGACTTCAAAGCATCGGCCAGAGCTTCGTCCAGATTCTCTCCCGGCTTGTCTTCGAGGTTCGCTCCCATTCCGAGCTTCTGCAGAAGCGAACGGGCTTCCTCAAATTCCTTCTGCTTCGCCGGAGGCCTGGCAGCCTTGCCGCTTAAAGGCTTCGCCGCCAGGTCCTGGAAAATGACTTCAGTGATTGGCGCGGAAAGATTCAGCGTGTGTCCGTAGAAGTAGCGAATGCCGACAAGCCCCGTCGAAGCCAGCAATAGCGCCGCGAGTCCGTACAAAGCCTTCGGGAATCGGAATGGAACAGCCATCGTGACATCCACATCGTTGGCCATCGATTCCGCCTGCCCTCGCTGCGCTGCCAGAATCGCTTCCGCCCCCGAATGGTCTCCTGACGAAAGACGGTCTTTTGACGAAAAGTGATGCGCGGTCGAAAGTGCGTCATGCAATCCGGCTTTCTCATCGAGCCAAACCGCCGCCGCGTAATCTGTGGGAATCTTGCGCCGCAGCCTCACCACCGCCCAAACCAGCACGCCACCGGCAAACAAGGCTACTGCCCACCAGGCCAGATATCGCGTTCCGGCCGCAAGCAGCACTGCCAGTCCCGCCACGGTCAGCGCCGCCGACCAGGCAAACTCCCGCAGGGCTTCGTTGAGAAGCAATCGCCGCCGCGCGCTGTGGATCAGTTGTTCCAGCATCGTTTTCGTCGATCCGTAATATACTTTAGCAATGAAGGGACGCATCGCCTGCCTGATTTTATTGGCGGCGCCGCAACTCTGTTTCGCCGCGCAGTGGTATCGCGCCAGCCTGGGGCCCTTCGAAGCCGTCAGTGACAGCCGTCCCGCTGCTCTCCAGGCCCTGAGTCAGTTCGAACAGTTTCGCTACGCCCTCGGCACTGCGATGGGTCAGTCCGATCTGCGCCTCAATCCGCCCCTGCGTATTCTGGTCTTCAGGGACGCGAAGGAAATGCCAGCGCAATCCTGCGATGGGATTCACCAGGGCCGCGATCATCTGATGGCCTGCTCGCTCGCCAGCGGTCAGCTTCCGCAGGCGATGGTTCGTGAAATGACGAGGCGGCTGCTGGAAGCGAACTTCACCCACATTCCCCCTTCTACGGTCGTGGCCCTCGAAAGCTTCTTCAGCACCGTGGAATCGAATGCCGTTCACGTTACCTGGGGCGCGCCGCCATCGGTTGCGGAACGAACCCGCGACTGGGCGATTCTGCATAAGCTCATCACGCAGCCCGAGACCTCCGGACGCGCTCACATTTTCCTGCACAACCTGGCGGGCGGGATGGATCTTCCGACGGCGATTCGCAGCCTGGGCGAAGATCCGGCTGCGTTCAACGCCGCCGTCGACCGCTACATGTCTGCGGGAGTCTACCAGGCCGTGCAGGCGCCCAATCGTCCGCTGAGTCCGGATCGCGATTTCGTCACCGTGATGCTGAACTCCGATGATGGGCAACTCGCTCGCGCCGATCTGCTCGGTTCCGATGCCGCGGGGATCTACAGCGCGTTCCTCAAAGATCAGAAGCATCAGGCCGAGGCGAACGAAGGACTGGGTTTTTTGGCGCTGAAAGCCGGCAACGAAGATGAAGCGGTGAACTACTTCGCGGAAGCCTACAAAGCCGGTTCGCGCAATGTGATCGCCATGACTGCGTATGCAAAGTCGGAGAAGCACTACGATGTCGCCATCGATATCCTGAAGCAGGCGCTGCGGGCCGATCCGAAGTACGCGCCCGCACACTGGGAACTGGGCGATAAGTACGACGATCCGATGCAGCGGCTTGCCGAGTGGAAGATCGCGCTGGGACTTGATCCGCACAACGCCGCCTGGTGGGTTTCCTATGCGCGATTGAGCGAAGGCCAGAAGCAGTGGGCCGATGCCGGACGCGGCTGGCTGGGCGCTTCCGAAGCGACCTCCGATCCGAAGCTGCGAGCCGAGTACGTCGCGGCACGCAACCTGATTGAGCAGAAGAGTATCGACGATGAAGCGGCGAAGCGGCATCAGGAAGCCGCCGCGAAAGAAGCCGACATCAATCGATTGAAGACCGAAGCTCGCAGGGAGGTGGCAGCACTGGAAGCTCGTGCGAATCAACAGAATCCGAAATCGAAAGATAACGCGCCGGTCGTCGATTGGTGGGAAGACGATTCGCTGACTTTCACCGGTTCGCTCATGCGTGTCGATTGCATCGGTAAGACGTTGCGGCTCATGGTCGGCGCGAAGACTTTCGAGCTCAGCGATCCCTCAAACGTGAACGTCAGGGGCGGGCAGATTTCGTTTAGCTGCGGTGTGCAGAAGCCCCGCAATATCGTCGTACACTACAAGCCGCTGATGACGCCGGTAAATGGAATCGCGGGTGAGATTACCGGGATCGAGTATCAGTGAACCGGGCGCCGAGTGCTCCGCCGGCGGCGCAGATTCCGACTACCAGCGCGAACACCATGAACAGAACCATCAGCATTGCCGCGCCCAGCATTGTGGGATTGTTGATGACTTCGGTCATGCGCGGATCCTGTTTGATCATCTGATCGAACACTTCCCGCCCGGAAGATGACGCCATCGTCAGGCCGAACAACGCCGCCATGCCGATGAAGGTGAACAGTCCGGTGAGCGATCCGAGTCTTGCGCCGGCGCCTACTGTCAGGCTCCAGCCGGTCAGTCTTCGGTACAGACGTACTCCGAACCAGCCCGCCGCTAACCACCACGCGATGAACAGGAAGTTGATCACGGGGATCATCTGCACCATTGTGATGCCGAGCGACATCAGGAACGCTACGCGAATGGCGATCGGATTTGCGAACCCGATTGGCAGCGGTTTCGGCGGCTCAACTATTTTCGGCTGCGGCGCCGGCGGGGGTGGTTCGAATTCAGGTTCGCGGGTGGGGCGGCCGCATCGGTGACAGAAACTGGC
Source organism: Acidobacteriota bacterium (assembly GCA_048498815.1). Taxonomy (GTDB): domain Bacteria; phylum Acidobacteriota; class Terriglobia; order Bryobacterales; family Bryobacteraceae; genus BOG-234. Next base: position 59,494 of record JBEHXG010000010.1, on the reverse strand, counting down.
GTTGGGAACCAGTTCCGCGCCGCAGGTACATCTTTCGGGTGTTTCAGACAAGACACCTTCAGTTTGACGCACGCTCCGTGATGGAGGCAACTCCGATGCGTGTCTCTCCGTGCCGTTCACTGATGGCGATGATGCGCCGGAACCCGCCCTCTTTGTATTCGAGGCGCGTACCTCGCTCCGGCTCGGAGACGACCATCAGGTTCGGCAACTGCGTCCGGTAGTAGTTGACCACACGATCCACCGAATCGCTTGTCCGAAAGTCCCCGCCGACCACATACAGGTTCTTGTCGTTGGCGCCGTCCGAAGAGCTCCACGAGATGTGGGCGCCTCCGGAACCGTTCACGCGATAAGCGCCTGGATAAACCGGCACGCCGACTACCGCCGGGCTCATGTGGTCATTGGCGCGGATGTCGAGTTTACCAATGGGAGTCTGGATCGCTACGTCTGTGCCGTTGGCTCCCTCGGACGAGTGAATATGTACGGTTCGCACGGCGATCTGGCCCGCCACTACAAGGGCCAGCACGACGACCAGGGCGGTTATCAGCAGAGCTTTCATTCCATGCCCTCCTTCCCGGCTATACGCAGATTCCGCGATTCAGGTTCACTGCTGTGATAGCTTTTTTCTGATGGATCATATCACCGTTGTGGTCCTGGGCGGGACCCAGGAACCGTGCATGAAACGCCTGAGCGAGCTTGGCCCGGAGGTGAAGCTTCTGCATGCCGACAAAGCTGCCGACCTGCCTCCAGGCCTTGAAGACGCCCGCGTTCTTTTCCAGTGGGCGGGCAATCGCGAAGATCTGAAGACTGTGCTGAAGAGCGCGCCGAAGCTCGAATGGATTCACGGCCGGTATGCCGGTCTTGACGCGATCCTGAGTCCGGAACTGATTGAGAGTCCGGTGCCGCTGACGAACGGACGGGGATCGTTCAGTCAGTCTCTGGGTGAGTACGTGATGTGCGGCGCCCTCTACTTCGCGAAGAATATTCCGCGCATGCTGAAGTCGCAGGCGGCGCGGCACTGGGACAACTTCGATGTGCTCGAAGTGAGCCAGCAGACCATGGGCATCGTGGGCCACGGCGATATCGGGCGGGCGATTGCGCGCCGAGCGAAGGCTTTCGGGATGAAGGTATTCGCGCTGCGCCGCGACACGACTCCCCGCGCGGGCGATGAAGATGTGGATCAGGTTTTCGCCAACAGCGATCTGCATAAAATGCTTCCCCTATGCGATTACGTTGTGTCCGCAGCTCCGCTGACGCCGCAGACTCGCCATCTGCTCAGCACCGCTGAATTCGCGCTGATGAAGCCGGACGCCATCGTGATGAACGTTGGCCGCGGACCGGTCATCGATGAAGCGGCGATAATCGAAGCGCTGCGGAACAAACAGATTCGCGGCGCCGTTCTCGATGTGTTCGAAGTCGAGCCGCTGCCCAAAGAAAGTCCGCTGTGGGATATGGAGAACGTGCTGATCTCCTACCACACCGCAGACCACACGAAAGACTGGCTGGACGACGCAGTCAGCCTGTTCCTTGAGCAGTTCGGACGCTGGAAGCGCGGCGAATCGCTCAAAAATGTCGTCGACAAAAGGGCCGGTTACTAACCCGGCCCTACTTCGCGATTCCGTAGCAGTAGAGCATACCGTCAAACGTGCCGATGTAAACGCGGCCGTTTGCAACGGAAAGCTCTCCGTTGTGGAGCCAGGATTTGATGTCGCCGCCGCTGTTCCAGAGTTCCCTGCCGGTTTCGGCGTCGAGTGCGTAGAGCACCGCGTGCGTGGACGCCGGAATGCGGCGCGAGGCGACGTCGGCGAGGCCCACGTCGAAATAGGCCTGATCCGTGTTCTCGCCGCTGCCGTAGGAGAACACTACGCCGTTGGCCACTACGGGGGGTTCCCCCTGGTCCATGTCCCGTGAGATCCAGGCGGGTACCAACTGCACCTTGCCGTTGATCTCTTCCACTTTGAAGGCCGCGACTCCGCCCTTCTTCGTTTCGCCGTTTTCGATGGGGAATTTGAACTGAGAGTGCTTCGGTCCCCAGAACGGGCTTAGCAGCCAGCGTGTGCCTTTGGAATCGAGCCAGGTGGCCAGCGAGCCCCAGATGCCGGCGGAGGCGAAGTTCACGTCTTCGTTGCAGAAGGCGGGCGTGGTGTAAAGGTCTGTGCGGTGATCTTCGCCGCCGATGGATTTGGTGTCCATCACCCAGAGGCGGCACTCCTTGCTTCCGCTGACCATGATCTCTTTGCCTTTAAACGGGAAGATGACCGGGGTGACCTGCGCGTCCAGATCACGCTTCACCAGCCACTCTACGTTTGGCGGGCCGAAGCTGTCATAGAGTTTTAGTTCTTTGGTTTGCGGATCCTGCTTCAGGCCGATGATGCCGTTGCCGTAGACGCCCTGTTCGGGTATCCAGTGGCCGTCACCGGTTCCCGTGTACATTGCGCCGGTCGTAGGACTGATGGCGGGACCGGTGCGTCCCCACATGCCTCCACCGGCGGGTCCCCAGTTGCCGACTTTTTGAGTGGCCAGATCGAACGCGTAGGCGTGATTCGGGTTGCCTCCGCAGCCCTGGGAGGTGTGGGTGTAAATAACGCCTTTGACGAGGTTGAGCGCCCAGGTCTTGCCGTTGGCCGGCACGAATTTCACAGGCGGGGCCAGGTCTTCGCCATCGGCTACGTTGATCTGGTGGAGTTTGCCGTCCCAGGAAACGGAGTAGATGGTGTACTTGCCGGGCGCGATTTGCGCGATGACCGGGATCGCGGTCTGGCCTCCGGGGCAGAGGGGGTCTTGTCCGGGCTGCGGCCCGGTGTAGTCGGACTGGTAGTGCTTGCTCCAGAGGATGGTTCCCTTTTCCGCGTCGAGGGCGAACAGGTCGTCTGAGACTCCGGCCACGATGGCGATTTGCCTGGGGCCGGACTTCGTAGTTACTTTGCCGGCTACAAGCGTGGTGAAGAGGTTGCTCATCACGCGCGGTTTGCTATCGAGCTGGATTTTCCAGAGGAGCTTTATGTTTTTGGCGGTGGACGGGCTGATGGCTTTTTCGTCGCGCTGCCAGTGAGTGCGTTCCGGATCGTTACCGCCCGCGAGCCAGTCCGCGGCGTGCAGGCTCAGGCCGAGGAGAAGACAGAGCGTAAATTTGGATGTGATCTTCATGGTTGCCTCAGTTCTTCTTCGCCAGGTCTGGCGGAACGAGCGGGATGCCGAAGGCATAGACCGTGTTGTCCGCCGTGGATAGATAAAGTTGTCCGGCGCTTGCGGCGAGGCCGCTCAAGCGCGGAATGCTGCCCGCTATCGTGGTTCCGCTGTTGAACAGCTCCTTGCCGGTCTCGCCGTTCAAAGCGTAAAGCACCGCGGATTTGCCCGGTACTCCCGGGGCCGCCGTGAATACAATCCCGTTCACCACTATCGGGGCGAGCGGCGACGCAATGGCTGAAGAGATCCAGCCCTGCTGCAGCGTGGGCCTGTTGTTTTCGAGAATTACCTTATATCCGGCGATCGCAGTGCCGGTCGAGACGAGCACCCAGCGCTGGGCGGCGGGGTCGATCCAGGTGGCTAATGCGCCGGCGTCAGATGCGGAAGACGCGAACTGTACCGAGGCCAGAGGCGACTTGTGGTCCGATCCGCCGAGAGCCGCGCTATCGAGGAGATACAGGCGTCCGTTCTTGTTGGCTACGGCGAGGAGGTCGCGATCGGTATCTCCGACTTTAAAGGGGAAGACTGCCGGCGATGAGATGAACTCGGATTTTCCGGGGGTGAACCAATCTTTCAGGCGAAGCGTTTTCGTTTCCAGCGCTACTAAAGAATCTGAGAACGCCGCCGGGGAGTATTCTCCGTCCGTTGTAGCGGCATAGACGGTGGCGTCAGAACCGAGGGCGGGACCGGCGGTTCCGGCGATGCCCCCGCCGTTGGTGGCCCAATGATGCGGTGTTGGATTGGCGGCGGTGGTGTCGATAGTCCAGATGCCGTTGGGAACGCTGCCGCAGTTGCCGGAAGTGGCGGCGTAAATCGTGCCGTCGACGAGAAGCATGCCGGAGGCGTTAGCGTTGGCGGGGAGAAATCGTACCGGCGGTTTGGCGTTCGTGCCGTTGGAGATGTAGAGGGTATGGAGCATGCCCTCGGTTGAGACGAGATAGATCATCTCGATCGGGCGACTGAAACCGCCGCCGCGTCCACCCGATCCTCCCGCCGCACCGCCCCGTCCTCCGGACGCGCCTCCTGGACCTCCGCCGCCACGATTTCCGCCGATGCCAATGGTGACAGCGCCCTGACCAGGCTCACCGACGCCGCTGGCTGCTCCGCCGCCACGCCCGGCGGCACGTCCAGGGCCCAGAGGAGCAACCGGAGCGAGGGTGACAGGACGGGTGATTCCGCCGCTCATGGCGCCCGGGCATGCCGGTGTGGCAGCTACGTTTGCAGGGCCGAGATTCCGGAGCCATTCGAGACGACCCATGTCGGTATCGATGGCTACAGCATTGTTGGCCGCGCCTCCGATGAAGGCATAGGAACGGAATCCACGGTAGCCAATATAGGTATCGACTGTGACGGCCGAGGAAAGGGAGTAGTTCTGGCGCGGGTCATTGGCGACTTTGAGCTTCCAGAGGAAGGTAAAGCCCGGCATACTGGCCAGATTGATGCGGCTGTCTGTGCGGCTCCATGAGGAGCGCTGGGCGTCAGAGGCCGCGGTGTTCCATGCGCCGCCGCCCCGTCCGGGCTGCGCCTGGCAGAGACAGACAGGCAGAGCGCAGGCGGCGATCAGTACAGCGGCACGAGCGGAGGTTTGCATAGAATGGCGGAATCCTTCACAGCAGAGTATATCTCCGCGCGGGGCGGATGTCAGTAAGTTTTGTTATGGTCCAGCCTTTAGGTTGAGTAACTTACGCGCGCTTGCGAGGAGCCTCTTCGGGGTGGTAGTGGCGGCGGATGGCCACGGATTCCTTTGAAATGCCGTGGATTTTCTTTGGAGCGTTCGAGGGTGGCGGGTATCGGGGGATATCGACGAAGAGGTCGGGGTTGCCAGCGCAGGTGTGGCCGAATTTGCGCCAGGGTTCCCAGGTGTTCAGGGTGTAGGCGGCGGCTTCCAGGTTGCGCTGGCGTTCGGCCGCGCTGGTGATTTCGTGGGTTGAAAAAACGAAGCCATTGGGCGTTGGGGCGTAGTGCGGGCAGCGATGCGCGGCACGAAATGCAACGATAATCGGCAATGATGCAACGATGGTCGGCAAGAACCAAAGAATAATACCCCAGACGCACGAATAGCAGGCCACCTGCGCAGCCCGCCGATTTCGCCACAACTCAGCCGACGAACTTAGCCGCGATCCGCCCCTGAAACCACTGTCTGACTAACTGTCACCCCATTGACCTGCACAATCACCAGCCACACAGGCGGCTGAGCAATCGCCCACGCGCACCCGGGCATCGACACGCCAGCCAGGCATAGCGGAGCAATCCCGAGCGGAATCCAATACGTCTCCACACGCGGACGAACTTCCACCCGCGGCAGCTTCAGCGGCACAGCCGCAGCCGCCAACACACCACAGAACACGAAGCCCGCAATCACCTTTCGCATCACAATCCCCCTTTCCTCAACAACCAGGCGATCCCTTATAGAGCGTCCCGCCGGCATCAAAACATGCCTGCGCACCACCCGAACCGGTTCCCAGCCCTGTAACCGTAACGCTATTGCCGAACAAATTTGCGCTGCCATCCACAAACCGATATCCCGGCACCAGAAACCCATTGGCAGCCTGGACGTAGTCGGCTGCAATGATGTGCTGGAAAGATGGCGAATCCGCCGTACCCACAGCCTGACCGATCGATATCACTCCAAGGGAAATAGCGACACCGGTCCCGGCCGTATACGATCCCCCACCACCACACCCAGAGCAACTACCTACAGTGATGGCCGCGAATATAGGCGAATCCCCGACACCGATATTTTGCCCATGCGTTCCGGCTACCCCGCCATTAAGTGTCGCGGTGCCAGACACGGTCACCCCGTTATCGATCTTTACGTTGCCCAGCCCAAACTCAGCAGCCAGCCCCGAAGAGCTGGAAGCAAACAGCCCATCGCCTGTGGTTGAAATAAAAACTCCGCCGTAACCAGAGGAGCTCTGGCCGTATACAGCCGTACTGGTCGAACTAACAAAATCACCTCCGTGATCCGCTGCGCTCTCTCCATGCACGCCAAATCCCGATACTCCGCCACCCACGAAATACCCACCCGTTCCGGACGTGCTGACTCCATGCACGCCATATCCGGAACCCGACAGGCCATAGACGCCATCTCCGGAGTTCGATGCGCCGTGTACAGCATTGCCGGAATCCGACAGCCCCTTTACTCCATCGCCACCAAACTGATTCCAGCCCAGCACACCCGGTCCGCTTCCGCCGTTGAATCCCGAGACCCCAGCGCCAGAGCCCAAAGTGTTCTGACCGTCCACGGCGTTACCCGGTCCGTTATAGGTAAAACTCGATATCGAACCGGAGACGCTCAATGCGTTACCCGCACCAGCCTGCGTAATCCGCAGCGTCGATATCCCGCCAGACGTATTGGCGTGCAGGCTTGACGAGCCCGACACATCTAACCCAATCCCACCCGACCCCGCCGCTACCGCGATCGCCGTGGCCCCGGCGGCCCCAGACACCGCAATCTTGCCGAATACATCCATCGCCAGGCCGGAACCCGCGTTATTCACCGTGATTGCCGCGAGGGCGCTATTGATCCCGACTTGCAAACTCGAATCGAGCAGAGCACTGGTGCCCGCGGAATCGGCCCGCAGCGTGATAACCCCACTATGGCTCGCGTCGCCCTGCAGCGTGATCACCCCCACGGTCGCACCATCCGGAGTAATCCGAATCGCATGAAAGCTCTGCGCGCTCACCACGCCCGCGATCGCAATGGCAGCAATCAGGACTTTTCTCATAGGAACAGCACCCCGTTTCTCTCCATCAGGCAGACGCACGTCAAATCCTCCTGCACCTGAAACCAGAGGGTCGCGTAGCTCGCCGCCCGGGTGTCCACCACATATTCCGCAAGCCCGATGTAAACCGCATCCCACGTCACAGCCCGCCCGGGCGTGCCCTGCTTAATCACCACGCAAAGCATCATTCCGCCGGCGAAGTTAATCGGCGGCGCGAAATGAATCGCATTCGTGGTTGTCGTCACGTAATGCACGAGGCCCTTCGACCCGTCCGGCCGGACATTCCAGCTCATGTCCGGAGTCATCGTTTCCTTGCCCCCGAACACGCCGGAGCTGCCCTCGCCGCCGCCCGTCGACAGCACCCCTGAGCCGCCCGATCCTCCCGACGACGTCACCGTCGAACTCGCCAGCTCAATATCCTGCCCGCTAACCGCCAGCAAATCCGACCCATCCGTAACCACCCATCCGAGCACCGCATCACCCGCCGTAGTCCCGTTCGGATTCACCGTCCAATACAGCCCCGTGGTCGAGTTGTATGCCAAGTACGAATATTGGTTCGCCGGCGCGGGCGGAACCGTGGGCGCGAACGTCGGCAGCCAAAGCGTCCCCTGCGCGAACAGCGCGCCGATCGACAGCAGCGGCGTAAGACCCGCGACCATAGTCAGCGCGAAACCGCCGATCACACCGGGGCGCGGAAAGTTGGGCGCGACGCGCAAGAACTCTTACCTATTCCTCTGCGCGTGGACGATCACCATCAGGATCCCGTCCGCCGTAGTCGTCTGAGTGCCGTTGTAATAAGCCGTCGAGCACGTTATGAAACCCGACGACTGATCAATATTCGCGTTGACGCCGAGCACCGTACCCGGGCCGGAATTAGCGCCCGGTGCGGGTATGCTCTGCGTCCCATTTAGCGCGGCCGCATGCGACGCGCTCGACACCAGCGACCACGAATACAGCAGCTCCGCTCGGCTGTATGGATACCCATCCGCCGGCGAAACGGGGATATTCACCGTCTCGCCATTTTTGTAATAGCCCCAGAACTGCTCATTACGGACCGCCGCGAACTTCGCATCCGCATTGAGACTCTTCAGCGCAGCCGAGCTCAATGTAGATCCGCCGTCAAACGTGGAGTCCGCCAGATCAGTGAAGCCCGGCTGAGCGCTGAGGGTAAGGCTCACGAGCGCGTCGTCTCCTCATACAGTTCGAACTCGCGCTCGACCTGTGCCAGTTCGCGTATCTCCGCATGAGGCAGCAGATGGGAATAATGCCGCGCCGCGAACATCACCGCGCGCCCGAACTTCGTATCCGCGCGAAGAGTAAACGTCGGAACGATAACAGCAGTTTCCGGCTGCACCTCTTCAGTCGCGGCAGCTTCCGGAGTTTCCGGCTGCGTCGGGACTTGCTTTTCTTCAACTTTGCTTTTTTTCGCCATCACAAACCTCCTAATAAATCGAATCCGTATCAATCACCGCACTGCCGATCTGCACCGCCGCCGGCGCACCCGTCAGACCCGTATCCAGCAGCTTGAAATTCATCTTTCCGCTCGCATAATCCGGCGTCCGATCGATCACCTCACACACCCGCCCCGTCACACCCAGTGCGCCCGTGAACAGATCCGGCATTTTCGGATGGCTGACAGTAACGTAATCGCCCACCCACACCGGCAGTGTCAGAAAAAAAGACTGCAACGTCAGCAGCGGAGCGCCGCCCCGCAGCGCCGCGCTCCCCGCAAACCGGGCGAACATGCGCTGCGAGATGTCCTGCGCAAACCACTGCGCGCCCAGCTCCGTCCGCAAGCCCTTGTTCTGCACCGATCGTTCATTGCTGCGCCCGAACGTCGAAATGCTCGTCGCATCCAGAAACAACAGCGTGGTACTGAAGCTTCCGCCGCTATACGCCGCCGTGTTGTCGATGCTCCACAGCAGATCGTTCAGAATCTGCGCCCGATCGTAATCCGGAAACGCGATGCAGTTATCCGCATTGAAATCGAACACGGGCGAAGGTCCGCCCTGCAGCGGACGATATCCGCGCACCGAAAGCTGCCCCGTATTTGTCACCACGGGATACATGCCGGAAGCCTTATAAACCTGATCTTCCAGAAAATCGAGCACTGTAAACGGCTGATCCATCTCAAACAGGAAAGGCCGCGCGCAGGAATAAAGCGCCTCGGCTGGATCGTCGAGCTGCCGCATATAGGCGAGGTCGATCGTCGAGGCCGGATTCCCCAGGCCGAGCAGCCAGATCGTCTGGATAATCTCGCACGGCGTCCCCTGGATGATCCACGGGTTCGACGCCGACAGCGGCGCGCCATTCAGCGGGTTATTCCAGATGGTGCGCTTCGAATCCATCTGAATATCCTTCGCCGAAAGCAGGAAGCTGCTGTACCACTTCGACGGCACCACTTTGTAGATGCGGTGCGTGCACAGTGGCATGAAGTCGGACCAATCGATCCCCGGATAACCCACCAGCAGCGTGGCCAGCAGCCCTTCGAGCGTCGTGGTCCCGACCAGTGAGCGAACCGCCCCGCCCTTATCGATCACTTCGAACTGGATCTCCCCAATACTGCTCGTCCCCGCCTGCACGTCGATTGTCTGAGTGGATCCGGTCGGCGTCTTCAGCCACGGCTCGTAAGCAGGCAGCGTGCCCGTAATCCCCTCGCGCGTGAGGTCATGCGTCGAGTAAACCGTCGCCTGCGTGTCGATCGACAAGACGAAGATCGGCCGCTTCGCGAGCGCGGCGTTCTTCGCAGTCCAGGCTGTGGTTCCGGAGATCATGCGGCAGCCGCCGCGCTGACGGAATCGCAGAACGCCAGAATGCGCTCTGCGCTGCACTTTTCGCCGCACCAGTCACCCGGATAATCAGGACCGGAAAGCCGGGTAGGCGAATGGAAAGACACCTGACCTTGCGGCAGATCGACATACAGCACCCACGAATCGCCGTTATCGAAACGCGTGGAAGGATCGGCCTTCCATCCACATCGGATGCCGAGTTTCTCCCCATGCTCTGCAACAAGCCGAACCACTTCGCCCATCGACCAGGACTTGACGTCATACGCCGCGCGGCGAAACTTCCCCGGACGATATTCTTTCGCGCGCGAGCTGCGCTTCTGCGCGCGAAACAGCGCGACGGCAACCTGTCCGTCGGGACCGAGCGCGGCAAGCTCGGCATAGTAAGCCTTCGTTACATCGCCATCGTTCTGCTCGAACACGCTGCGCGCCGATCTCACACGAGCCCCCAGAAACTATCCATCACTTCGGCCGAGTTCGCCGGCGCGCTCGAATCTCTCAGGCACTGAAACTTGAAATCCGCGTTATAACGCCGGAAACCCGCCCGCGTAAGCGGCCACGTCTGATCCAGCAAAACGCAGTTGTATTCCTTCGACGACGTCGGATAATTTGGCGCCAGAATAAACGTCCCGCCGCCCATCGCCCATTCCGCAAACGCCGCCCATGGCTCGTAATCCGCCCCACCGCCAGACCTGGAATCGTGAACGATACCTGCACCACAATCGACTGATTCACCGTCTCCACCGCCGCTCCGGACGTGGAGAAATTCTGCTGCCCTGTAGCAACGGGAACAGCTAAGAAGTCCCTGACCCCGTTCACGGCTGGCACCGCGATCGGCGTCGCCACCGGCGTATAGTTCACATACAGGTAGCTGCTCATAGCGGGTTGCCTTGCTTGTTCGCGCTCGCGTAAAGCTGGAGGTTATTGCCGTATACCTGTTGATTAATCATGTCGGTCAATTCCGAAATCCCGGATGGCCCGATCACATGTCCATTGACAGTCACAATCACCGTTGTTCCCGGAGTTGCCGTCCCAGCGCCACCAGCAGGCCCAGCAGCGCTGCCAGCCGCGTCCGCGCCCGAAACACCGCCTGCCGCCGTCGAGCCCGCTGAGGCGCTGGATGGCGCAATGGCGCGGCCTACAGCGGCCGCTCCGCCGCCGGCCAGCGCAAACAGCCCTGCCGCCTCAAAAGCAGCCTCGGCGCCCGGATAGTCGCCCGTCGCAAGGTCGAAAAATCCCCAGGCCGTCGAGTAGATCGCCTGCGTCAAACACTGCGCCGCGATCGACTCCAGGGTCGAAGCCGCAGCCTGCCGCATCGCATCGTCGAACGATTGACTAAATACGAGCGCCTGCGCGATCGCGCCACCCATCCCCTGCGCCAGATCGCCAAACATCTGCTTTGCGGTGTCTTTCAGATCCTCGATCGACACCTTCACCAGCATCAGGCTCTGATTCGTGCTGCTTTGCCACTCCCGCAGCAGCGCCTCATTGCCCTTCAGCCCCTCGGCGAACTTACTGCCGAAAACACCCTGCCAGCCCTGCGAATTAATCAGCGTCTGCAGTTCCGTTTTGTACTTTTCGGAGATCTGCCGGCGAATCGCTTCGTACGCCAGCATGATCGAAATCATCTGCGCTTCGCTGGTCGCCGTGGCGATAACCTTAGCTTCTTCCGCCTGGCTGTACTGCTGCAGCTCGCGGCGCTCATCCTGCTCGATCTTTTGCCGCCCGGTGGTGCGCTCGGCCGCCACGCGCGCCATCTGTTCCTGCAGGCGCGCGAAGTGCTGCTCGAATTCGGCCTGCTCCTTCGCGGCCTTTTGGCGCAGGGCGTCGTCGTCCTTTTCGTCCTGCGCGCGCTCGGCCGCATTGATCTTCGCCAGACCCACCTGGTAGATCTGCTCCACCAGCGCCATCGTCTCTTCGGTGTACTGCTTTTTCTCGCTCAGCGACTGAATCGTCTCATGGTTTTCGAGAGCGAGCTGCGTGCGCTGCGCCTCGAAACCGGACTGCTGCAGCAGCTTCAGCCTGTTGCGCAGACTCACCTCGGCGTCGAGATACTCATCGTTCGCCTTCTGTGTCTCGTCCAGCTCTTTCTTCCGCTGCTGCGCCAGCCATGCCGCCCAAAGCTCACTGATCTGATTGGGAATCGTCGCGAACGCCTGCAGTTCTCTCCGCGCATCCGCCGCGCTGATCTTCCCCTCAGCCATCAGCTTGCGCAGTTCCTGCTGCGCCTTCGCCGCGGCGTCCGTGAACTTATACAGTTCCTGCGTCTCGCGAACGGCGGGATTATCCTCCGAGGCAATCAGCTCGCTCTTATCCCGGATTTCCGTGAGTAGCTCCGAAAGCCGCGTAAACTCCGTCAGCGTCTGCTGTGGTGGTGGAGGCGCCGGCTTCGAGTCGCCGAGCATCTTAGTCGCATCCACCGCGCGCTGAATCTCGGCCGTCAGCTTGTGATAGTTATCGACCACAGCCGGAATAAAGAAACCCGGCATCGCCAGAGCCTGCCCGTTGCGCAGAGTTTGCGCTACCGCGCCCTTCAGCGTCTCCCAGAACGTCTTCAGCGGTGTCAAGCTCTTACCGATCACCACATCCAGCGCTTCATGCTGGGCCTTGAGCTGCTCTTCGGCGGCCTTCAGCGCCCGCATGTCGTCGATCAGCTTCGGCGACAACGTCAGCCCCAGCGATTCCGCCTTTTCGCGGAAATCGTTCAGCCCCTCGGATCCACGCGTCAGGAAACTGAGCAGCTCCGGACCGGAACGGGAAAACAAATCCTTCGCCAGCGCGGCGCGATCCGTACCACTGGCAAGGCCGTGGAATCCATCCATCACCTTGCCCAGCAGCGGCATCAGATTCTGCTCACCGGCGGTCAGGTCGGCCTGCGAAACGCCCAGCCGCCGAAACGATTCGATCAGCTCTTTGTTGCCGCCATTCGCGGCCTTATCGACGCTGCTTTCGAAGCGAACGATGCCGTTCGTCAGCGAATCGAAACTGACAAAGGTCTCCGCCGCGGCCAGGTGCAGAACCGACAAATCCTCCGCACCCAGACCGGTCACCTTCATGGCGTGATCGACCGAGTCCGCATACTGCCGGTACTCGCCCATCGCCTCTGTAACGAACGCGCCCACGCCGACAGCCACAGCCGCCAGCGCGGCGCCGCCGGCGATCAGTGCGCCGTTGACCGTACTGAGATTCCCGAAGACCTCTTTCGACCAGTCGTCGAACTCCTCGCCCATCTCTCCCAGATCCTTTGAGATCAAATTCCGAAAGCGGGCGATATTCTCCGTTGCATCGTCGGCGTTCGCGCCGATGGTGAAGAGCAACTGGGCTGTGGAGTCAATAGGCATTATTCGGTATCTGCGCTCTCTCTCGCGCGCGCCGCCACGTTAGCCACGGCCATGTGCCCGGCCAGATCGACGCTTAGCGCCAGATACGGATCCCCGATCGCCAGCAGCGCGCTCGGTCGCTGCCCGAACGTCTTCGCCGCCATCGCCACCATCTCCAGCTCCGGACTCGCGGCGAAAGGTGGCGAGGCGGGCAGCCTCTTCACCTCGCAACGCCCAGGCAATCAGGAAACTCACATCGCGATCGGGAATGTGAGACGGCAGGATCGTGCCCGGCTCACCGCCGAGCGAAATGCGCGGCGAGACCACGCAATATTCCAGCAGGTCGCGGAAAAACAGCGCGGTGTCCCGCGCATCCTCCAGCCCCTGCGCGCCGCCGGCGTCGCCCGACGCGATCGCCGCGAGCCCTACCGGCAACCGCCCCGCCGACGCCATCCAGGCGGGGCCGGGACGCCTCGCCTGAATCTTCACGCCGGACGGCAGCGAAAGAGTAACTGCCTCTTTCGCCGCCGCTTCGCGACCGGCCGCGCGCCATGCTTCGGCTGTGGTTATATCCTGCATGGAATCCTCTTACGTCAGCGTTTCGTAATGCACGCCGATTTGTTTGCCCGCCGAACGCGTCAGATCGGACTGGCCGTTGAATACCGCCTTATGCGTGCTCTGCTTATTGCGTGCCATGAGGATGTTCAGCAGCCCCTCGATGTCGGCCTTATAGAGCACCGAGACAAGCCACAGGCCCGACCCCGTTCGCTTCGGTGAGATTGCCGCAACACAGGCCGTAGGAACGATCGAGACGCCGCCGAATGTGATCTGCCTGTACGCGCTGGTCGCCCCGTATACGCCCGTCGTCATCGCCTGCTGGAGAAGATCCACGGACTGCTGCGTCAGCTCAGCCTCGATCGACGCGGCCACGGTATCCACGTATTTATTGACCGGCGCCTCCGCCTGGTCAACGGTGTCCGCTGTGGTCTTGGTCTTGACGACAGTAGTGATCCCGCCCTTCGTGAGGCCGAGGCAGACCGAACTTGGATGCGCCGTCGCATCCGGAGTTCCGTCTGTCGCGAGCGTGAGCCGCACAGTCGAATCTGTAGGCGGGGTGCCGACGATCCAGATATCACCAGGCCCCATGTGGATCGCTGAATTATCGTAACCTTTAGCTGTTCCGGCCATCGCCTGCCTCCTTCACCGCGTTCGCCTTTTCGTCCGCGCCAACCGCGCGCAGCGCGTGGCTGTGCAGTTCCGCCGTTTCCTGATCCAGCTCGACGATTGCGCCGTGCTGGTAAATTCTGCCGTCCACCTCGATCGGCAGTACAACCGTGTACTTCGTTTTCATCGCCACTCCTCTGCTTTCACTGCGACGTGGATTTCCGGCCAGCACGCCAGGCCATTGTTCCCCGAATAGATCGCCCCGTAATCGTGCTCCGTAACGAAGCGACCGGAAGAAAGCACATAATCCGGCCATTCCGTGTCCTGCATTTTTTCGATCGCCGCGTCGACCGCGGTTACATACTTCACCATCCGCGCCGTGAGTTCGTCGGGATCCGATCCCGTAATACCCAGCCGGATCGTGACGAGGTGAACCTCGGCGCGCGACTGGCCCTGATCGTCAGTGAAAACCGTTTTGCGCGGCATGACGCGCGCGGACGGCGAATTCACCGAAAGACCCATCCCGACCTTCACTTCGGCGAAGGCCGGAAGCGTGTCCAGGGTGTCGCTTTTCATGCCGCGCAGCATCGTCGCGAGGGTGTCGAGAATCGGCCCGATGAGCTTCGCGTTAGGCATCTATGCAGCCCTCTTTCGCGCCGCACGCCACGCCAGAAATTGCTCGCCGATGAACTGCGAATAGGCCGGCGGAATCGCCTGGCTGAGGTACTTCATCGGCATCCAGTCGATTCCCATGGCAGCGCGCGCATCGTGGATCGAAAACGTCTCGCGCTCGCGGTTGCGAACGGTGTTTGTCTGTGGGGTGTTGCCCGTGACGGAGATCGCGCGAGGCCGCGATCGATCCCACACACGCGGTGCGCCGTGTCCACACACGCTGATCGCTCGCAGGCGACGCTCGTTGCGCTTCGTGTTCGCTTCGAGTCCGGTACCGACCACAGACAAAGTCCCGCACTCGCCGTGATTGCAGCGCGGCCACAACGGAATCGAGAAGCTGGTCTCGAACAGACGATGCCGCCGCAACTCCGCCGCGCCATCTGGCGTCCGCAGACCGAACATCGTGCCGCAGAGCAGAATCAGGTTTCCACCCTCCAGCGGGGCGCCCTCTACGTTCTCGATCGTATACGGCACGCCTGCGGCCTGCAGCATGGCGCGCGTCGCGGGAATCAGAAGCTTTCGCATTAAAATGCCAGCCCTCCATGCTGCAGCTTGCGGGGCCGCGCGGATCGCGGAGCTGCACCGACGCCGAACATGCTTGCGAACTTGCTCACCTGAATCGGTCCCTGCCCGGTACGGAAGCCGCTGGCCGTCGCCACCTGCACCAGATACGTCTGCACATGCCGCATCGCGCTGCGGGCGAAAGCCTCGGTCAGCATGATTTCCGGCCGGCGCGGCAGCGCCCCGTTGCGCGGCGCGATCGACTGGTGATAGATCGCATACGGCAGCGCCGAGCCCAGCGTCAGCGACTTGCGCCCTTCAATCTTCACGCTGTTCGGATCGTTGCCACTCGTCAGTGATCGCATCAGATTACCCGTGCGCTGCAGAATTGGCATGCCGGGAAAATGAGCGGCCTTCCATCCGGCGTATTCGGGCGATAGCGGCGTCCAGCGCTCGCCGCCCTCTTCGCCCTCCGACTGAAACTGTGCCTTTTCCTCGGCGTAAAACTCATCCTCGATCACCGGCCAGATGGGGCGATAGTCGGCCACGCCATCGGCGAAACGCGCGATGCCGCGGTCGAGCTGCACTTCGCCGGCGATGTCCATCTTGAAGCGGAACATCAGCGGCCCTCCAGCTTCGCGACTTTGTCGCGCAACTCCGCGATCTCGGCATCGCTCCGCGTCAGGTAATCGGCAACATCGTGAACCGGCAGATCGGGCGTGCGCGCCGGGCGAGGCAGCGCCACGCCGGGCACCGAGCCGAGTTCGATCCACGAGCCATCTTCCATTTTTTGAAAGCCGCTCGTTACCCAGTCTGGATGAAATCCGATCATTCGCTTTGGCTCGAATCCGGAAGCCCCGCCCCGTCCGCGCATTCTCCTTTCGTCGAATACGTTGCTCCAGTAAGAGCGAGGCCGCCGAAACCTTTACTTAGGCCGTTGCTCCAGCCGCCTTAGCCTGCTCCTGAGTCGCGGGCGGAAGGATCTTCGTCACTACCTGGCTGATATGCCCGGTGAGCAGCAGACCGAGAATGTCCTGTGGAACCTGGGCAATGAGGCCACCCGTATCCTGCACCAGCGTGAAGACGCCACCCAGAACGTGAGCCAGCTTGCTAATACCGCTCTGCGCCTGGGGAAACTTCGCCTCGGCATCCAGCACCAGCTTTTCGATGTTGTCTTTCTGCGATGCCAGGAAACTCAGTACCACGGGAATCGCTTTGAGAATCGCGAAAATGTTCACGTTAGAAAACCTTTTCCTTTCGAAAAAACGGATAAGCCGGACAGCCGCTATCGAGATTCGAGGCGAACTGACGCCCCGTGATCTCCGTAGCCGCGGCGGGGAAAAACAGCTTGTCGTAGCCGCCGCTGTCCAGCAGTTGATATTCGCGCTTGTAGGCGGCGCTAAGGTCCGCCTGCAGCGCATTGACGCCGCTCGTAAACTGGCCCGCCACAGCCGCTGCAAGCCGCGCAGCAGCGCCGTAACGAGTGATCAGCTCCAGCACCGCGGCGGCGGTGGGCGCGGCGCTGGCGGCGTCCGGCTGCGCCCACTGTGAGGGATCGAGAGGCAACGCGCGCCGTAACAGCACCGCCGTCACGGACTGCGAGATGCTCTGGATCCAGCTGACGATTGTCGAATCGGGAATCGCCGCCGCGCGCTGGAAGTTCGGGATCTCGCCCGCCACGTTGTCAACCGTGGTCCAGCCCTGCGCACTGGCGATCGGGAAGTCGATCGATAAATCGAGCGTGTTGCTGACAGCCCCGTCTGCGTTCAGCACATAGACCTGTACCCGAATCGATGCACCCGCCGGTCCCTCCATCGCCGGAATCTCCGCCGTGAGCGTATTCGCGTCGATGTATGTGGTGGGAACCAGCGAAGGGCAACCGACACGGGAAGCGGCGGTAAAGCCGCTACCCGTAACGGTGATCGCCACGCCCGGGGCGCCAAGCGTGGGCGAAATCGAATTGAGAACCGGGGCCGACATGGGACTAAGCGATCGCGTTAGACCAGAGAACGCCCGCGCCAGCAGCGACGACTTTGGTGTCGTAGTAGCGGCGCGCCTCAATCTTGAGGGCATGCCGCGTCTCCAGCAGGAACCGGTAAACCGGCGCTGCCAGTTTGCCCTTAACCCAGTTCATGGAATAGCCCAGTGACACCGTACGCGGGCCGGCGGCAGGCGGCGCGTAGTAGAGCAGCATATTCTTGCCCCAGATGTAATCGTTCGACTGGGCCTGGCCTTCCTTCGTGGTGGCCTTGATCGCGTTGGCCTCCACGATCTTTTCGACGCCCATCACGACGGCGAGCTGTTCAATGGTGATAGCCGACGCGCCGAGGTTCTGCGCGCCCGATACGCGGCTCTTCACCTTGGCGTTGTTGCGCAAAGCGATAAGCACCGGCTCCGGAAGCAGGAGCCGATTCGCGCGCTTTCCCGTCTTTTTGCGAATTGTCAGCTTCGCCGCATCGACAACCGCAACGGGATCGGTGGCATCCAGATCCACCCCGGCGCCAGTCAGATCAACCGCAGTCAGACCGGCGGTCACAGCCGATACGGCATTCACTTCCTTGCGCCGCAGGATCTGCTCCGTGAGCATGATCGTGGTGTCCGTTTCCACGTCGAGAACGTCGTCCTGATTCTCGTCCTCTTCATACGGGATGACAGACGACTTCGCATGTGCCTCGCAAAAATAAGAATCGGTCGACAACGTCCAGTTCATCTCGTCGGCTTCCGCAGCGGGCGCTACGATGTCGTCGTCGGCGCGGAAGTTTTCCTGGCCATAGACGTAATACTTGTTGGTCTTTTTATCGACCGGCAGATCGAGAAAAACCTGATCCGCCACGAACTCCCCGTCTCCCGTGTAAGCGAGGCTCAGATTACTGAGCGCCTGATCGACATGTACATTTCTGGTGCTGGGCATGAAGTCCTTTCAACCTTTGCCTTGCATCTGAACCGGGTAGGAACTTCACCTCCGCCGTGAAGCTTTACTGACTCTCTCTACCCATCTGATTCATTCCCGCCGCCGCTCCAGTCAGATGGCGACGGCGGGATTTCCCGCGGAACCGCATCGACCGCTTTTAACTGACGAACTGCGCGAACTGGTAGTCCTGGATGTCCATCCTTCCCAGATCGCCGGCGACACCGGACATCTCAGCCTTTCCCACGATGTTGAAAATTGCCGCCGTTCCCGGCGCGGCCGTGATCAGAGCCTCGACCGATTTCACATCGCCCGCCGCGCTGTTAATCACCAGCCGATCGCCACGCGTTACGTTGCCGCCGTAGTAAACCGGCACGATGCCCTTCTTATCGACCGCCACGCTCTTGTTCTGCGTCGGCTGATCTTCGCGGGTCACCCCGAGAAAACCAGCTGCATTCGCGGCGGTGGGCTTCTTGCAGCCGCCATCATTGGCCCCGAATACGACGCAGACCGAAACACCCACGCCGGCCGCGTCCTCAATCCGGTACGCCTTGGTTAAAGTTGCCAGAGTTCCAGCCATTTGCTTATGCTTCCTCCTTTGTGCGCGTCGCACGATCAGCCAGCTCGTTGCGCCGCTTGACGAGATCCGGATTCGCCGCCATCGCGCGCTTGAACGCCGTGGCGTATGGAACGCCGTCCTTCTTGCTGATTTCGGTAGCCTTCTCGCTGAGCGCCAGACTGACCTTGTCGTATTCGGACGCATTACCCGTCGCGCCTTCGCCGCCGATCCCGCGCTCACTCAGATCCACCTGCTGCAGATCCTTTATGAGATCGCGGAAGGTGTCGATATCGCTCAGCGCGACCTTCGTCCACTTCTCGCGATTCGAGGGCGCGATCTTTCCTTTGTCGATCGCCGCCTGCACTTCGCTCAGCGCCACCTGCTCGCGCTGATACGCCGTGAAGACGTCCATCGACACCACACTGCCCTTGTCGATCGCCGCCAGATTCAGCCGCCCCGACGCGTCGCGCGCGACCTCGGACAGCGACACCACCCTTGGACCCTCGTGTCTGTGCTCGGACGCCGCCAGTTTGCTGATCTGGTCGGCATCGCATGTCGGGCACAGCATCGGCGTCTTCGGGTGTTCCGAACACATTACCGGCTCTTTTGCCACGTTGCTTTCTCCTTGTTCTGAAAATTCCGCCATCTGCCAACCGGCCTCGCTCAGACTGATCGCCGGCATCCCGTCGAGGAAAGGCGTATTCGTCATCGCCGCGCTCTGCAGCGTTGCGCCCTGCGCCTCTCCCGTGCTCTTATCGCGCGCGGCCCAGTTGATGACCGGCGAAATAAACTTGTACTCTTTGGCCTCGATCAGCTTCCGCGCCAGCGGCGTGAAGTTAACCTCGCCCCACACCAGCTTTTGCGCGTCCGGCTCGGGATCGATTGCGACGATCCAGCCCGCCGCGGGAATCGGTCCGCCCGCCGCCAGCTCCGGGTGCTCGGAGGCGTGCTCGTAGTCGAGAACCACCTGGCCGTTGCCGCGCTTGGCGAAGTTCTCGGCCATGCGCGCGATATCGTTGCGCGTGATCGTGAACCGCTGTTTGCCTTTGTAGAACGTGCCGAGCTGCGCGAGCGGGATGCGCGTGGGCGTTTCTTCGCTCGCGGAAAGCGCGATCCGTGTCAGGTCGATAATGAAACCCGGCTGGCTCATTTCTTCGGGGTCTCCTCGCAGGTGAACGTCTCGGCGTTCAGCTTCTTATGAGCCGCCTCGCACTGTTTGGTGGCCTTGTCGGCGGCGGCCTGCGCCTGCTGCGCATACTTATCGCGCCACGCCATCAACTGCTTTTGCGCGTCGGTGAGCGAGCGATTGAAATCCGACTGCGCAGCCGTGGCGTGCGCGGCGGCCTGCCAGTATTCGGCGGCGGTCGCCGAATCGATCTCCGGTTTCGGCGCATCTGCGGCAGCACAGGCGAGTGCGACGGCGAGCGCGAGGAAGATACGATTCACTGAACACCTTCGCGGATATAGACCTGACGGTTATGCAGTGCAACGGCGCCGATACCCGCGGCGTCCAGCCAGTTGCCGAGAATGATCGGCCCCCGATATCGGGCGAACGCGGCAGGATGACGCCAGCGCAGCCACGCCTCCAGCGCGACCGGCAACGCGAAGGAAAAAACCTTTGATGCCGCGAGCCGGTCCTGGCTGAGCAGACCGCGCGAATTCTGCAGCAGCGGGTTCGCCTCGTATCCCGCTCCGGAGTTCACCACGTTCACTGTGGTCCGGTAGTCGCACGCATTGGCCGCGCCGACAGCCCCGAGCGAGACAGTAACGCCATAGCGCCCGGAAAAGAAGCCGCGGATCGCGCGAAGCGGATTCGCCGCGACGGCCGGCGCGGAAATGATCAGAAGAGTTGCAATTATTCGTTTCATAGGAATCACTGGATAGAAACCGAGGCCGCCACGTCCCGCAGGAAAATTCGCCGATACGCCTGCGACCACAGATAGGCGAGCGACACCGCACCGGCATCGTTCGGGTGGACGCCATCGGCAAGGTCCGAGTTATGGGCGCTGAACCAGTCGTACGCCTGTGTGTCGCCGAGGTAAACGCCCGGGATCGTAGCGGCCAGCGTCTGCAGTGCGGTCTGATAAGCCGTCAGAAAGGCGGGCGCACCCGCGGTGAGCCAGGTCGCATTACTCGCGTATGGCGGGTAGTTCAGGATGATCCGGCTAATCCCGGCAGTCTTCAGCGCATTGATTGTGCTGGTGAGGTGGGTTGCGTAAGTATCGGCTGAGATATTGGCTACAGAATCGTTCGAGCCCAGCATGATGCAAACCGTCTCCACGAAATTCGCCCCGAAATCGCTGATAGCCGAATTGAGGTTCGACGAACCGCTAACCCAGTCCGCCGTGGTCGATCCATCCACGCCGTGAACTGTGGCGGAATACAGCGTGTTCACGGCAGGCGTCTTGGCGAGCATCAACACCGCCTGCGGGGCCGCCCCCAGTGTGTCCGCATTGCTGGTACCCACGCCGCGTGTGATTGAGTCACCGACGAAACCCAGATGATGCACCACAGTCGGCATCACCTGCGTGAACTGGGCGGAATCGACGGTGGAAGATGTCGCATCCGTATACCTCACCACGTAGTAATAGGTGCTGCCGGGAGTCAGGCCGGAATCCGCAAGCGAAAGTGAAGTCTTACCCGACAAGAGAGACCCACCACCAGGCGTGAATCCGTTCGTCACCGATCGATACCACTGGTAGCTGTAGGGCGAGCTGCCGCCAGTTGCATCGCTGGCAGACAAAGTGACCGCAGTCGTCGAGTTAGCTATGAACGAGATCGAGCCGGCGCTCAGAGATGTAGCTACCGAACGAAATGCCGCGATATCAACCACGGAACTGGTGCTGCCGCTCCACGTCCAGGCGGGATTCGTTCCGCCCCCGCTATACGTCGTGAGATACCCGATCGCAAGGCCGAAAGCGGACGGGGAGGCCGTGACGTGATCCCCCAGGCTGTAACCATTGCCAATACTGGCCGTGACCGCGTCGGAATAATTGGAAACGGAGGTGAAGACGACTCGGCCGCCCGAACTGGGAGAGATACTTCCAGGTTGCGCGGTGGTTCCAGTCACGCTATCGGCGCCGTTGTCGGTACCGGAGTCGAACACACTGGAGGTCGCCATCCCGGACCAGGCCTCCACGCAGATCGTCACGTAGGCTGACGTCGACGTGAATGTGTGCCCGGAGCCCACGCTGGACGGCGTCGAATAGAACGACGTGATGAATCCGTTACCCATACCGTGTCCGCCGCCGGTTGCGCCGCCGTATGTCGCAAGTGCGGTGAAGCTATTGCCCTTGTTGTCCGACGCGTTGGCCGTGCCTACATAGTTCGCGACCGTCACGTAGAGGAAGTTTGCTCCGGTTGTATCGATTGCAGTGGTGGTGCCGCCCCCTGCGCCAGATCCGACCGCCTGACAGATGTGAGCCACGCGGGTCTGTGCAGATAGACCGGTCACAAACAGCAGTGCGGCAATGACCGTCTTCATCGCGACACCGCCAAAGCGAGGGTCAGCTGATTGGCGGCGGCGACCGAGTCCACATGCGCGCAGATCCACTGCCCGGAGGTGAACGCTACTGAGGCCCACCCGGATACGCTGACGGAATTATTGGTGGCGCCGGATAGCGTGGGTTTCGTCCCACCTGTGGTGATTGTTTGCGACACCGTGGGCTGGTACGTTCCCACCCACACATCCACGGCGGCCGAAGAGGACACAGGCGGCGTACTGGACTCCACGATCACTCCGCCTGTGATCGCGCCCGAATAATAAGCGCGGCCACAGGCTACCTGTCCGACGACACCCGGCAGGGTGAACGTCATCTGACCGGTACTGGCGCCGCCCGAACCACCCTGTTGCGTCCACACGCAGGGCGGTCCCGCCGACGTCGCCGCATACCAGTTTTGCCCGGCAGGCGCGTCCGTTACGAAAGCTGTATTACCCTGGGCGCAGCTCGTGGGGAGCGACGCGGCGGGCAGCGGACCCAGATAACTTTCGGCATGCGCATCCCCGAGAGCAACCCACATCGGAGCTGGCCCGGCATCGGATATGCCGGCGAGGATAATGCCCACGGCCTGCCTTCCGGAGGGAACGCGCGCCCAGAAGGCTGTACCGGAATCTGCGCAGTTGCCCCTGGTGCTGTACGACCGCACAGCAATATTGCCCACTACTGCGGGGCCATCGAAAATGCACGTTACAGGACCGACCGCTCTGATCGTGGCCGATCCGGTAGTCCCCGCTCCCGCGATCACCACCCCGACCGCAGGCCGCAGATCGGCCTGACCAGCCGTGATCGGTCCATTGGTCGCGTTCGCGGCCCCGGTGGAACTGATCACCGCCAGCATATTCAGCATCGTGCCCGTCCCCGTTCCGTTCGGAAACACCAGATCGACGGCGGAAGCCTGCACTGTGCCATTGCCGGCGAATCCCAGGCTCGCGCCACTGCCAACCGTCATAGCCGCGGAGCTATTTGTCC
Source organism: Acidobacteriota bacterium (assembly GCA_048498815.1). Lineage (GTDB taxonomy): Bacteria > Acidobacteriota > Terriglobia > Bryobacterales > Bryobacteraceae > BOG-234. Next base: position 36,207 of record JBEHXG010000010.1, on the reverse strand, counting down.
CCGACCCGATCGCGGCGAAATTCGACGGCCCCGCCGGGCCGGTCGCGCCTGCCGGGCCGGTTGCCCCTGCCGGCCCCTGCGCTCCGGTTGCGCCGGTAGCCCCTCCTGACGTTCCCGCCCGAACCCACACGTTAGCGGTTGCACTGCAGTCCCACAGATTCCCGGTATCCGAATCGCCATACCGCACCGCGCCAAACGTACACGGCAAGTGAGCGGAGTTCGGATCACCGTGTCCGGTCAGAAAATCCACTTTTCCGTTCATGGCTCGCGACAAATTCGTCGACGTCGTCAGTTGCGAAAAATCGTTCTGCGCCAGCAGGAGTGAGGCTGCGGCCACGGCGAGAACAATAATCAGTTTTTTCATGCGCTCCTCAGTTCGTCAGCACCGCTAAATCGGCATTGGTCAGATGCAGCAGCTGATCGTCTGTCAGGCGCGAGAGACTCAGCAGGCCCGGGCAGGCGAACAGCGACGGACGTCTTACATCACCGAGCTTCAGCGCACCCGTCGACGCCGTGACAACCCACGTTTCGGTCCACGCCGGCGCGGCGCCACGCGGCCCCACGTAGTTGTAAGTCACCAGATAGGTGGTGCCGCGCGGCAGCGCCGTCGTGTTGGGAATCAGGCAGACGCTCACCGCGCCGTTCGCGATACCGGTCAGCTTCATCGGCAGGCGTCCAAACGCTACGCCGTTCGCACCCGTGCCTTCGCTGGTGGCCGCGATCGTAACCGATCCAAAGAAAAGCGTGGGCAGCCCCGTCGATGGAGCCACCGGTCCCGCCAGCGTGTCCGCCACGCGGGTATAGCCTGCAGGGCAGCTCTGCGCATGCGCGCGCGTGCAGCGCATCGCAAGCAGAATGAACGCGAAGATAACGATCCGCCTCATGCAGCCGCCTTTCCTTCATCCGCAAACTTGAACACATGCACGCAGCGGCACAGGTCTTTGCCTTCGCAGTCCGGATTCGGAACCTGCGGGATATCGTCCGGAGTCTTGCCCTCTTCGCCGTCCGCGTCGTCGCAGTTGCCGCAACTGTTCGGATCGAGCATCGACGAATACAGCACGCTCGCGATCTCGTCGGCGTAGTCTTCGTATCCCGCCGAGCGGCCCGCGGCGAAAGCCTCATTAGCGCCCTTGCCGGCGACGTTGTCGATCCAGCCTTCGCTCTGATCGTCCAGCGCCGCGCCGGCGTCGAGAATGCCCTGCCCGGTCGTTTTTCCTTCCGTCTTGCGGCGCACGTCGAGAGCGACATTTGCGGCGCGCTGCTGCAGATTGTTCGTGAACTCGCTCACCACGGCATCGGCGTAGAGCCCGAGCAGATTGTCTTTGGGCGTCTTCGCGATCGCGCGAATGGTGCGCGCGGTTTCGGGCGCTGCGCCTTTCATCTGACGTGTCCGCTCGTCGGCGATGGTCTGCTGCCCGTAATCCTGCAGATCGCCGAGGATGCCACGCACCTGGTCGACGAGCTGCGGATCAAGATCAATCGACACGCGATGCGCCTCTTTCGCGGGACGCGCCATCAGCTTGTGGACGATCTCGGTCTGGATGCGCGGACGCGCGGCGCGCAGCGCGGCGGCCACGTCGTCACGGCCTTTATCGAGAGCCGATGCGATTTCCGAGAACGCCACACACTTTTCCACGCCGCGCGGCGCGCGCGATGGCGTGAACTCGGAGAATCCGGCCGGCGCGGGCGCGCTCGACGCGGCCGGGTTTTTCGCGGCCTGCGCCCGAGGCTTACCGCGCGCGGGCAGGCCCATGCGCTGGCGCATGTACTCTTCGAGTTCGTCATCGCTGAGAATGAGGCCGCTGAGTTTCTGCAGCGCGTCGACGACGGATTCGAGTTTGATCGAGAGGATCTGCTGCGGGGCGAGTACGGGATAGTGCTCGATACCCGTAAAGTTCAGGTCGCAGAGGCGTTTGATCGTGGTGAGGCTGATCACGCGCGCAATATGGTTCGCCGTTGCCTGCAGTCCGAGATAGAAGAAGTCGGACATCGTATTGCCCAGCGCGCGCGAGCCGCCTTTTTCGCCCTGCCCGAGGTTGATGAACTGGGCGAGCGCCGCCATGCTGATCATGGAGTTGTGGTGCGCAATTGCGGGCTCAGCGGACTGCACCACGCCCTTCACACCTTCGAGGCCGAACTCCCAGCCCGAAGGCATCAGCATGCCGAGCCGCTCATTCGCCGACACGGACGTGATCCAGTTGCGTCCGGCCGCCTGATCTTCCTTGCTGGCGCCCGGCCCCATCTTCATCCACGGCACGCCCATGCCGTTGCGTTCGCACGCGATGGCCTGCACCTTGTACAGCCCGGCCTTGATGAACCAATGCTGATACATCGCGCGGCACAGCGACTGCCCGGTGAAGTTCGCGCCCTCCTGATCGAACGTGAAGAGCGAGAGTTTATCGACCGGCACCTGCGCTCTTTCGTACTTGCTGCCGCGATAGCCCATCTGTTCCAGCGCGATCAAATCGTCCGTACCCGGCGCGCAGATCCAGCGGTAGAACGTGAGCGGCAGGCGCGGCGCGAGCTTGCGGATCCGCACCCGGTCGCCATCGAGGTAATACACGTCTTCGTGCGCGGCGGCGCCGAAGTCGAGCATCAGAAGGGCGTTGCGTATGACGGCGTCGAAGTCCAGTTCCTCCATCAGGCAGGAACGGACCAGCTCCGTCGCCTCTTTCTCGATGGGTGAGGCGTCCTTGTGTTCGCGGATCGTCCACTCGGCCGAGCGGATCGGCAGCTTGACGCTGCGCAGCGTGGCGGCGACCTGTGCGTCGCTGCGCCGCATTTTCTCGTAAACGTGATAGGCGGAAAGGCCGGTTAGCTCGGCGTTGTATTCGCCGAGCTCGCGGAGGAAGCCGCCGAATATCGGAGTGCCGGTAGCGCCGAGTTCGGCGAGGTCGAACGGCACACCCGTAGCGGGCGAGTGCTGGAGCGCCTCAACCGCCGCGGGCGTCAGGTTACCGATATTGAGCGACTGCAGGGCCATGGGAGGTTAGGCGGCCTTCTTTGCGAGCAGGCCGCACCGCGGCGTACAGTTGATGGGATCGCGCTCGTACTCGCGCTTTCGATTACGCGCGGTGACTTCGGCGCAGATCTTCCGCGCCTGCGCCGCCGTTACGTTATGCGTCCGCATCTTGCCCGTGCGATTACCCGGGCGCAGCAGACTGGCGGGCAGGCCGGATGCGCGACCCGCGAACGGAGTGAAGTTGGCTGGAGCATCGCACGCAGCTACCGCGTTATCGGCCACCGCGCCAATGGAAGGGATGACGTCCTCCAGCGCTTTTAGCAGGCGACGCAACATCACGCCGTCACCGCCGAGGCGTATTCCGCCTGATCGAAGCGATCGCCGAGGCCGGTGCGCTGATCCATTTCGTCATGGCGCAGCTCGGGATAGTTCAGCCGCGCGTCGTGTTCGGCCACGCGCTTCGCTTCGTCCGCCGATTCGTAGAATCCGAGCGGACGGCACGGCACGCTATCCAGCTGCGCATAGATGCCGAACGGCTGCCAGCGCGGCCCGTTGGCCTGCACCATGGCGATCGCGATTCGCATGCCGCCGTTCTCCATGAACAAAATTTCGGCCAGCATGGCCGACTTCCAGTACGTCCTCATTGCGGTCTTTTTTCGCCCCTTTCCTTCCATCCATCCCAGTTCCTGCCGTACTTCGCGGGATCCTTTTCGACCAGGTCTTTGTAGAACGCGACAGACTCCGCGCACAGTTCGAGCACCAGCTGCTGGGCGGCCCGCGCGTTGATCGCCATCAGCGTCTGGTAGCCGAAGATGCCATCGGGCGTCAGCGTCGCGCCCAGCGCGTTGCAGGCCCGCTGCGCGAGCTTTGTCGCGCGCGGCGCGCCCATGTTGACCACCATGTCGAAAAACTTATCCGCCACGGCCTGGTCGAGAATGCTGTCGTAGCGCCAGAGGTACTTGCGATAAAACTCCATCGCGCTGACCACATTCAGGTTTTCGATGAAGGCGCGATCGCCCGCTGCGCACGCGCCAACCTGCACCGCCAGCTTCAGCGTGATGCCGTATTTCGAGTACTCGCCGGTTGCGGCATCGCTGTAGAGCTTGCCGCCTTCGTTGGCGAGCACGTAGTCGCAGGACGTTTCGAAGCGCGCCATCAGAAGCTGGCCTCCAGGAGGTTGCCCGTTACGGGGCGTCCGAACATTCCGCCGGCGCTGGCCGGGACGTAGTCGGCGGCGCGCTCCATCGCGGCGTTGGCGAGGGCCAGTGCCCAGAATTCATCGGCATGGCCCTGCGCCGTACGCGCGGCATCGAACCGGATATTGCCGGTGGCGCCAGTGAATCGCTTCACAGCCTGAAGCGAGCGGCGCACCTGAACCGATTCGGGCAGCAGAATTTGATTTGCTTCCATGGCGGACTTGACGGCGATCGCCATGCGTTCCTTGTTGCCTGCGTTGAACTCGACGGCTTCCACGCGGCCGGGAAATTCGAGCGCCAGATCTTCGGCGATATTTGCACCGATGCCGGTGGCGTCGATACAGCCGCGCTCACAGACGGCGGCCACGCCGCGCGCGATCGCGAGCTGCTCGCGGAACTGTTTGGCGCGCATACTGATCACACCGCGCGTGAGCTTCGTCCCGTCTTCGAGCAGCTCGAAGATCCAGATCACGCTGAGATCGCGCTTGCGGGCGACGTCGAAGCCGAAGTAGAGGCGCGGACGCTGTTCGCCATCGAACTCGACGCCGGCGGCGGGAGATTCGCACTGGAGGATCAGCTCCAGCGGAATAAAGTTCAGGGCGCCATCGACCGGGATGCAGCAGAACTCCTCAAGCCAGATATCTTCGTCGCCTACAGTGGCCTTCAGTTCCGCGATATCGACCTTCAGGCCTTCGCGGACGGCGCGGTAGATATCCACCCAGTGGCCGCTCCACGGACCGCTCCGGTGCGGCGTATCGCACGGCGCGACGCCTTCCATTTCGCAGACCAGCCCGATTTCCTTCGCCAGCTCGAAAAACTTGTTGTCGCGGCCTTTGAAACTCGAAAGCACGTCGAGGTCATAGCCGCGTAAAGTGCGGCCCACCATAGCCTTCCAGATCGCCTTCGCATCGCGATGGATAGCGAATTCATCGAGTACGACATCGCCGGAAAAACCGCGCGCCGTGTCGGGATTCGCGGGCAGCGCGATGATGCGCGCGCCATCGGGGAATTTCGCAGTGTGCTGCGTGAGCGAGGTGTCCTGGAAGAAGCCGTCTTCGTAATCGACGAGCACGCCCATCGCCTGGGTGTGCATTTTGATCTTGTCCATCAGTTCGATGGACTGGCGGTCGGAAGCGCTCAACAGAATAGACAAACCGCCCTTGCGCTTCAGGCGGCGCAGGATGGTGCGCAGCGCCACGATGAACGAACCGCCCACCTGAACGGACTTCGCGAGGAAGGTGCGGCGCGACTCGTCAGCGAGGTACGCGCGCTGCCAGGCCTGCAGTGGAACGGCGGCGGTCAAGCGGCGACGGCCTCCACGATCTCTTTGGCGCTCACATCCACGGCGGGACGAAAGCAGCGGGCGCAGTAGACGTGCGCAGCTCCGTTGCCTTCTTCTGGCGTGGACGCGACGCGGCCCCCGTGCGCCCTGTAACGCTTGTGGGTGTAAGTCTGGACTGTGAATCCAGCCTGCATCAGGTCTGAGCCGCAGCTGGAGCAGACGAAGGTTTTCTCAGGCTGCTCTTGCGTCATCGGTTTTGATTCCATAGATTTCCTGCACCTTCCGCAGCCGGTCTTCCGGCGACAAGTCCTTTGCGGCGTTGCCCTTCAGCGCTTCGATTGCGGCGGCTTCGCGCGCCTGAATCGCCGCGAACTTCTTTTCGTCGAGCGCGAGCTGGCGTTCCTTCAGCTCCACCTGGCGCGCCTGCAGACGCACGCGCTCGGCCTGGATGGACGTCTGCTGCAGCGCGATCGGATCGAGCCTCAGTGTTCCGTCCGGATCGCGCATCAGCTGCTCGATTGCGAGCGCGTTGATCATTTCGGACGCCGTGTGACTGCCCGCCCGAGCCGCGGCCAGCAGATCTTCCATCTGCTCGCGTCCCGCCTGGCGCCGCCGCGATTCGGCTTCCCACTCGCTCTTGCGCCGCGCTATCGTGCGCTCCGCGGCTTTCTCGCCCGTCGCGGCCTTGATGCGGCTCACGATCGTCGCGGCAGGCAGCTTCTCGCGAAAGCACGCAAGCATAACGCTCTGCGCTTCGGAGGACAGCCGATCGGTTGCGAGCCCGCGCGCCACTCACCGCACCTCTCCGGAATCAATCCAGGCGCGCATAACGCGCTGCATGTCATCGTCCGTTGGGCGATGATGAAGCAGCCACATATCACCAGCCTGGGCCGCCACAAACCCGCACGCCCAGTGATCCTGTTCGGTGGAAATGTAGCGGTACGGGTTTCCCCACTTATCGATGAAATTCACGCCCCGCAGGCGGAACCCATCGAAAATCACATTCCATTTCGGCTCGCGACAAGATGCAAGAGCGGCACTCTCGCTGGCCTGCAGCTCCAGCGCTTCGACCTCGCGGCGCAGATACTCCTGCGCCTTTTTGAGGTCGGTAAGCTGATTGCCACTGTGCGCCGAGCGCGAAACATACTTCACCACATTGCCGAGACAGAAATCGAGCTTCTGATCGCGAATGAAATCGATCACTTCGATGCGGCCGGCTTTGTAGTGCGCGGGATTAATCGGATCGTGTTTCGCTTCCGGCATCAGAATTTCACCATCAGGTCTTCGGGAATCAGGCCATCCACCAGCTGCAGACCTTTCGGCTGGAGCTTGGCGAAGCGCACGTCATCGGGACGCCCGGCTTCGAGCCGATCATGGCGGAAGCGCGGCATGTCGCTGACGCGCCAGACCTTCACGTAGCCCTGATCTTCGAGATAGCGGAGGTGGAACGTAAGGGATTCTTTGGTGATCGGAAAGCCGCTGAGATCGAGGCCGCCGGCGAGAGCGCCAACACTGGTCATGCTGGACGTGTAATCCTCAGCCAGCAGCACCAGTAGTTTGCCGCGCGTGAGAGCGTAACGCTGATTTTCCATTTCGTTCATGCTGCTCATGCGACCGCGCCTTTCACTCGGGTATCGAGCCGCCCGTCGATCTCCCTCACCCACCCCTTCACTTCGGACATTTCGCGCGACATGGCGCGGATCGCGAGCAACACGTCGCGCTGGTCATTGCTGGACTCGCGGACGGCGGCGATCAGATTTTCCGTCGCCTGCGCCTGGCGAATGGAAGCATCGACGAAGCGGCCAGCATGCTCGACGAGCCGGGCGCCGTACTTATCCACCAGCTTGTAGAGCAGAAACAGCGCGAGCCCGGGAACGCCGAGAGTCGAGATGATTTTGATCACCAGTTCGTCCACTTAGAGCGCTCCCCGGTCCGTATTTCCCATCGACGCCGGAGCGGCGGGAATAATCGCCGCCACGATACACGCAGCGGCGGAAGGATTACGCACGGCGGATGCCGAAATCAGCGATTTATGGTTGTTTTTGTTGCCTGAATTCATCGTTCCGCCGTGTGGTTGCGGGGTCTTTCGACGCCTCGGTACCGAGCCAGTATGCATATTCGCGGCGGCGCGCGCTTCGCCTTTTGCCACCGCCAGCCCGCGCGGCGTGAGTTCGTAAATGTGCGAATCGACAACTCCGTCATCGCCTGCCCGCGTGCCGAAGATCGAGACGTGGCCCTGCTTTTCTAGGCAGATCATGTAACTCGCGCAGCGGTTGACTTTCATTTCGATAATTGCCGCGCACTCGGGCGCGGTCAACGGTCCGATGAGCAATTCCCCGCGAATCCGCGTCGCATCGGTCATAAAATCCTCGACGCTCCCGCGATGACGACCTTGATCCATTCCTTCACCTGTGATTTCAGGCTCTGCGGTGCGGTGAGCCGATCGACCCACGCCTGCAGCGCTTCGCCGATATGTGCGATGGACGCCGACAGATCGCGCACGGATTTCGCGGTGGGCGCGCCCTCTTCGGCGAGCAGCTTTTGCGACTGATCGGCGGCGAGACGAACGCTGTCCGAAGTCTTCGAAAACTCGCCCATCATGGCGGTGATCTTCACCGGCCAGGCGTTGCCGTTGCCCTTCTCTTGGATGTGATTGCGCGAGACTTCGGCGGCGTCGTCGAGGATCCGCTGCAGCGGCGCGGAGAGTTTCGCGATCTGCTGCGTCTGATCTTCCATCGCGATGAGGCGGTCGTTTGCATCGGACTCGGCCGCGCCCGCGACGCCGATGGCGTTATCGACTTTTCCCAGCGCGTCGAGGATGCGATCATTCGCGTGGCCTTCGAAGCGATCAATGCGCCGGAATACGTCTTTGCGGAGCTGTTGTAAACCGTCCGCGACCTGCTTATTCAACGCCGCACCCATGACATTCGCCTTCGCGTCCGCGCGGCGCCCGACGTCGGCGATCGCGGCCGGCGCGGCGTTCAGCGCCAGATGCGCGCGCGCCAGCAGCGAAGCGAACATCAGCGCGCAAACGATCATCACGGCGACCAGAATGCGCAGCAGCCTGTCGAGCCCGCGGCTCATGCGGCGCACTCCCGAATGAGCGCATACGATTCCGCATAAGTACCACCCGACGCCAATACCAGAGCCTCCAGATCGGCGGCCAGATCGTCACGGCAGCCGCGCCGGCTGATTTCCGGCACGTCACGCGGAGATGCTCCGTCTGCCAGTAATTCGCGGCGGATGCGATTGCATTCTGCCTCGATTCTGAGCAGCTTCAGCGCCTCAATCTGCACCGAGCTGCCGAACCTGAGCACCCCGCGGGTCTCGGCGTGCGCGTCACAGATATTCACGCGGCCTCCGGCATGGGCTCTACGCGTTCAACGTGCGAGATCGCCATGTATCCGCTGCAGCCTTCGATCTGCACCACCGCGAGATGCCCCATCACCACGAACGCAGGCCCACGCGTGCGGCCGGTTGACGACGGCGGCCCTGTTTTCGTCGCCTTCCAGTAGCCGACTAACGTCCCGACCGGCACGCGACGATTGAAGTCCGCGACGTCGTCGTGCGCCTGTAGCTCAAGGCGATCGCGCAGCGTCATCGCGAGGCGGCCGTCCTTCCCATGGATGCGTTAAACGTCCGCGCATAGATGCTGCGGGAAGCATTCAACGCGGCCGCGCGCGCGTTGGCGTACCGCGCGACGCGGCGCAGGAAATCCGGCGAAAGCCAAGCGCAGGCCGCGAGGCCGTATGTCGCCAGTACGATCATCAGCAGCACGATATTCATTTCGTTTCTTCTCTCCTGTTCATTGCCCTTACACCCGAAAAAACCGTATGGAAATCGGCGCGGGTGCGCACCGTTTCGCGGCCCTTGAGCTGACGGCGGATGAAGTTGCGCTGCTGCTCGTGCGTCCAGCCGCGGCGCTGGAACGCTTCGCCCAGCAGGTTCAGATCTTCGCCGCTCACGAGCTCCGCCTGTTTCGTGTCCGACCCATAGCCTCTACGCGGTAGCGGCGCGAGCCGCATTTTCTTGCCCCAGCCGTGCAGGCATTTGCGCAGATCTTCCGTCGTCACGTCGCTGAGGGAATGCGCCCCGAACAGGTTCCTCAGTCCGTCGTGATCGAAGCCGCGCTTCGCTCCCTCGGCATGCAGCGCACGGAACAGCCGCGCGCGAAACGCTTTTTCCCTGCCCATCGCGGAATACTCCTTTGAGAAAAGTCTGGTCAGCCAGACGGAAATCGATATCGTCCAGATGCGTGCGGATGAAGGACATCAGACCTTCATCGGATACGCGCGTCGCGGCTGCGTCCGGATCGAGCGGCTCGCCGAAGCAGCCGCTATCGACCCAGTCCACGATGCGGTGCATAGGTGCGCCAAGGATGCGGCGCAGGTCGAGGCGGGAATAGCCGTCGCGGGCGGCGCGCGAGAGGCGCAGAGTTTCCGCGCGGGACGCCACGCTGTTTACGCTGCGGTGCAGCTCGCGTGCGATGCGGCGCGTGGAATATGTGCCGAGCATCATGAGTAGCTGGCGATCCTGTTCCGGCGTCCAGCGGGTGCGGCGTTCAGTGCAGAGCCCGAGCAGCCGGGCGTGCTGCTTCACGGCGCCGCGGGTGATTCCGGTGTCGGCGACGATGGCATCGATCGCGGCGGTGCGCTGGCGCTTATGTAGCGACCAGGCGAGGCGCATGCGGGTCTCGATGGCGGGCGTGAATATGTACCGGCGGGCCGGCATCAGGCGACGGTCTCCCATGCCCGCCAGTGATCGGGGCAGATGTGGTGCTCGGCGTCGCGTTCGATGCCGCATTCGGCGCAGATCGCGGCGTCGCAGGTGTCGGTGCGGAGGACGGTTAGCGTGTCATCCGAGTTCATCCGGTATTTGGCAATCTCGCCGCGCGCAGTCTGCAGCGCATAATAGACGCCGTAGGCCATTACCTGAAAGAAGATGACGTGGCTACCCCGCTCGGATACATCGCCGACCGAAATCTCGCGCGCCGTGATCGGGAAGGCCTTCTCGACCTTCCAGTCGCACAGAAGCATTGCCTTTGCGCCACAGAAGGCGCAGGGGACGTCATCTACCTTCGGTCCGCAGACGAAGGTTGTCCCGTCGAATCGCGTGCTCTGGATGGCGTTACAGGCCATTAGCGGGGTTCTCCATTTCCGTAACCTGCTGACCCAGCCACTCGCGCACCTGGTGGGGTTTATTGAGCACGCGCAGGCGGCGCAGCATCTGGATAATCTGCGATTTCAGCGGCTCGGAAGCGGCCGCGCGATCGGCTTCGGACTCGATGATGAAGTAGCCGATGGGCGTCTGGCGATTCGCTCCGATCAGGACGCGGTGAGTGACAACCAGCTCGGCAACCGCGCCTTTGATCGTCCGTTCCGTGAGGCCGGTAATGCGTCGCAGGGTGTCGAGAGCGATGGCGTTGCGATGGCCTCGGTAGGGCGCAATCAGATCGAAGATGCGGCGTTCCGTGGCGCTGGCGGGCAGGCCGGATGCGGCGAGCGCGTCGACGGGGGGCGCGGATTCCGATGCGAAAAGCGGAAGCGAATCGGTCATTTCACGGCCTCCCGCGACCAATGGATAAGGTGACCGATAAATGGCAACCGGCCCTCCCAGAAGTCGATCATGCGAACGAGGGCGACATCCCGTCCGCCGTCGCGAAAACCATCGGCCCAGGCAAGCTGAACTTTTTCGTCCCAAGACAGCTTCGTGGCGTTTATGCGGATATCGATGAATGTGGCTTCAGCGCTGACAACGCGCGAGTTGATGTAGATTTCATCGACGCGAACGCACGGCCAGCGCCCGAGCAGCCGCATATCCTTCCGGCGGGGATTCGCATAGCAATGGCATGTTTCGCCGACTTTCGGGGCGACCTTCCGTATCCCGCGAATCGTGTGGAGTTTTGAGCCCTCTTCGACGTATGGGACGAATTGAGATTGGAAACCGAGCAGCATTACTTGACGGCCTCCTTCGCGGCGCTCACGGCGGCGAGGTACTCGCGGGTGGGGTGAGTCTTGCGGCGGACGCCATAGAAGTATTCGCGCCAGACGGCATCCTGCAGGTGGCGCGGAACGCGGCTCCAGTGACGCCAACACATGAGATAGCGCTCGCTGCTGACCTTCTTTTCGCAGCGATCGACGGCGCATTTCCTCATCGGGGATCTCCGAGAGTGGAGCGGTCGAGCTCGATGTAGAATTTCTCGGGCTGATCGATCTTGAGTCCGCACTCTTTGAGCTGGTCCTCGCTGAGTTCGGCGCGGATTTTCTCTTTATCCGGCCCGGGCGCGGCGGGCTGGTGGAAGTACTTTGCGTCGAATTTCGAGCGGAGGAGTACTTCGATGGCAGCCCACGTCCACTTGCGATTCATGGGTTTCAGCGCGGGGTGTCCGAGGCGCTCGCCGATGACGCCGTAAGCCAGCTGGACCGATTTCTTACCGGGCGCTTTTTCGGCGCGCGTGAGGTACCACGTCTGCAGCTGACCCTCGATTTCGAGGATGGCGCTTTTCTGCTGGTCCATCCGATCTTCGAAGCGGGCCGTCGCTTCGGCGCGCGCCAGATCGAGCGCGCCCTGCAGTTTTTCGAGTTCGACCTGCGCCTGCAGCATCTCGCGCATGGCGCCGTTGGCGTCTTCGAGGGTGAGCAGCTCGCGGGCAAGCTTGCGGGGGCGGGCCATTTATGCGGCCTCCGATCCGCAGCAGGTGGCGTATTCGGCTTCCCAGTTAACGCGCTGCTGCAGCCAGATCTCGGCGCACGTCTCGCATGTCGGCGGATCGTCAAAATCAAAATCGATGACGTTGACGGTCCGGGCGCGTAGTCCACAGGCTGTGCGGGAGAAATACGGCTTCACGCAGAATTCGTCATGGGCGGCGAGGTGGGTTCTCATGACCGTTTCAACTCCTTCGCACGACGGCGGCGGCAGCCGAGGCAGTTATCGGGGCTGTCATCACCGCCGGTGACGTAGAGCTGGCCTGCGGGCGCCTTCAGACGGTGCTCGCAGAGGCTTACATCGGCCTGGAAGTAGTGCCAGCTCCTTCCGTTCGCCAGTAGCGCCCAGCCTTCCGGTTTGGAAACTTCTTTGTTCGTACGCGCCATCAGCCGATCTCCTTAAGGACCGCGACGATTTCGCGCTCGCGCTCGGCGACCCACTTCGCGGCATCTTCTTCGCCGACTTCGGCGGCGCGCTGGTCCCGTGCTCGAAGCGCGAAGAGCGCACCCACATAAAACGCGCCGCGGATATCCCGCCGCTCAGCTGCTGTGCGTCTCCGTATTACCGGATCGTCGGCGACTATCTTCCACAGGTCGGCGATCGTCGCAGGCGCGCTCATGCCGCAGCCTCCAGTGCGCACTCCGCCGGCGTGGCCGGGCGCAGCGCATAGTGAACTTCGGCGTAGCGGACGCTGCGCCGCGCGAGATCGGCATTCAGCTGATCGCGGGTCGATTCGGCGAGCCCAAGCGGCGTCCCGCGGGTTGTGATCGCGCGGGCTTCGCCGTTCGCCATCACCACAACCAGATAGCGCAACTGGCTCATACAGCCCTCCGGCGCGGGTCTATGGTCTGCATGCCCCACAGGTTCGACGCGACGCCTTCAATCGTGCGCTCCGTAACGCGTTTGCCCGAGTGCTTCGCGATCAGGAGGTCAATCGCGGCCATCAGCCGGCGCATGGAACCCTGCGACATCCGCAGCAGCAGATCGAGCGCGGCAGGCTCTATATCTTTGACGCCTTCCTGCTGCAGAATGCCGGAGGCCTCGGCTTTATCCACGCCCTGCAGTTGCGCCCAGACGCCGACGCGCGAGGTGAGGGCGCCGATCTCCTTCTTCAGCGTGGGTGCATGCAGGCGTTCGGCGAGGAGCGGCGAGGAAAGCAGTACGATGCCCGTGCCGGCGTGGCGCGATCCGTCCCAGATCTGGCGGATCATCTGCAGCACGCGCGGCTTGACCGTCTCGCACTGATCGCAGATGATCAGCATCGGCGAATCGCAGAGATAGCGAGTGACGGAGCGCATGGTGTCCGCGCCGCGGCGGCGGCCCGTTTGCGCGCCGACCAGCTCGGCCAGCAAGTGCAGGCAATCGTTGATGTTGCAGCGGCTGAATTCATCGAACTCGAAGTAACAGTTGGGCGTGGTGAGGCCGGTATTCAGACGCCAGTGCTGAACGGCCGTGGTCTTACCCACACCGTAGTCGGCAGTGACGACGCCGATCGCGGCGTTTTCGGCGCAGTAGTCGAGCACCTGTGCGATCTTCGCGACGTTTTCGGTTTTGTAGAGGTCGCGCCGGCGAGGGCGCGATCGGCGCGCCGCGGACATCGCACTGTCACGCTGCACCGTCAGCGCGGAGGCTTCGGGCCGCAGGATTTCTCCCGACTCGATCAGCTGGCGAATGCGGCGAAACTCATAAACCATCTTTTCGCTGACCACCCGGCCGCTTTCGGCCATGCGCCGTGAAAGGAACGCCTCACAGCCCGAGCGCGCCATCGCGGAGTAGGCAGCGATGTGGGATGCGGTGAGGTCGGTGCGCCGATCGAGGAAGTCCCAGAACCACTTGCGCAGTTCGTCAATTTCGTTTTGCGGTATGGTTATTTCGTTCATAAGACGCCCCTTATGGTCGATTTGCCTTTAATCGGCCCGCGCGAAGAAATTGAACTCTTCTTCGGGGTCGGGCTCTGTGGATTTCGTGACTTCGATTGCCGCAGGTAGCGGCAGAACTTTGTCGGCGGCGATCGCGGCGGCGGCCTGCTCGACGGCGGGCGGCAGGATGGCCGGAACCTCGCGGCGGGCGGGCTCGTTGCGCGGTTCCACGGCGCGGCGGCGGTGCTGCTCGACGTGATCGGCAACGTAGACATTGCTGTGTACGCTCGCGATATGCGCTTTCACTTCGCGCCGGGTGAGGCGACGGTTCCTTTCGTCTTCCACAAACGAGTCCTCACCCATGCGGCGCAGTTCGATGCACTCGACGAGGCCGAGGAGGCGGCCATCGTAGTAAATGGCGGCGGTCTGGAGGTCCAGCGGATCGTAAGCGAACTGCACCTCGCAGCCATTGAAGGCCATCAGGCGCACGGGATGTTCGAGACGGTAGTGACGGGTTTTGCCGCCGAAATTCGTCTGCACTTCGCCGTTCCGAATGGTGACGGTGCGGCGCTTCGCAAAGCACAGATGCAGCACCTCGGCCGGCACAGTGCGCTTTTCGATGCGCGGGATCAGGAGTTCCCAGGCTTCGTTGGGGCACATCCAGCCATAGCCGCCCGTCGCAATAACTTTGCGCATGCCTTCGCCTTCGAGCTCGCGCTCGTTCAGGTGGCGCAGCTGTTTGTCGTAGATATCGGCGACCTGCTCGATCGTGGGGAAGGCGGGATCGACGTTGGCGCCGGCCATCCAGCGTTCGTGCTGATCGAGGAGCTTTTCCATGCGCTCGGCCGGGCGGGCAGAAGGATTGTGGCCGCACCACCATGGCAGGGTGCGGTCGAATTTTGAGGTGCGACCGAAGTTCGGCTCGATGATTTTGGAGCGCGCGCGCTTCACGATGGCATGGTGGACGCGGATGCCGAGGGTATCGAGGACGCCCCGCAGGGTGGGATCGAGTTCTCCCACGCGCCTTTGTTCACTGCGTTCGGTGCGGCCTTCGAGCCACTCGCAGCGGAAGTCTTTTCCGTTATCCCAGTAGCAGGCGACGGGCAGCCCGTGGTCAATGAAGACACGCTTCAGGACGGTCGCGATTGAGTCGGATGACGGTGTTTCGACTACAGCCCAGGCGAGCCACTTGCGCGTGCGCATGTCGATGGCGGCGGTGAGCCAGGGGCGGGCGAGCTTCCAGCCTTTTTTCGCGTCGCGGACGAGGCAGAAGAAATCCAGACGGCGATGATCCATGACGACGTATTCCATGGGATCGACCGCCGTAAGGTTGCGGAAACTGATGATTTCCTGCGAGTTGTGGAAGGCTTCCTCACCGTCGCGGGCCATGACGCGGGTGATCGTTGGCAGGCGATTGAACCAGTTCACGAAGGTTTTGTAGCTCGCGGCAGGCAGTTGCGCGGTGGGCTTCAGGTAACCTTCGGCCGTCAGATAGCGGCGATATTTTAGCCGGTCGAAGTCTGACGTGAGTTGGGTGTTCGCGTTCTTCGCGCGCCACGCACGTTCGTCGGCATAGGCGCGGAAAATATCGCGGATGGTGAGCTTGCCGTATGCGCCGTGCTTCGGATAGGCGCACGCCTCGATGAACTCTAAGGCGGCTGTATTCAGTACTTTAGGCTGACCCTTATCGGATCGATCTTTGGGGATCAGGGCGAGTAAGCCGCCGTCTTTCCAGTTCGTCAGCCAGGTGTAAATGGTGCGCCTGCCGACCTTGTGCTGCGCGGCAAGGGAGTCGATCAGGAGTGCCTTACTGTTCTGGTAGGTGGCCCAGAGAGCGACGAAGCGGTCGCGGCAGATGATGGGTTCGATGATGCGATAGCGGCGCTCGGCTTCGGCGCGATCGCCTTCGGAAAGGTTCGGCCCGATGGGTTGCTGGAGCGAGAGCGCGAGCTGGCCGGGCGGCCCGGAGGCGGGTGTCATCGACACCACTTTGTTCATTTGCGCCCAGCGCGCCTGAACTTCGGGGCTCAGGGCGGAGAGCGGCGTTTCGCGCCGGCGTCCCATGGCGTCGGTGGTCAGGACGCCCTTATGCACACGTCTCGCGTGACGCTCGGAGATACCGAGCGTTGTGGCGATTTCGCGCGTGGATACCGTGACGGGAACGCTGGACATGGCGGGCGGTCTCTACGCGGCAGCCTTTGTTTTCGCGGTTTTCAGCTGGTTTGTTAGCGCCTCGTGGACGAAATCGGGGAGCTTGACCCCGCGGCGCAGGCAGTGGATTTTTACTTCAGCCCAGAGCTCATGAGAGACCGTGATGAAACGCCTCTTTGCAGCCGCGCGTGATACATTTGTTACCAATGTAGCCTTGTTCATAGTGCTTACTTGTTAACAATAGAACAGTGTTAACAAGTTGTCAAGTAAACAAAGTAACAAAAGTGCGGCAAAGGAAACCTAGTCACATGAAAGAGCAGAAGACCATCGTCATCAGGGTGGATAAAGATCTGTGGAACGCCCTGGACGATCGCCGCCACGCCGAGCGAACGAAATTCCAGGAGCTCGGCGAGCGCCTTTTTGCGGAATGGCTGAGGGGTTCCAGTACTGGCGAAACTGGCGCGAAAATACGTGAAAAGCGTGATATATTGACACCTCAACCCGGAAGTGAAGGGAGGGTGGAGGATAAGTGGATACGGGCTCTGGTAGGAATTTTGAGGAGTGGAAACGAAGTGGCTGTGCGGGCTATCCAACACAACCTCGCGGCCTTCGCGGACTATGTGGATCACGTTCCGGAGGCCTCGAATGAATTCCTTGATCTTGCTGCGGAGGCCGAACGGATTGCCGCACTCGACCGGAGCCTGGACCCCGGCAAGGCAGGTCATGTGGCAGGCGCTCGAAATGCATCGGGCGCTCGTGAAGCGACTCGCTCAGGTTCTGCTGAGAGAGCAGACGGCGCTGGCAAAACGAGAAAAAAGGTGGGCCGATGAGCTGGCGTGCGGCGCGAGGAACTGCGGGGAATGCACGGCCTGCGAGGTACACAGGCTACGGCAGGATTTCGCACACTGGGACTCCACGGAAGGGATGGTGCCGCCGTGCGCCACGCGAAGAGTAGAGGTTCGTCATTGAGACGTTTTACGGCGGCGGTTGGTTTAGCGTTTGCGCTCGCCGGCTGCAGTAATCTGGTCCGTGAGCCGAGCGGGGCGGACATACACCTTTGGTCGTCGACGAAGGTGGAATCGGCGATGGGCGATCCGCCCACCATATTATTGTCGGTGAAGAGTGCGGATCCGTCGCATGTGTTGTCGCCGCGGGTGTTTCCGGCGTTGTCGGTGCGTTGCAGCGGAGAGCGATCTGAGGTCTGGCTTGAGTCGGGTTATCCGGCTGAACCGGAGCTGGGCCGGGAGTGGCAGGTGACGATTCGATACCGGCTGGACGGCGGCTCGCCGGTATCATTATTAAGTGCTGTCGGTAAGGACCGGGTTTCTATGCTCCTGGGCGGGCCGGAGTTGCTGGCAAAATTTAGGCAGCATCATTCGGTACGGGTGGAATACACGCCTTACCAGTCGGAGGGACGGGCGCGCGACTTCGCGTTCGATTTGACGGACCTGCCGCGGGCTGCGGAAGATGGCTGTCCGGCGGGGCGACGGCGAAGCTAGGCCGCCAGAGCGGCAGTCGCCTGCAGGATGCGACGGGCCGCGATCTCACAGTAGCGCTCCTCGATCTCGACACCGATTGCGGCGCGGCCCAGCTCGGCGGCGGCGATCAGCGACGGACCGGATCCACAGAACGGATCGAGCAGCATTTCGCCTGGCACTGAGGACTTTCCGATCATGGACCGAAAGATAGCGACGGGCTTGATGTTAGGGTGAACCGGGTCGCGCGAGCCGCTCCAGTCGTAGCGGAGGATGGCGCGCGGGCGTGGTCCGTTTAGCGGTCGGCGCCCTTTGTTTGCGTAGATGACGGCCTCCCAGTTGGCGGCGTATCCTGCCTGGCAGTCGCCGCGAGTGCCGGCGTTGCCTTTATCCCATACGATCTGATTCTTGATACGCCAGTACAGTTGGATCGCGTCGACGGCTTCGCCGATGCGCGACGGCGCGGCAAAGATATAGACGTGACGATCGTCTTTCAGCAGCCGGTCTGCCAGCGGAAGGACGCCGCGGAGAGCGTTTAGATCCTCATCGTTGCGGATCTGGATCGGCATCCGGCCGTGCCGCGCCCGCGACCGATAGGAGATTCCGTAGGGCGGGTCGGTCAGTATCAGGTCGACGCTGGCTGCCGGAAGTGATGGGAGAATTTCCTCCGCGCTCGCGTTATAGATGGTGACGCCGTGCGATTCAAAGTATGGCTTCATCGGAGCTTGATTGTAGCTCCGCTTTGCGCCGGACGTAAGGGGTTGTTTGAAAGATTAAACTCTTCCACCGGGCGACCGCCGGGCCGCGCTACTAATACGTCGCGACTATGGCCGCTGCCTGGTCCGTGGCCCCTGCGGCGACGGTGTACGCAAAGTGTTGTATTCTCGTAGCGTGTTTTGTCCGAAGTGCCTTTTCGTGCCGATTAGCGTTGCCCGTCTGATGCATCATTGTGGCATGTAGCTGGCCCGACTGCCTCTGTGTTTTCATATCCTTGTAAGAAACTGCCGCGATCTGCCTCTCACTGCCTGTTTCTGCCATTTAGCTGTTCCTTAACTAGGGCGGATGGTGCCTCGTATTTGGTTTCTTTGATTTCGTGGAAGCGGGCGAGGAGGATTTCTTCTTCACGTTGCCGGGTTTGGCGGATCTGGCGATCGGTTTGTAAGGCGCGGAGGAGTTCGCGATTGCGGTGGAGGTTCCGGGTCAGGCGGGTTTCGTAGAGACTGAGGAGTTCGAGGCGGCGCGAGTGAGTGAGGAAGGTGTGGGCTTCGGCGAAGGCAGTCAGGAGGGGATCTTCCTCGCTGCCGGCATCGGGTTCTTCTTCGTCGTTTTCCAGGAAGGTGGCTATGCCGTGGGCATGGATGTTCATTTCGGTGGCGCGGATGCGGTCGAGACGCCAGGCGTCCCAGGCTATGGCCTGAGCCAGTTTGGTTTCTTCGGGGGTTTGGGGATTGAGGGCTTCGATGTGGCCGGCGCGGATGGATTCGAAGATGGGGCGTTCCTCATTGGTGAGAGTGGTGATCTGGCCGGTGATGTTGTCGCGGATGGCGTTGAGGCGGGAGCGGGCTTTGCCGAGGGCGGTTTTGGGGCCGGTGGATTTTTGAGAATTGCGGCGGTTTGCTTCGATTTGCTTTGGTGTTGCCATGAGTGTGAGTTGTCTCCTCGGTTTGAGGGATAGCATGGCGAGAGGGGAGCGTCGGGTGAGGTTGCTGGTTAAGTCGTTTTGAATCAGGGCGAATATTGTTGAAGATTGACGTTAACGGCCGGGGCCAGTGCCAGATATTTCGGGACGCCGGGAGCTGGTGTAGATTTTAGGCATGGATGCGGGCAGAGAAATTGAGATGGCGATTGAAAATCTCTCCTCGGATGAACTGGCGCGGGTGGAAGAATGGGACAGGCAGATGGATGCCGATTCTGCTGCCGGCAGACTCGACTCCCTCTTTGGGTGCAGCCCGCAGGGGGAAACGCCGCGCAAGTGGCCTGAGGAAGACCAGCGCCCGGGCGGGCATGCCGCACTTCTCCGGCAGGCGACGAAATAGTTCGAAAAAGCGAGGTGGGTATCCCTTCGAGTCCGCTCACACAGCCGGGTTTGGCGGGGCTCGCTGACGAGACTATTGCATGGGTTTGGGTTGGAACTCGTGAAGAATACAATCGGATGGCTTGAGGTCAGGCACGGCTGAAGCCGAGTCTCTGTGTTCCTGCGCTGGACATGTGGTGAAGAAATCCCGTCATACAGTTTGGGCGGAGGGTATCCGATAGAGACTGCATGGCAACCCTCAAACTGATCACTGCTACGAACGGCGTAGGCGAGATTCTGGCCGGGACTCTGGCGGAGCACGGCGTTGGATATCGCGTGCAGGGGCGCACGATCACGATTGAAGAAGAGAGCGGTGCGGGCGAGGAAGAGGCCGGCGTTTGCGAGCGAATTATCGGAGTGCTGCGGGAATCGCTTTCGGGCGCGCAGCGTGAGGCGGTGTCGGTTGTGGAAGAGCCGGAGTCGCCAGAGGAGTTTCCGGTGACGACGCGGCTGGAGGCATGGTGGTCGGTATTTTCGACGTCATGGTTCGAGCGGGCGATGGCGACAGATGCATTCTCGATCTGGTTTCAGCCGGTGGTGGATGCGACGGTGCGGCGGACGATGGGGTATCAGTGCCTGCTGCGGCTGACGCACGGACGGCGGCGCGAGGGCGATGAGATTATGGCGGCGGCTTCGCTGCGGCGCGATCTTGCCGGCTTCGATGAGTATGCGCGGCGGCTGGCGTTGCGCGCGGCGGCGTGGCAGCAGCATCCGCTGGCGGGTTGCCCGAAGCCGGCGCATTCGATGTATTTCGTGAATTTTGTGGCTTCGGCTTTGACAGACCCTGCGGTTGACTTGCGGGATGCCGTGCAGACGGTGCGGGCGGCTGGACTGCGTCCGGAGAATGTTGTAATGCAGGCGGTATCGGCGGTGAGCGGGGATGTGGCGCGGTTGCGGCGCGCGGGGGATTATCTGCGCGAGCATGGGGTTGGGTTTGGGCTGGCGGATGTGGGAACGAATGCGGATGCGGTGCGGATGGTCTGTGAGCTGCGGCCGGACTATATAAGGCTGGAGCGGCGGGTGGCAGAGCGGATGGGGCGGGATCGGGATGTGGCGGCGGTGGCTCGGCTGGCGGAGATTGCGGGTCGGTTTGGGGCCCGGACGATTGCCGGTGGAGTGGATCGGGTGTCTGTGATGGAGCGGTTTTTCGGGGCGGGCGTGGAGTGTATGGAAGGGAGTTTGTTTGGCGGTCCCGCGCAGGAGATTGCGGATTCCACGACGCTGGACCTGGTGCATCTGGCGATGGCGATTGAGCCTTCGGCGGATGGGGCCGGGTTTGATTTTGGGGTTGGGCTTGGGGCGGAAGCGGCTTTTGTCTAGTTGGGTGGCGGGTCGGGTGGCGGCGCGGATATAATGCCAGCTACCTATGTTTCCTCACATTCCGCGCGAATTGCAGGCTGCCGGTCCGTTTAATGTTGGCGGTGGCGAGATTGTTGTCCTGTTCGGATTTCTTGTCTATGCCTTTATCATCGGCGTTTTCGATTTGGCTGGCGGTAACTTTTGGGCGGGCGATTGAATCGGTTGTGCTGGCGGTGCGTGAATCCGGGGCGAAGAATAAGGATTAGGCGCGGCCTGGGTTGGGTGCTCGCATCCCGATATAATCCGACCAATGGCAACGGAGTACGTTGAGTTGCGAGTGGCGGCTATTATGTAGCCGGAACTCGCGTCTCGCTGGATTCGGTTGTGTATTCGTTTCGTCGGGGGGGAGTCGCCGGAGACGATTTGCCGGGGTTTTGAGATGCTTCGGCTGGAGGAAGTCTATGGGGAAATCGTCTACTACCTGGCCAACCGGGGTGTAGTGGATGCGTGCCTTCTCAGGCAGGAATAGAAATGGGCGGGTGCGCGGCCTAGTGCCCAGCCGCTTCCGGATGATCTCCGCGGGTGACTAATGCGGGCGCGAGATGACATGCATGCTGTTCGTCCGGTTTAGATTACCTTCAGTAAATCGTTAACTGCGTCCTTATACCGATCAAGGGGCTCATCGTTGACTTGGGGTTCGGTGTCATGCACTTGATACTTGCCGGGAAAGATACTATAAAGCGGTTTGCCTAAGTGCGAGCACACAATGGCTACTGAATGGTTGTCCGGAATAACATGGAAATTTAACCCTGATACAAATATGGCAGGATCACTCTTTTGCAGCCTCTTTGTTCTCTTCTTAATTTCGTCGAACATCGCGCCAAATGCCTTGCTTGCCTTTTTGCTGTAAAGCGTTGAACGGTTGAGCAGCACCGAGTGGATGAGCGGAAGCGGCATCTGGAACTTCTGTGCTTTCGCTTTGAAGTCAACACCGCTGTAGATGTTACTGACGCCGATGCCGTAGAGCAGAGCGCCTATGTTGTCAATAGCGCGCGCCGACGAACCGTCGCTTGAGCACGGTACGATCAGGCGCTCGGCAGCCATCATGGACAACTCAGTGTATGCTGCAAAGCTCGGATTACAGTCGATGAACACCTTTACATTTTCGTTCTTGCCAAGCTTCGAACCACAGGCGGTAAGCAGATCCTTCAGCCAATTCCTTACGTTTTTCCAAGAGTCTTGCGGCAGCGTTTGCCCGCCAATCTGGCTTATAACCTGCGCCTGAAGCTCGAGGCTCGGGTCTCCGACGATAATCCACAGATTTGCCGGGAGATTGCGATTATGTTCCTTTGCGTTGATCAGGTAGTCCGTCTCGGATCCTGTTGTTCGGTGAGGAGATGCAATCCGTGTATCGAAATAACCGCCAACCGTCTTGCGGTCGTTATCTGATAACAGCTTTTGCAGCCGTTCGGCACCTTTTCCGTTTCCGCCCAGCACAATCTCCGACAGATTCGCTTGCGGGCACATGTCCACGAGAATCACATGGTGATCTGGATTTCTCCTCGCGACTTCGGTACCGAGCACGAATGAAAGGAAGCTTTTTCCGACACCGCCCTTGTTGTTCCACACTGCATACCGCATGGCAGCCGATTGTAGCATTTTTCCGCGCACCGTGGACTCCAACAGCGGGCTTGCACGTATTCTGCCGCCTTGATGGTAGCTGGAATGGCCTGGAGCAGATCCGCCATCTATGGCGTGACGCGGCGCCAGTGGCGGCCTACCTGTACCAATAACTCTTCTCCTATTGCGGGGATGAGGAGTTCGGTTACCTTTTGGCCGTTGATTTCGATGGCTCCGGCTTTGCGTTTGCGGCTGGCGTCGGATGTCGATTCTGCCAGGCCTATTCTTGCGATTAGTTTTTCCACGTGGATGCCGTTGGGTCCCTGGACTCCGTCGGGGAGGGGGACTTCCGGGATATCCGCGGGGACTTCTTTGCGCTGCACCACGCGGCGGAATTCTTCGGCGGCTCTTGCTGCGTCGGTCTGAGAATGGAAGTCGGTTACGATCAGGCGCGCGAGTTCGAGCTTGGCAGTCATCGGGTGCAGCGCGCCGGTGGCGATGCGCTCCTGCATTGCTGCGATTTCGGTCATGCTGGTATCGGTCAGCAGTTCGTAGTAGCGGAACATCAGGCCGTCGCCGATCGACATCAGCTTGCTGAACATCATTTCGGGGGACTCGGTGATGCCGACGTAGTTGCCGAGGGATTTCGACATCTTGCGTCCGCCATCGAGGCCTTCAAGCAGCGGCGTAGTGGCTACGATTTGCTGGGGCTGGTTGTAGTCTTTTTGGAGTTCGCGACCGACGAGAAGGTTGAATTTCTGGTCAGTGCCGCCCATTTCCACGTCGGCTTCGAGGGCGACGGAGTCGTATCCCTGGGCGAGCGGGTAGAGGAGTTCGTGCATGGAGATTGGCACGTTGGTGGCGTAGCGTTTGGAGAAGTCGTCGCGTTCGAGCAGGCGGGCGACGGTGTAGCGGGAGCAGAGGCGGACCATGTCGGCGTAGCCCATGGCGCCGAGCCATTCGCTGTTGAAGCGGACTTCGGTTTTTTCGGGATTGAGAATTTTGAAGACCTGGGTTTTGTAGGTCTCGGTGTTGGCGAGGATTTCGTCGCGAGTGAGGGGCGGGCGGGTGGTGTTGCGGCCGGTGGGGTCGCCAATCATGGCGGTGGAGTCGCCGATGAGGAAGATGACCTGGTGGCCGAGATCCTGAAAGTGTTTGAGTTTGCGGATGAGGACGGCGTGGCCGAGGTGGAGATCGGGGGCGGTGGGGTCGAAGCCAGCCTTGACCCGGAGCGGGCGGCCTTCGCGGGCGCGGAGAAGAATGCGCTCGCGAAGGTCCTGCTCGCGGATCAGTTCGGCAAGGCCTTTGCCGATGTAGGTTAGCTGTTCGTCAACGGGAGCGGGCACGGAACTCCCATTGTAACGGCGATTACTGGCCGATCGGCAGAATCAGGGGCAGGGTAAGGCCCAGATCCGCTGTGCTGCCGCCGGGTACGGAGAGCGAGAGCTGGTAATTGCCAGGAGGCGTGGACGCCGGAATCTGGACGTTGATCTGGAACTCTCCCGCGTAGACGAGGGCGGCGCCCAGAACGGTCAGCTTGTTGCTTCCGGCGCTGAGTGTGTATTGCGAGCTATCGATTACGGTGGCGGCGGCTACGCTGTTACCGTCAGACGCCTGGAGGCCGTTCGCGAAAAGCAGGATTGTTTCGCCCGGATGCGCGCGGGTAGTTCCGCTTTGAACCGCCGGGTCGCCAATACGGCTGGCATCGAGGTGGACCGCGTAGGGATAGAAGTTGCCACCGCCAGCGGAGATAAAGAAGGAAGGCGATGCGGTGCCGATGGTGGTGCCTTTGAAGGTCACGCTCGGCGAATTGTTGTTCCAGACCACGATGTTGGCAGGACCGGGCGTGAGACCGGCCGGGGCGATGATGTTCAATTGTCCCGGCGACACGAAGAAGATGGACGCCGGGAGGCCGTTGATGGTGACGGAGACGCCATCGAGGGTGGTCGGCAGCGGGTTGCCGGCTGCAACGCCGCCGGTAAAGTCGGTGGTGGCGCTCCAGCTACGGGTGTTGTTAGACAGATTCTGTCCGTAGACGGCCAGGTACTGTCCGGAGACGATGGTGGCGCGGGCGCTCTCGGCGTCGAGGACGTTATTGACGGTTGGGGCGGTGGGTTCGATGTTGAAGATACCGGACAGCGAAATCAGGGTGGTCAGGTCCTTGACGAGGAAAAGCGATCCCAATGTTGGGTTGGTCTGGTTGCCGACGGTGAGGGTGTATCGCACGGGAGTGAAGCCTCCCACGGTTCCACCGGTATCAAGGCGCCCGGCGCCATTGTTGGCGACATCGACACTTGAGCCATTGAAATGGAGAATGGTGCTGGCGTTAATGCCGGGGCCGGCAAGCGCTATGTCGAACGTGTTTCCGCCGGCGACGGAAATTGCTCCTGCGATTGAAGAGTAACCCTTGCCGTTCACGCCTGTGGACGCGTTCGCGGGGCCAATTCCAAAGTACGAGAGCGACAGGCTGGTAACGGCCGGGATGACGCTGATGTTGGCAGTCGTTGAGGAGCCCGCCGAGACTGTGTACGTGGTCGGCGGATCGGCATTGCCTCCGGCGAAAGTTGCCCCGAAGGTTGTAGTGGCTTTAGTTGGATCGAGGTGTCCGCCGGGACCCGTCAGCGAGTAGATGTTGGCTGCACCGATGTAGGAGTTGAAGGGTTCGGCGTAGATGTTGTAGGTGCCACTCGGCAGGGAGAGCGAGTACGTGCCATCAAGACCTGTGAGACCGCCGATCATCTTGCCACTGCCGGAGACCTCGGTGGCGATGATGAGGCCGTAGGCTACCGGAGTACCGCTGAGCGTGACGGTGCCGCTGACGGCGCCGAGCTGGGTCTTGCCGGAGGAGTAATAGACGGCGGCGAAGTCCTTTTCATCCCAGCTCAGGTGGCGCTGGTAACGTGCGGCGAACGGATACATGGTGGCGCCCAGGAGTCCGGAGTGATTCATACCGAGCAGATGGCCGAGTTCGTGGGTGATGACGCCCTGGAGATCCTGAGTGTTGGCGGTGCCGTCGGTGGAGAACGTGAACAGGGGATTCAGGATGATATCGGAATCGATGATGTTGCCGGCGACGACGTCGAGAGTCCCATTGCAGGCCTTACCCGAACCACCAACGATAAAGTTAGCCGTGGCGGCGACGGCTCCGTTGCTGACGCCGGCGACGTAGCCGAGGACGCTGAGGTCGGCATTGGTAGTGCCTACCGTGATGATGTTCTTACAATCCGAGGGGTCGGGGGACGCGCTGGTAGTCTGAAGCGGGCTGAAGAGAATATTTGCCGATCCGAGATTGTTCCACGACGCCATGGCGGTTTCAATCGCGTTAACCGGGGTGCTGCCCGCGTTGATTACGACGGCGTTGGTAACCGCGCTTTTCACTCCTGCGGCGACCAGCGCCGTGTTCACGTACATCTGGATTTTGGTGGGGTCGGGGCGCAGGATCTGCACTGGCGTTGAGCCCGCAGCGGAGCCGGTGTAAGTCCAGCTCACGTAGCCAAACGCGGGAATCGCGGCAAGAGCCAGGGGAAGGACTCGCAGCAGATGGGTTCGTTTCATGAAGTTCTTCACCGGGCACCTCCGAAGGCGCGAACGTGTGCGGCAACCAGCTGGCCGACATCGGAGACTCGCATTCCGTTAAAGTTGCGTACCTGATTGGCGCCGCCTTTGAGGTTTACGGCTCCGCGGATCATGCCCGTGGAGTCGACGGGGAGCTTGCCCTGTCCGAAGCCCGCGGTGCGGAGATAACCGTTGGGCATGCGTGAGAGGAAAACCAGAACATGGTCCCCGATGGAATAGCTGGTGGCGCCGGAAACGGCGAGGACTGCGCCATCGAGCGATCCGCCGGGCTCGGCGATATCGACCGTGGGGCCGACGGAGCCTTTCTGG
Source organism: Acidobacteriota bacterium (assembly GCA_048498815.1). Lineage (GTDB taxonomy): Bacteria > Acidobacteriota > Terriglobia > Bryobacterales > Bryobacteraceae > BOG-234. The sequence goes on along the minus strand of JBEHXG010000010.1, from coordinate 9,699 downwards.
GATGCAGATACGGCGAGTTCGTAGTGAGTCCAGATGTACTTGTGCTCGGAGTCCCAGGCGGTCCAGGAGCGGGTGATCTGGCCGGAGGCGACGACTTCGGACGCGTCAGTCAGTTCGTTGAAGGAAACCGGCGGAATATCCGACGCGGCGGCGAATTGCACAAGTATGAGTGCAGGCGCAAGCCAGAGACTGGCGCGTAAGAAGCTTCTTAACATATACAGCGGATTATCGCACGATTTTGGCGGGAATCGTTAGGTTCTTCTTATGGCAAAAAGGTTAAGCGAACCCCTAGCCAGACCAGGGCGGCGAGCCATCCGATAAGGGCCTGGTATTCCTCATTCTTGCGGTAGAGGGCGGCGGAGAAATGGTCGTCGCCCCAGTTGGCGGGCCACCGGGGAAGGAGCAGGGGGACTCGGGCGGCGAAGTCTTTATAGCCGGGGAGGATCGCAATTAAGTGCTGCTCTTCGAGTTCGATGGCGGGGAGGTAGACAAGAAGAAAGAGCGCTATATAGAGGACGCCGAGTGCGGCACTGGCGGCTGCGGCAGCTAGTCCGAGGGCGGTGATCAGGGTGCCGAGGTAGAGGGGGTTGCGGGTGGCGGCGTAGGGTCCGGATTGGGCGAGGCGCTGGTTTTTTGCAAGGTATCCGGCGGCCCAGGCTCTTAGGGCTAAGCCCATGAAAGATAGGGGGATGCCGACGATAAGGGAGATTTTGGTCGGGTGGGAGAACCAGCCGAAGGCAGCGAGCATGAGGAATCCGGCGGGAACGCGGAGTCGGGCGGCCTGGTCGGCATAGGGTTTAGGGAACCAGTGCCTTCTCATGGGGCTTGACGATTCAGGCGCGCGGCAAGGACTTCGAAAACCGCTTCGGGTTGAATGGCTTGCATGGCCGGATCTATTACGGTACCGCGGCCGTGGGTCGTGAAGGCGCGGGGGGAGCGGAAGACGTGGAAATCGCCGCCGACGGGGCCGTTACGGGCGGGGTCGGTGGGTCCGAAGATGGCGGCTCCGGATTTGTTCAGGGCGGCGGCGAGGTGGAGGGGACCGCTATCGACACCAATTACGAGGGACGCCCGCCGGGTGGCATGGATGAGGCCAGAGATTCCGGATTCGTGATTTTGGGCCCAGGGAACGTTCGGAAGCGTGCCGGGGGCACCGTTGAAGACCAACGGGAGATTGAGCTTTTCGCGGAGGAGTCTGGCAAGCGCTTCGTAGTGGGCGAGGGGCCACTGTTTGGAGGTCCAGCCAGCGAAGGGACAGGCTAATACGAAGGGTTCGGCGGGGAGGGGGGCTTCGTTGTGCCCGGGTGGGAGGGGGAATGTAATGGGTTCGTTTGGAGCGTCGATTAGTTCGAGGGCTTGGTTCACCACGTGGGGCGATTTCGGTTCGACGCGCCTCGTGTAGAGCCAGGCGGCCGGGCGTTCGCGCGGATTTTGGTAACCGATTAGTTCAGCCGGTTTGGCCGCGCACGCCAGCAGAGCGGATTTGATCAATCCCTGGAAATCGATTGCCAGATCGTAGTGACGAGTGCGGAGTTCGGCGCGGGTTTGGAGCCAGGATTTCGGGTTATGGCGCTGGAAGAGGAGGAGGCGGTCCTGAAGGCCGTTGCCTTCGAGCAGCGGCGCCCACTTTGCTTCTACAGCCCAGGTGATGTGGGCTGAGCGCCATCTGCGGCGCAGAGCGGCGGCAGCGGGGAGGGCGTGAATGATGTCACCCATAGCGCCCAGACGCACGATCAGGATGTTTTGGGGTTCGCCCGTCAAAGTGCGATTTTAGCAGCGAGTTGGACTACCTGGTCGGCGGTGACGCGAGTCATGCAACGGTGGTCGATTGGGCACTCGCGGAGTTTGCAGGGAGCGCAGTCTACGGGTTCCCGGAGGATTTTGGCTGCGGGACCGACGGGGCCTGTGGCGATTTCGTCGGTGGGTCCGAAGACAGTGATGCAGGGGGTCGCCGTGGCGGCGGCGATGTGCATAGCGCCGGAATCGTTGGCGAGGGTGAGTTGGCAGGCGGCGGTCAGGGCGATGAAGTCGCGGAGGGTTGTTTGGCCGGCAAGGTTATGTCCATTGCAGGCATTGGCTACGGATTGGCAGAGTTCGCGCTCGGCGGGCGCTCCGAAGACTACTATCGAGAGGTTGTGCTGGTTGGCGATCGTGCGCGCGGCATCGGCGAAGCGTTCCGGGAGCCACCGTTTTGCTGTGCCGTAGGCTGCTCCGGGATTGACGCCCAGCACGGGTTGCGGGATGTCGTGTTTCGCGAAGAGTGCCTGGCCTCGCCGGCGTAGTTCCGGCAGGTTGTTCAGATGGATTTCGTTAATCTGCGGGATGGCTTCGATTAGTCCAGCGCGATGGAGAAGTTCGAGGTAGTAATAACGCTCGTGTTTACCGGGTTGCGGAGTTTCGATCGGATCGGTAAGCAGTGCGGCTCGCGCATCGCGGTTGTAACCGATACGCCGTTTGACTCCTGCGAGCCAGATCAGTGCTGCGCTTTCGAAAGAGTTGGGAAGGATGACGGCGAGATCGAAATGCCGGCGCCGAAGTTCGGCAGCCTGCGTCCACCTGGTGGCGAAGTCGCGTAGACCAGGCCGTCCGGCCAGCTCGATGACGCGCTCTCCCTCATAGAGGGGCGCTACCGAAGGGCGGGCGAGGATAGTGAGTTCGGCTTCGGGAAAGCGATCTTTGAGTACGCGCAGGGCCGGCAGGGACATGACTGCGTCGCCCAGCCAGTTGGTGGCGCGTACGAGAATCTTCACGCGTTGGAGTCGGAACCTGCGATGGCGGACATGCTCAGCGGCGCTTCATTCACCGGTTCGGCAAGTGCGGGCTCCGGCGCGGGGACGGGCTCGGAGTGCTCCGGCGTTCTGGCGGGATGCATGATGCCGAGGACGGTTTCAACGTCGAGAAACGATTTGAGGTTCGCGACAGAACCGCTGAAGTGATTGTCCAGAAATTGTGCGAGCGCAAGGCGGCGCAGCTTGTCGCGATCGATGCTCGGCTGGTAGCGGAAGCCGCGACCTTCCTTGCGGCGCGAGACTGCGCCGCGGCGTGAGAGGCGGTCGAGCAGGGTCAGGACCGTGGTGTAGGCAAGCGGACGGGCCTGCGACACGAATACGCGTACTTCTTCCACGTTGCCTTCGCCCAGTTCCCACAGGGCGTTGAGGCACGACATTTCGAGTGGTGGGGGGAGTTCCCGTTCCTTAGCCATTAATTCGCGACTCCTCTGAATTGGAAGTACCGCTGAGCGCGGTACGGAGCTTGTCGCCGAACACAGAACCGGATACGGCCGCAACCGGACGGGGCTGTTCGGCGGGCTTTGTTTCCGGTTGCAGGGCTGGCGCGGCGACGCCGAGATAACGATCCTTGCGAAGAACGACGCGCTCGAGCGCGGAGTTCCATGAAGTGAAAAGGCCTTCCGCCAGGGCGCCTTTTTCGGTAGCGGCGCGCATGCACTCCATCTTCGAATCCATGTCATCGAGGTAGTGGAGCAGAAGGGCTTCGGGGAAAAGCGGTACTTTGGGCGATCCGAATTCGAGCTTGCCGTGATGGCTGAGAATCATGTGCTCGAGCAGATTGCGCAGGTCGTTGGGAAATTCGGGGAAGGCGCGCAGTTTATCGGAAAGCATGCGCATGGCGATCGGGATGTGGCCGATGAGCTGGCCTTCGGTGGAGTAGCCGAAGCCGCGATCGTAGGTGAGTTCATGGATCTTGCCGATGTCGTGCAGAACGATGCCGGCGGTCATCAGGCTCTGGTCGATTGTGCCGTAGTGTGCGGAGACTACGCGCGCGAGGCCGAGAAGCGAGAGCACGTGTTCGAGGAGGCCGGAGCGGTAGGCGTGATGGATGGACTTGGCGGCAGGCGCTACGCGGTATCGCGGTGCGATTTCAGGATCATCGAGAAATGCGTCGATGAGCTGACGCAGGTGGATGTTGGGAATTTCCGCCACGATGGCGCGGAGCTCGTTCCACATCTGCCCGGGGTCGCGTCGGGAGCAGGGGAAGAAGTCGGCGAAGTCGACTTCTTCATCCTCGAGGCGGCGCAGCTTGTGAACGATGAACTGGGGGCGCGTGTTGTAGATCTGGAGCTGGCCGCGGACTTTGACAAAGTCGTCACGGCCGAAGGTATCCATGATCTCGGCGACGTTATCCCACATGCGGGCTTCGATTTCGCCGGTGGAATCGGAGAGGCTGAGGGACAGGTAGGGCTCGCCGGTGCGCTTTTGGCGGATCTCTTTGGTCTGGACCAGAAAGATCGCCGTGGCGACTTCATCGGGCCTGAGTTCGCGGACGACCGGTGATTTCATCAGCGAACGGGCTGTCCGTCAGGCGTGGTGACGGGCGAGTTAGGCGTGGTGGGAGCGGTTGGCGTGGCGGGCGCGGTGTCCTTGACGCCCGTCATCTTATAAGGGATGACGCCAAACAGCTTCTTAAAGTGACGCTGGTTCGCTACGGCGGCTTTCGTCGTCGTTTCCGGGACGAGTTTGGCCGGATCTTTCCAGGTGGTGTCTTTGTTGGGTGCGGCGGCTACATCGGTATAGCCGGGCTTGATCTGGAGGAAAGCGCGGGTGCGGAGATCAGTGAGATAGGCGCGCAGGCGGCCATCGGCCATGGGGCGAATCAGAATGTCGTTGAGCTGGGGCTTGACGTCGTCGAACGTGGCCTGACCTTCCGGAATGTGTTCTTCGATCTTGAGGATTTCGAAGCCGGCGGACACGCGAATCAGGTCGGTGATATAGCCTTTTTCATGCTTGAAGACGACATCTTCGATGGCTTTGTTCAGCTTGCCTTTTTCGAAAACATCGAGAACTCCGTCGTCCGCGGCCGAAGGCGCGTCTGAGTTCTGACGGGCGAGGTCGCCAAACTTATCTGTGCCGGCGCGCGCGCGATCGAGAAGCGCCTGCGCTTTCTTTTGAGCGGCGGCCACGGTGGCGGGCTTGCCATCGCCGGTGGAGACCATGATTTCGCGGAGGGCGACGGATTCCTTGCGGACAAACTCGCTCTTGTGCGCATCGTAATATTTGCGGAGGTCGGCTTCGGGGATGAGGATGTTGCGCCAGACCTCTTCGCGAATCACGCGCTGGGTGAGGATGCCGTTCTTCTTGAGAAGGCGGAAATCTTCATAGGACATGCCGGCGTTTTCACGCACGTAATCGTGGAATTTGTCGGGATCGGTGATCTTCGAGTTTTCCTGAATGTCGGCCATTTCCTTGTTAAGCTCGTCATCGACTTTGATATCGAGTTCTTTGCCCTTTTGGACGAGGAGGAGCTCATCGATTTGCGCGGCGAGTTCTCCGGATTTGACCTTTTCGAGAGTCTCTGTGAACTGAGCGCCGTTTAAGCCCTGGGCGCGCATTTCCTTTTCTTTGCCTGCGATGGCCTGGGTGAGCTGACCGCGGGTCACAATATCGCCGTTTACTTTGGCGACGATTTCTTCGACGACGCGGGGGGGCTCAGGACGGTCGGCCGCAGAGAGCGCGACGCCTGCGGCAAGCAGCAGAGCTGCCACGGCCATGCGGGCCGGTATGACACGGGTGGACATATGTAGTTATTATGCAATACGCCTGGGTCCGGTTTCCTCACATTTTTTGCGCGCGGCGCAAATTTTCATGCACGCGGAGGAAAACGCGGGTATGATCGATAACGAATGAATCGGTTGCGGCGGTTCGCGATTGCGCTGGCGGTGTTGGTGCTCGCGGCGGCGGGTGGTTTCGGCGCGCCGGGACCGGGACATTTGAAGAAGACGCGGACGGCGGCGAAATCGGGGCTGGTGGATGTGAACCATGCCAGTGTGGCGGATTTGGCGACGCTGCCCGGGGTCGGTGACGTCTATGCCGCGAAGATTGTGAAGAACCGGCCTTATGCGAATAAGACCCAGCTTCTGAGTAAGGGGGTGTTGCCTGCCGCTACATATAAGAAGATCAGGCCGCTTGTTATTGCCCGGCAATAGCGTGCGGTTGTTGGCCCTGGGATTGGTTGCGGCGCTGGTTTTGGTAGCCGGCGGCCAGGGGTTCCGCACGCTGCATATCCTGCAGGATCACTATGTGCGGTATGGGTCGCAGTTTGGGGCCGGCGTGACGATGGTTCAGTATCTGCGTATGGCGCAGCAGCTGAGGGATACGCCGCCGGGGAAGAATTTGCTGGTGTCGATGCGACGGGATGGCGGCGGGTCGAAGTTCGACGTAAAGCGCGGGTGGTTTGTAGCATACGACGGGGATGGGACGCTGCGGACGTTTTTCATCCCGAAAGACGGGGTGCGGTTTTTTGACCGTCAGCAGAAAAGCGGGGTGGCTCCGGAGTGAAGAATTCGGATCAGGATGGAGGCTGATCCGGTGCGCCGGGATTACTCCCCTGGCTTAACATCGGGTGCTGTGGAGCGCGGCTCAGCCGTTTTAGTTTGATCGTCGGGATTCTGGCGGGTCGATTTGCCGGATCGGACCCGGTAGCGAAATAGGGTTTTCAGTGTGTTACTGTACTGGGGTATATGGCATCGCGCAGCGTCAACAAAGTCATTCTGGTGGGGCATCTGGGCCGGGATGCGGAAACGAAATTCACGCCTGGGGGAACGGCGGTCACGCGGTTTTCGGTGGCCACCAGCCGGCGCTGGAAAGACAAGCAATCGGGCGAGTGGAAAGAAGAAACAGACTGGACAAACGTCACTCTGTGGCAGGCGGAAAATCTTTCGAACTACCTGACGAAGGGTAAGCAGGTTTATGTGGAAGGGCGCATCCACACGCGCAGCTACGACGATAAAGATGGCAAGAAGGTTTATGCCACCGAAGTTGTGGCGGAAGATGTGATTCTGCTGGGCGGCCGCGGTGGCGAGGGTGGCGGCGGTGGACGGGGCGACGACGAGTATTCGCAGTCGCGTCCGGTATCGATGCCGCGCAGCGCGCAGGGCGGTGGTGGACGGCAGGCTCCGGTGCCTCAGAATGACGATTACGGGCAGGGAATTACTGACGACGACGTGCCGTTCTAGGTAAGCTGGGTCGGTGTCCAGCGGTCGGCAGGTAACGTTTGAATTACTGGCGGAGTGCCCGGAGACGCGCGCGCGCGCGGGCATTCTGCACACGGCGCATGGCGATATTCCCACGCCTGTCTTCATGCCGGTGGGTACGCAGGGCACGGTTAAGGGCCTGACCCAGCGCGATCTGCGCGAGGACCTGCAGGCTCCCATCATTCTCGGAAATACTTATCATCTGTATCTGCGGCCCGGACATGAACTGATTCGGCGTCTCGGCGGGCTGCATCAGTTCATGGCGTGGCCCGGCGCGATCCTCACGGATTCCGGCGGCTTTCAGGTGTTTAGTCTGTCCGGCCTGCGGCGCATCACGGAGGCCGGCGTCGTCTTCCAGTCCCATCTGAACGGCGATACGCATAAGTTCACGCCGGCGTCGACGGTAGATGTTCAAATGGCGCTCGGCAGCGACGTCATGATGGTGCTGGATGAATGTCCGCCATATCCGGTCAGTCATGAGGCGGCGAAGGCTTCCATGAACCGGACGATCCGCTGGGCGGGCGAAGCGTTTGCGCACTACCGGCAGCGGATGGAGACCTGGCCGGAGCGCCAGGCTTTATTTCCGATTGTGCAGGGATCGATGTTTCCCGATCTGCGGCGGGAGTGTACGGAACGGCTGATGGAACTGGACGCCGACGGGTACGCGCTCGGCGGGCTATCTGTGGGAGAGCCGAGACCGCTGAGCCTGGAGATGGTGGAGGCCAGCGAGCCGCTTCTTCCGAAAGATCGTCCCCGATACGCGATGGGTGTGGGGATGCCGGACGAACTGCCGGAGTATGTGGCGCGCGGGATCGACATGATGGATTGCGTGCTGCCGACGCGGAATGCGCGGAATGGTTCGCTGTTTACGTCCGAGGGCCGGGTTTCGATAAAACATGCCCGCTATAAAGAAGATGCCGGGCCGCTCGATCCGAACTGCAGCTGCTATACGTGCAGGACCCATTCGAGGGCATATCTGCGTCATCTTTTTCAGGCGGGAGAGATGCTTTTCGGGTCTCTGGCGACGCGACACAATATACGCCGTTACCTTGACATCATGGGGGAGATCAGGCAGTCTATCCTATTGGGCCGGTTCCCCGGGTACCTGAAGGCGGTTCGCGAGCGGAGCGAACGCCTGAATGAGGGGTAACTCCGCTTTCGCCCAACTCCGCGGAAAACGGGATCCTCTCTATCGTGCTTTACGCCTTTTTATTGCAACAGCAGCAACCTGCCGGTAATCCGATCGCACTGTTTGCGCCCTATGTGCTCATTGCGGTAGTTTTCTACTTCCTCTTATTCATGCCGATGCAGCGGCAGAAAAAGAGACAGGCGGAGATGCTGAAGAACCTCAAGAACGGGGACGTGGTCACCACGAGCGGCGGAATTGTGGGTACAATCGTTTCGGTCAGCGAGGACAGGATAGTATTAAGGGTCAAGCCGGACAACCTGAAGCTCGAGTTCGCTCGTTCGGCGGTTGGAACGGTGGTTGATCCGGACGCTCAGAAGTAGAGCGGCCGCAGGAATTCCGGCGCCCGGTGCGCCGGTATATTTATTCGTTAAAAGAAAGAACTTTGATGCAACGCAATCTGATGATTAAGACGGGTGTGATCGCGGCCACCGTGCTCGCCTGTGTATTCGGCGTAATCGGTTTCCCGACTTCACTCAAACAGGCCGAGGCTAACGCGCAGAAACGCATCCATCTGGGGCTGGACCTCAGCGGTGGGCAGCATCTGGTGCTGCAGGTTCATGTGCAGGATGCCGCGAAGGCGGTGGCCGACGGGATGATTGAGACGCTGCGCGCCGAAGCGCGGACGCGCAACCTCATCGTGAATGAGTTCGACCGGAACGATCCGAAGACGCTGAAAGAGACGGATTCGATCCAGATCAATATTCGCGGCGTGGATCAGACGAAGACGTCGGCGTTCCGCAGCATGGTGGCAGATAAGGCTCCGGAGTGGGTGCTGACGCCGGTGAACAACACCGACTACTTCATGACGATGAAGAAGGAAGCTCTGCTGGCGCTGAAGCGCGATACGGTGACGCAGTCGCTGGCGACGATTCAGAAGCGCGTTGAAGGCATTGGTCTCACAGAGCCGACGGTGCAGGCGCACGGCGATCCGGCGGCGGATGCGGAAATCCTGGTGGAGCTGCCGGGTGTAGACGATCCGGCGCGTGTTAAAGATCTGATTGGACAGACGGCTCAGCTGAAGATCGTTGCCGAGAAGGAAGGGCCGTTCCAGACGAAGGATGCGGCGCTTTCGGCAAAGGGCGGCATTCTGCCGATCGGGACGGAACTGGATGAGTGGCCGGGGCACGGCTGGTACCTGGTGAATCGCGCTCCCGTCATTAGCGGGCAGGATGTGCGCAACGCGCGCGCGGCGACCGATCCGGATACTCCGGGCCGCTGGGAGACGAGCTTCACGCTGTCGCAGAACGGCGGCGACCGGTTCTCGAAGTTTACCGGCGCCAACATCGGCAACAATCTGGCGATCCTGATGGACAATCAGATTCGCAGCGTGGCGGTGATTCAGAACGCAATCAGCGATCAGGGACGGATTAACGGACTATCGAGCGAGCAGGAGTCGAGCGATCTGGCGCTTGTGCTGCGCACGGGCGCGCTGCCTGCGGGGATTGAGACGATCAACGAACGCGTGGTGGGTCCGTCACTCGGTTCGGATTCGATCCACGAAGGCATCTATGCGGGTTTGGCC
>JBEHXG010000009.1:0-121837 GCA_048498815.1 Acidobacteriota bacterium | reverse complement strand
GTCGCGAACATGCCAGGCTTCAGTGCGCTGTCCTTGTTCTCAAATGCAGCTTCCAGAATGAACGCCCGCGAATTCGGATCGACCGACGCATTCACCGCAATCACGCGTCCCTGAAAATCGCGCCCGGGAAACGCCGCCACGCGAGCTACCACCTTGTCGCCCACGTGCGCCAAGGCCGCGCGCTGCTCCGGCGTCTGAAGATCGAGCTTCACCGTCCCGATCCGCACGATCGTCGCAATCTTATCCGCCAGCGCCACATACTCGCCCGCAGCCACAGGACGCGCCGTGATGTAACCATCGAACGGCGCGCGAATCTTCGTGTCCGCGAGCGCCTTCTCCGCCTGCGCCACCTGCGCCTTCACACTGTCAAGCGTCGCAAGCGAAGTCGAAACCATTTCGGAACTCTGCCGCGCCGCATTCGACGCAGCTTCATACTGCTGACGCGCCGCATTCACCTGCGCATCCGCGGTTTCCTGCTGTGTACGCGCGCGTTGCAGCGCACTCTGCGATACGTCGCCGGTAACCGCCAGATTTACGTAACGCTGCGCATCCGCGGCCGCCAGACGCGCATTCGCTTGTGCCAGCTGATACGTCGCATGAGCCGCCGCAACTTCCGGAACTTTGTCCGGATCGAACGTGCCGCCAGTCCAGCCGATACGCGACTGCATCTGCCGCACATTCGCCGTCGCTTCCTGCAACTGCGCCTTCGCCTGATCGAGCCGCAACTGCGCATCGCGCGGATCGAGTTCGCAGACGATATCGCCCTTGTTTACCCACGCGCCGACATTCACCGGAGTATTCAGCACACGCCCCGGGGCTACCGGAGCAATTAGTGAACTCTCCTCCGCGATGAAGCTCCCGGTCTCCTCAAAATCGGCCGGCACCTGCCGCGCCACAGCTTTCGCGGTGGCAACCGTAACAGGCGCTGCGGCTGTCTTCACCTCAGCCGCCGGTTTCGAACCGCACGCCGTCAGCAGCAACACTCCAGGCAAATAAGAAAAACGCAGAAAGACGGACTTCATCTTGTTCTTAGACCCCTCATCAGAATTTCAAGAAACGATTCAATCGCGGCTTCATCCGACATCGGAAACATCACCGCCTGGTGCAGGTACTTCTGGTGCGCGTAGTAGAACGCAATGCCGGCGACCGCGAAAATCACGGCCTTCGGATCGTTCGCGCAGATTGCGCCCTCGCGCTGCCGCCGCATCACATATTCGATCAGTTGCGCGCCGATAGGCATCTTGAACTGATCGCGATGCATGATTGCGAGCTCATTGCCCTCCAGCGCCGCATGAATCATCAGGCGCTCGAATGCGGGATCACGACGACTGCCCTCGATGATCCGCGTAATCATGAAGCGAAACAAACCCTCGTCGTCGTTCGCGTCCATGTACTGCTTAATTTCGGAAAGCCAGGCCTGCGCATCCGGCGCCTCGCAGCGGCTGTCGAGGATCGCCTTATAAAGGTCCTGCTTCGTCGCGAAGTGCCGAAAGATGATTGCCTCGGTTACACCTGCAGCCGCCGCAATCTCCTTGGTGGTTGTGCCCCCGAAGCCCTTCCGCGAAAACAGGTCAATCGCAATCGCAATTAACTGCTGCCGCCGGTCGCTCGCCGCCATGCGAGGTGTATTGGAACTTACAGCCAAAATCCATTGTAAGTAAATACTGACTTACTTGCAACCTAATTTTAATGCGGCTCAAACCCGAGGCGTAAAATGTAGGTATGAAGGGCCTCCTCCGCTGGACCCCGCTCGTCCTGGCAGCTGCGGGCGCATTCGCCGCCATCGACGTCGAACTCCGCATCCCGCCGGATGCCCCTGCCATCAACTACTTCAAGTCCGCAGCCGACGACCCCATCGCTCGCCTGGCGCGCAAGCTGGATAAAGGCGAAGCCAAACTGACCTGGTCGCCTAGCCGCCTCGGTTACCTTCCCAGCCTTTTGAAGAACCTCGATATTAACCCTGACTCGCAGATGCTCGTATTCTCGAAGACCAGCTTCCAGGCGCCGCTCATCAATCCGCGGGCGCCACGCGCGATCTTCTTCAATGACACGGTTTCAGTCGGCTCCGTCCACAACGGCGAGGTGCTCGAATTGGCAGCGCTCGATCCCACACTTGGCGTGGTCTTTTACACGCTTAGCGTCGATCAATCCGCCAAACCAGCCTTCCTGCGTCGCGATGTCTGCCTTCAATGCCACCAGGGCCCCGCCACCCTCGGCGTTCCCGGTCTCGAAGTGGGTTCTTCATTCCCCGGCCCCGATGGCTCACCTATCTTCCACTCCGGTTTCACCGCCATCGATCACCGCATTCCGATCTCCGACCGATGGGGCGGGTGGTACGTAACCGGCAACACCGGCAAGCAGACTCATCGCGGCAACGCCGTCGTGCGCGATCCCGATAGTCCCACTGAGTTCGACCGCACCAACGCGATGAACCTCGCCAGCCTGACTGGCCGCTTCAGTCCCGAGGGCTACATGTCGATGAACAGCGACGTCGTTGCGCTCATGGTGCTCGAACACCAGACCCGCATGACGAATCTGATCATCCGAACCGGCTGGGAAACCCGCGTCGATCCCACAGCCACCGACAAGCTCAACGCGGATATCGACGAACTCGTCGCGTACATGCTGTTCGCTGACGAAGCCGCCCTGACAGAACCCGTCTCCGGCTCGTCCACCTTCACGAAGACCTTTGCAGAACGCGGGCCACGCGACAAACAGGGCCGGTCCTTGCGCGATTTCGATCTGAAGACCCGCATGTTCCGTTATCCCTGCAGCTACATGATCTACAGCGAAGCGTTCGATCACCTGCCGGACTGGGCGCGCGAACGCGTTTATCGCAAGCTCTACGACGTACTGACGTCCGATAATCCCGGCGACCGATACAAGAAGATTTCGGCGGCGGACCGAACTGCAATACGTGAAATCGTACGCGATACGAAGCCGGGCCTGCCCGCCTACTGGAAGTAGTTCAAATAATCCCGGTGTTGCTTTCGATGGTCTGGATCACCGAGTCCATCTTACCGCCGAGAACCTGCTTCGCCATGCTGAGTGTGAACCCCTGCGCTACGTGGAATGGCACATGCGAAGGCAGCGCAAGCGCATAAGGATCGACTACAACGTCCAGAACCACCGGCCCGTTTCTATGGGCCAGTGCTTCGGTCAGCGCTTCCCGTAAGTCGCCCGGCTCTTCCACGCGGATTCCTCGCGCACCCATCGCTTCCGCCACGCGAGCGAAATTCGGATTCGCGAAGTCTACCCCGAATGGCTTTAGGCCCGCCTCCTGCATCTCGATCTTCACGAAATCCAGGGACTCATTATTGAGCACGATTTGCACTACGGGTGCTTTACGCTGCACCTGAGTCAGCAGATCACCGAGGCCCAGCATCGTGAACCCGCCATCACCGCAGACGGCGATCGTCTGCCTTCCGGGAAATGCCATCTGTCCGCCGAATGCATTGGGCGCGGCATTCGCCATCGACCCCCACGCGAACGATCCGAAAATCCGGCGTTCCGGCCCGCACTTCAGATAACGCGAAAGCCAAATGCACGCGGTGCCCGTGTCTGCGAAGAACAGCGCGTCTTCGTCGGCCAGTTCGCTGAGCGCGGCCGCCAGATACTCCGGACGAATGGGCTTAATTCCAGGCCCCTTCTCCACATAGTGCCGCAGTTGCTTCTCAAAGTCGCGAGTCTCTGCCAGATGATCGTCGATAAAGCTGCTGTCGCTGCGAGCACGCACTCTCGTGAGCAAGGCCCGCAGCGTTTCTTTGATGTCGCCAACCATCCCCAGATCGACGGCGGTCCGTCGCCCAAGCCGCTTCGCGTCGCGATCGATCTGCACTTTCCTGACGGACTTGCCGGGCAGGAACTCAACATAGGGAAAGTCAGTCCCCAGCAACAGCAGCAAGTCGGCCTTGTGAATGGCCTTGTATGCACCACCGTATCCGAGCAGACCTGTCATTCCCACGGCATAAGGATTGTCGTACTCCAGCCACTGCTTGCCGCGAAATGTGTACCCAACCGGCGCCTGCAGGCGGCTGGCCAACTCCAGGACCTCTTCGCGAGCGTCGCGGCATCCTTCGCCGCCGAAGATGGCAATCCTGTCGGCCCCCTCAATCATTCGAACGAGTTTGTCCAGGTCTTCTGCGGCAGGCCGGAGTAACGGCGGCGCGGGAATGGAAATCTCAGCAGCGACATCGGGCGCGGACTCCGATGCCACATTGCCAGGGATCGAAATCACAACCGGCCCGCGGTCCGCCACCGCCGTCAATATCGCGGTCGTAAATACGGGCCTGGCCTGCTCGGCATTCACAACGCGACCCACATACAGCGCCGCGGTATCGAAAAACTTATAGGGGTTCAACTCCTGCACGGCGCCGGTATCGAAGAGCGAAGTCTCCACGTCACCCGCAATAACGATAATGGGCACGCCTTCCTTTCGCGCATCCAGCAGTCCGTTGATCAGGTGCGCGACGCCCGGCCCCGCCGTTCCACAGACCGCGACCGGCTTACCGCTGAGATAGGCATCGGCAACGGCAGCGAATACGCCATACTCCTCGTGGCGAACGTGAATGAAGTCGATCTTTCCGCTGCGCCGCAACGCATCGATCACCGGATTCAGGGCGTCGCCAACGATGCCGTAACAACGGGAGACCCCGGCGTTTGCCAGCGTCTCCCACATCAGCTCCGCGACTTTTTGTGCCATGCTCACGGCACTGCACGTCGTTCACCAGGTCAGCAGAATCTTGCCCACATGGGTACTGCTTTCCATGAGCGCATGCGCCTGCGACGCCGCGGCAGCGGGAAAGGTACGGGCGATCACGGGAACAATCCTGCCTCGCTCGATCAGTGGCCACACGGCCTGATGGAGCCGGCGCGCGATGGCCGACTTAAAGCCGACCGAGCGAACCCTCAGGGTCGAACCGGTCAGCGTGAGGCGCTTCCGCATCACCTTCCACAGGTCGATCGTGCTTTGCCCTCCGCCAAGACCCGCGATCATAACCAGGCGGCCATCATCCGCCAGCACATCGAGCTCGCGCGGCACGTAGTCGCCGCCCACCATGTCCAGCACTACGTCCACACCTCTCCCGCCGGTCAGCGTGAGGACGCGCTCCGCGAAATCCGAAGTCCGGTAGTTGATGGCCAGGGCGCCAATCCGCTCGATGGCGGCGCATTTCTCATCGCTTCCGGCGGTAGCAAATACCGTGTGTCCAAGCGCATGGGAGATCTGGATGGCAGTTACACCGATGCCACTCGATCCCCCCTGCACCAGCAGCATCTCGCCGGAAGTCAGGCGGCCCCGATCGAAGACATTGCTCCACACGGTGAAGTAATTCTCCGGAAATGCGGCGGCGTCCATGGTCGTGACATTCTTCGGCACGGGCAGGCATTGGCCCAGGGGAGCAACCGCGTATTCCGCGTATCCCCCGCCGGTCAGCAGAGCGCACGCCGCATCGCCCGCGGCCAGCCCGAACGGATTGTCTCCCGAGAAATCGCCTTCCATGATCGTGCCCGAAACCTCAAGCCCAGGTATGTCCGAAGCACCCGGAGGCGGCGGGTAATGGCCCTGACGCTGCATCACGTCGGGCCTGTTCACACCGGACGCGGCCACCCGGATCAGGACTTCGCCTTCCCCCGGCTTCGGCATCGGCCGGTCGGTGAGTTGCAGCACCTCCGGTCCTCCCGGCTTCACGATCTCAATGGCTCGCATCGCCGCTCTCCTTTTTCTTGCCCAAACGAGCTAGCGTCGCAAGCTGCTTCAGATACTGCCGCAGCGGACGGGCCGGCGTTCCCCATACAGGCTCTCCGGCCCGCACGATCTTCGATGACAGAATTCCCGCGCCCGATCCGATAACTGCCTTCGATTCGATGCGCGCCTTATCGCCGATCCCTACCTGCCCGCCGATCACCGCATAGTCGCCTACGATAACTCCACCCGCGAGCCCGGCCTGGGCCACGATCAGCACGTGATTCCCGATGCGGCAGTTATGTCCGATGTGCACCTGATTATCGATCTTCGTTCCATCGCCGACAACAGTCTGACCCAGCGCCGCGCGATCGATGCAGGTGTTCGCTCCGATCTCCACGTCATCGCCGATATTTACTCGTCCCACCTGGGGCACCTTCCGAAATCCTGCACCCACCAATTCAAATCCAAACCCATCCGCGCCAATCACCGCGCCTGAGTGGATGATGGCGCGCTCTCCAATCGAGACATGGTCATACACCGAAACATGCGCATGCAGTACGCTGCCATCGCCCACAATCGATCCATTTCCGACCGAGCATGACGCCCCGATCTTCACCCGCGCGCCAATCGTCGCGCCGCTTCCAATCGCAACCAGAGGTCCAATCTCGGCAGTCGGATCAACTGCCGCGGAAGGATGCACCACGGCCGTCCCATGCACACCTGAGCGCGCCGCCGGTGCAGGATAGAGCAATGTCAGCGCTTGAGCGAAATGTGCTCTTGGCTGCGAAGATTCGAGCACCGTACACTCACTCCCCGCCGGGAAGTCGGGCGGCGCAATGAAGCAACCCGCCTTCGACTCCAGTCCCGCCTCGAAGTACTTCGGCGAAACAATGAACGTGAGGTCATCCGGTCCCGCATCGTCAAGTGACGCCGCTCCATCGATCTGCCGGTTGGCGCTACCCCGCAGACGCAGACCCAGTCGCGCGGCAAGTTCGGAAGCGGTAATTGCAGGCATGGCACTCCTATTCTCTCAACGCCGGGAATCCTGATAATCTGTAAGGCGATGTCGAACCTACTTCCCTCCCGTCGCGACCTGCTGGCCGGCACGGCGGCGCTCGCCGCGTCTTCTCTCGTCTCCGCCGCCCCGCCCCGTCCGCTCGGCGCGCAGCTCTATACGGTACGTAACACGCTGCTCAAAGACACCGACCACGTCCTCAAGACCATCGCCGACATCGGATACACGGAAGTGGAAGGCGGTCGCGCCGATCTGATCCAGATTCAGCCCAAATTGAAGAAGTATGGACTCAAGCCCGTTTCCTGCCACATCGAAACTCCGCTCATCACACAGATGTGGGAGCAGTATCCCGACATCAAACCGATGAAGCTGGAAGACGCGATTGCCAGCGTGCGCGATCTCGGCCTTCAATACTTCACCCTGGCCTACATCGCGCCCAATGCGCGCGGCGATGGCGACGACTTCTATCGCCGCACGGCAGACCGCATGACTCACGCGGGCGAGCTCTGCCAGAAGGCCGGCATGCACTTTGCATATCACAACCACGCCTTCGAATTCGCCGGGCATCCGCGGGCCATCGACATCTATTTCGAGCGTCTCGATCCGAAGCTCGTCTCCATGGAGCTTGACGTGTTCTGGCTCAGCGTTGCCGGCCAGGATCCGGTGGAGATGCTCAAGAAGTGGAAGGGCCGCGTAGCTCTGCTGCACCTCAAGGACAAGGCGAAGGATGCGCCTCATCAGTTCACCGAGCAGATTGCGGCCGATGCGTTTCAGGAAGTCGGCAGCGGCGTGATCGATTTCAAAGCCATTCTTAAAGCCGCTCCTGGCGCGGGAGTGAAGCACTACATCGTGGAGCAGGATCAGACGCCGGGCGATCCGCTCGATAGTCTGCGCAAGAGCTTTAACTACCTGAAGACGCTTTAAGCTGACGCAGCGAGGCCGAGGCCAGTTCGATCCACCAGCCATTGCGCGGCCCTTCGTCCCGAAGCGTGTCCCATTCGGCGCGTGATACATCGACGATTAGCTGGCTCCCGAAATCGATCTGGATGGATTGGGTTCGTTCGGTCACCTGCCTCACGTCGGAACGAACCCGATTCGGACCAGGGCGCGTAGCGATTTTCAGTTCTTCCGAACGTATGGCAAAGTTCACGCGATCGCCGCGGAAGCAGCCACGCAGATGCGGGCCCTCAATCTCGGTTTCAAGCAGGCGAAGCCGGCTGCTCTGGCGCGAAGGATCGAGCGAGATCACTTCCGCCTCGTAGATGTTGAACCCGCCGAGGAGCCTCGCCGCCGTAACCGTGCCAGGGTTGGCCAGAAGTCCCCGCGGTGAGCCGGAATGCTCGATCGAACCTTCGCGGTAAATCAATACCTGATCGGCAAGCGCAAAGCACTCTTCCGGATTATGTGTGACCAAAAGAATTGGCACGGTCAATGTCTGACGGAGCTCGCGGATTGCGTCATGAAGTTCAGCACGCAGGCCGGCGTCGAGCCCTGACGCCGGCTCATCGAGAAGCAAAGCCTGCGGGCTTGCGATGAGTGCCCGCGCGATGGAGGCGCGCTGCTTCTGCCCCCCGGAAAGCTCCTTCGGCAGGCGGCCAGCCAGCCCGGTGAGATGGAAGCGCTCCACGAGCTCGGCGATGCGGCGATGTCGCTCCAGGCGGGGTAACTTCGCGGCGGCAAACTCCAGGTTCGCCCGCACCGTCATGTGCGGAAACAGGGCATAGCTCTGAAACACGTAGCCGCATTGCCTTTCGCGCGGCGGCAGATGAACGTTCGATCCCGAGTCATAGAGGATACGGTCGTTCAGGAGAATCCTCCCCTCGTTTGCATTTACGAAGCCCGCGACGATATCGAGCGTAAGCGTCTTGCCGGAGCCGCTCGGCCCGTAGAGCACTGTCACTCCCGCTTCCGCCTCGAAGTCCACCTGCAGCGCGAATGCTTCCGATTCCGCACCCGCCGGAAAGCTCTTCGTGATGTTGACGCGAAGCATGTCAGCGAGTCACCCGCCGTTGTTCAAGTCTGTTGGCGATCAGGACCACTCCCGCAATCAGTACGGAGATTGCAAGTACGAGTGCGCGTGCGGCTGTTGTGTCGCCAGACTCCACCGCATCGTAGATGGCGATTGCGGCGGTTCGTGTGCGGCCAGGGATATCGCCCGCGATCATCAGCGTTGCACCGAAGTCGCCGAGCGAACGGGCGAACGCAAGCACGGTTGCTGCCGCAATCGGACGCCTTGCCAGTGGCAGGCTCACACGCCAGAACAAACGCCACTCACTTGCCCCAAGGCTTCTTGCGGCTCGTTCGCAGGCAAGATCCACCGACTCCAGCGCCGCGCGCGACGACTTGATCAGCAGCGGGATCGCGTGCAGAGTGGACGCGATCACCGCGGCCTTCCACGTAAAGACGAGCGGCGATCCCGTCAGCGATTCCCACGCTTCGCCGATCCAGCTGGAGCGGCCGATCACGACAAGAAGGTAGTAGCCAAGCACTGTTGGCGGCAGTGCGAGCGGAAGCGTAGCCACCGCGTCGATCGCTTCCCTGCCCCGGAAGTCGCGGTTTGCAAGCAGCCAGGCGATCACCAGGCCGAGTGCGAGCGAAATCACGGTGGCGGCAGTGGCGACCTCAAGACTCAGCCAGAGCGGGAACCAGTCGAGGTGCATGATTGGATACCTATTCTTGCACGCTCAGAAATGAACCGGCCCTTTGTAGCCGGTCATTTCGAGATAGCCTTTGCCCTGCTGTGTTCCGGAGTAGGTCACAGCGCCCTCCCAGTAGCTGGGTCCGTTCGATCCGCTCAACTCCTGATTCTCAAGTGCCGCTTCGCATTGCAGATCGAGCGAGAGCGAAGGCACACGGATTCGCCATTGTGTTGGATATGGTCCCCACTTCGCTATTGGTTCGAGCGAGAAGTCGGTTCGCTTCAGATGATGCGCGCGGCCCCGCGCGTCGATGTATGTGCCGGAGGAGTTCGCGTCGATTGAGCCATCGGCGTGGCGGAGGTCGAAGAGCATCAGTTCGGTATTGTCGTCGAGCTGGATGCTGAACCAGTCCCATCCGGTTTGTTCGGAGGCGAGCTGCTCGGTGAACCATTCATGATCCATCCATGCCTGACCGGTGACGCTGTGCGGACCATCGGCGGTTGTGATCGTTCCCGTGGCTGCGAGCCTCGGAAACGACACGTAATATGAGGCGTGTCCTTCGCCTTCGGCCTTGCGACTCAGGCCGTCCTCACCGTTGATAACATACGGCTTCAGTGGTCTGAGATCAAGGTGAAAGCGAAATGCAGTCGTCACGGCATCCAATGTCTGCGCATCGCCATTCCAGACTGCCTGCCAGTTGCCGTTCCAGATGCGCTGCTTCTCAAACGATGCACCGGCAATACCCGGCCCTTCGCGATTCGGGCGCTCGAAGTACCAGAAATGCCTGCCGTCAATATCGGTGAGCGCAGCGTGCGCGAGATACAGGTCTTTGACCGCCCACGCTGAGGGATTCCGGACGTTGCGATTCTGGCCCTGCCGGAAGAAAACAAGCTCAAAACCGAACCGTTTACCCTTCGTGTCCGACACGTTACCCGTGTAATACCACCACTCGGTGCGGAAGTCTTGATGCTCGAAGTGATCGCGGGGAAACTGGTAATGGTAGCCGGGGACGGCCGCGCGCCAGGCTGGCTCTGCAGCCATCAGGTGAAGGGCCGCGAGGGCCAGGGCAATCGATTGGCGCGCAGAGACTTTCAAGCTCCAGTCTATTCCGCGTCCCCTGTTAACATGAGGTTGCTCACGATGGTGGTAGAGACTCAAATCGCCCGCTTCGACAGCATTGCTCTCGATTGCGGGGCGACGCTTTCGCCCGTTCAGATCGCTTACGAAACGTACGGCGCGCTCAACGCCGCCGGCAGCAATGCGATTCTGATTGGCCATGCATTCACCGGGGACGCTCATGCGGCGGGCGTCAGCCATGAGGGCAAGCCGGGCTGGTGGGACAACATGATCGGGCCAGGCAAGGCGTTCGACACCGACCGTTACTTCATCATCTGCAGCAATGTGCTGGGTGGATGCCAGGGCACAAGTGGTCCGGGTTCGATTAACCCGGCTAACGGGAAGGCTTATGCGATGAGCTTTCCGGTCATCACGATTCGGGATATGGTGCGGCTGCAGAAAATGCTGGTGGATTCGCTCGGCATCAGGCGTTTGCTGTGCGCGGCCGGTGGATCGATGGGCGGAATGCAGGCGCTCGAGTGGGCGGTCAGTTATCCCGATATGGTGCGGTCCGTGATTCCGATTGCGACCACGTGGCGTCACAGCGCGCAGCAGATTGCGTTTAATGAGGTGGGCAGGCAGGCGATTATGGCCGACCCCGACTGGGCGGACGGCGACTACTATGAGTCGAAGCCGCCGGCGCGCGGGCTTTCGGTGGCGCGCATGGTAGGGCACATTACGTACATGAGCGATGAGTCGATGCGTGAGAAGTTCGGCCGCAGGCTTCGCGAGAAGGAGAAGTTTGGGTTCGATTTTGGCGTGGATTTCGAAGTCGAAAGCTATCTGCGCTATCGCGGCAATCAGTTCGTTTCGCGCTTCGATGCCAACTCGTATCTCTACATCACGAAGGCCATCGACTACTTCGATCTGACCAATGGCACCGGGCATCTGGTGGATGCGTTCCGATCGGTGGACACGCGGTTTCTGGTGATCAGCTTCACTTCGGACTGGCTGTATCCGAGTTATCAGTCGCAGGAGATTGTGCGCGTGCTGCGACGAATTAATGGCGACGTGGCGTACTGCGATCTGCAATCGAACTACGGTCATGATGCGTTTCTCGTGGATGTGGCGGAGCAGACCGATCTGGTGCGCGGATTTCTGGAGAGCACCGCGCGCGCGGAGTCGGCGCTATGAACCCGAGTGCTTCGCTGGAGTCGCGGCCCGATTTCAAGATCATCGCCGAGATCATTCAGCCTGGTACGCGCGTGCTCGATCTTGGCTGCGGGGAAGGCTTGCTGCTTTCGTGGCTGGCTGGTCATAAGAAGGTCCTGGCTCGCGGCGTGGAGATTGAGGCAGCTAATGTCCGTAAGGCGATCGCCCGCGGGGTGTCGGCTTATCAGGGCGATATCGATGAGGGGCTGGCCGACTATCCCGATAAGGCCTTCGATTATGTGATTCTCAGCCAGACTCTGCAGGAGACTCGCGCGCCGCTGCAGGTGCTGACGGAGATGCTGCGCGTGGGGCGAAAGGCCATCGTGTCGTTTCCGAATTTCGGGCACTGGAGCGTACGCCGGGCGATGCTGTTCAGCGGACAGGCTCCCAAGACGGATTTGTTTCCGTACGACTGGTATGACTCGCCAAATATTCATTTCCTCTCGATCAACGATTTTGAGGACTTGTGCCGGAAGAGCGGGTTTCCGATTGAGCGACGGTTCTTTCTTTCCGGCGCCCGGACGGTTTCGTGGCTGCCGAATCTTTGGGCTCAGACGGCTGTTTTTTTGGTAGGTTGAGGCAGCCACGACTGCATTGAAGCATGGCGCGAGAGAGCCGGAGCGGTATGTTATTGAAAGCGCTGGCGCAAATCGCTGTGATTAGCTGAAGTGGACCCAGAGGCCTACTATGAACGTCGCTACGAGCCCGGTCCAGGCTACGTCGATGCGGTCGAAGACGCGCTTGCCGTCTCCGCCCCAGCTCATGGTCAGCTGTTGTTCGGCGGCGGCGCTGCGCTGCGGTTCTAACAGACTCATCACCACGATCAGCAGGACGCAGAAGAGGAAAACCAGCACGCTGTAGTTGAGGAAACTGAACTTCACGAGCGCGTTCCAGATGCCGAGGTCCATTTTGAAGGCGTCGTGCATGACGTCCATTACGAAACGTGCCGCACCCAGCAGGCCGCCGGTGATCAAGGTGGTGAAAGCCGCCCTTGATGTGGCTCGCTTCCAGAGGACACCAGTCAGGAAGGTTGCGGTGATGGGCGCGCCGATGTAGGCCTGAACGCTTTGCAGATATTGGTAAATCTCGTTGCTCAGGTACTTGATCAGCGGCACCCAGAGGATGCTGACGATTACGATGCCGCCGGTCGCGATGCGGCCCACATAGACGAGGCGCTTTTCGCTGGCGTTGGGATGGGTCTTGCGGAAGATATCCATCGTGATCAGCGTGGAGCAGGAGTTGAGGACCGAACTCATCGCCGACATCAGCGCGGCCAGGAGAGCGGCCACCATCAGGC
Organism: Acidobacteriota bacterium; assembly: GCA_048498815.1. Taxonomy (GTDB): domain Bacteria; phylum Acidobacteriota; class Terriglobia; order Bryobacterales; family Bryobacteraceae; genus BOG-234. Next base: position 108,932 of record JBEHXG010000009.1, on the reverse strand, counting down.
CAACGAGGCCCTTCGGGAGCAGGCGCAGGACGAGCGTGGGATAGGCGTTGTCGCCGTTGACGATCGTCGGGTACAGCGCCTTTGCGATCAGGCCGGGCAGCACAAGAATGAAGACCGGCAGAATCTTCAGCGTGGCACAGAAAAACGAACCCTTTCGCGCGTTTTCGAGGTCCTTTGCGCTGAGTGTCTTTTGCACGATCGACTGATCCGTACACCAGTACCAGATACCCAGGATCATGGTTCCGAAAAGCGTGCCAACCCACGGATAGACCGGGTCGCTGGCCGGCTTAATCATATGGAAGTAGTCGGGTGGCAGCGCGGCGCGAAGTCCGGCGAATCCGCCGACGTGATAGAGCCCGGCGGCGCTCAGGACCACCGCGCCGGTGATCAGGACGAAGGATTGAAAGAGGTCGGTGTAGATGACGGCCTTGAGCCCGCCGGTGATGGTGTAAATTCCGGTGGCAACGACCAGGATGATCGACGTAGTGAGGTAATCCCAGCCGAGCACGGAGCGCATCAGAATCGCCCCCGCGAACAGGTGTACCGAAATCTTTGTGAACACGTAGGCGATTAGCGAAACCACGGTGAGATACCAGCGGCAGCGCGAATCGAAACGGCGTTCGAGAAACTCCGGCATCGTGAAAACCTTCGACTTCAGGTAGTACGGCACGAACAGCCAGCCGAGGATAAAGAGGCAAAAGCTGGCGGACCACTCATAGCAGCCGACAGCCAGTCCGCTGCTGGCTCCGGAGCCGGCTAGTCCGATGAAGTGTTCGCTCGAGATGTTCGTCGAAAACAGCGACGCCCCTACCGCGAACCAGCCGATGCTATGGCCGGCGAGGAAGTAGTCGTTCGTGGTTTCTTTCTGATGACGAGAATAGTAGATGCCTATCCCGAACACTACCAGGAAGTAGGCAATGATAACGGCGTTGTCTAACATCCCTTAAAGATCGGCGATACGCTTATCGGAGTCGCCGAAGCGATCCATCTGTACGCCCATCTTGTCCATGATGGAGAGGTAGAGGCTGCAGGCGCGGCGGTTGTTGTCGCCTTTATCGAGATAGTCGAGGATGCGTCCGGTCTTAATGGCCCCGCCGGCTTTGCCCGCCAGGACGATCGGCATCTGATCGGCGCCGTGTTTATCGCCGTCAAAGAGGCTGGACATCATCATGATCATGGAGTTGTAGAGCAGCGACATACCGCCTTCGTCGATGGACCTGAGGCGGTCGAGGAGGTAGGTGTACTCCTTCATGTGGTACTGATTCGTCTTCAGGTACATGGCCTCCAGGGCGGGAACGTGGCCGTTGTGGGTGAGATCGAGGTGCAGCGCGCCCTGGACGCCGTCGAGGAACTTCATGTTCATCTGCGAGAGATCGTTGTTGAGCATGAGGGTCACGATGCGGGTCTTGTCCATCTGGAAGGCGAGGACAACGAGATCCATCATGAGCTTCATGTGGTCGGGGACGACCTGGGGGATTTCGTCCGCCGGACGGGCCATGTTGGGCTTGTCGATGGTGGGGCGCCAGCCTTCGAGCGTGCCCTGTTTGGCCGCACGATCAAGGCGGACTTCGATGTCACGCACAGATTCCAGATATTCGTTGAGCTTGACCTTGTCGCCCGCGCCTAGTTTGGGCCGCAGCGAGTTGGCTTCGCCTTTGAGCTCATCGAGAATACTGCGGTCGAGGCGACGCGAACCACCGTCGCCAACGAGTTGATCGAAGGCGCGAGCAGGGTAGATTTCCTTGGTGAGGGGCTTGGTTGGCGAGGCCCAGGAAATGGCCGAGCCATAGATCATCGAGAGACCGTCTTCGAGCCGGAGTTCGTTGGGTTCGATGCCGAGCGCGAGGCTGGGAATCAGCGTGTTGCTGCCGATCTGCTGAGCCATGACCTGATCGAAGGTGGTGCCGACTTTGATGACGGTGGGGTCCATGGAGACATGGGCGCCCGAGAGCATGTTGGGACACTTGCCGAGGTGAGGACTGGTAGCGCGGAAGGCGGCTTCGTTGTAGACGCCGCGGATGAAGTTGAGGTCGGCGCCGTAGCCGTTGAGCGGTGCACCGGCGGGGCCGAACTGCATATCTTTGCCTTCGCCTTTTGCCCACCAGTTGGCGGGCTGTACGCCGTTCGAAAAGTAAACGGTGGCGAAGCGGACCGGGGGCCTGGCGGCTGCGGCGGCGGCTTTGGCGGGCAGGTCCTGAGCTTTGAGTACGTTGAGGGATTCGAGCCAGGGCAGCGCCAGCGCTACGCCGGTTCCTCTCAGAAAGTGACGGCGGGACTTTTGGCGATTGGCGGAGTTCTGCTGTTCGAAATTACGTTCTCTGCGTTCAGGAGATATGCTCACGGTTTACCTACCTTATCAGAAGTCTTCGGGATTGAGAGGGACGCGCTTTGGGTTTTGGCGGGGGCGTCGGTTCCCTGGATATTGCGGAACTGGCCGCTGGTAACGATCATCGTGGCAAGGCTGCCGATGCTTGCCTTCGGACCGGCAGTCACCATCTTGTCAACGAGCATCTGATCGGAACCCTGCACGGTGCGGCCCAATGCGTAGCCGAGCAGCTTGCGGGTCAGGGTAAGACTGACTTTGTCCTGCTGAGTTTCGAGGTAGTCGAGCAAGCCGCTAACGCCCATAATTTTGGGCTTGCCGATGGGCTCGCCGGTGTCGTCCACTGGTTTGCCGTCGGCGTAGTTGTCACGCCAGCGCCCGGTGGAGTCGTAATGTTCGAGCGGGAAGCCTAGGGGATCGATGCGAGTGTGGCAGGTAGCGCAGGTGGCGTTGCGCTTGTGGACGGCCAGGCGGTCGCGCACGGAGAGTCCGCCGAAGAGTTTGTCATCAGATGGGATCGATCCGGCATCGGCGGGCGGGGGCGGCGTTGGAGTGCCGAGGATTCTGCGGAGCACCCAGTCGCCGCGCTTTACCGGGCTGGTACGGAGCGGGGCAGAAGTGGTGGTGAGGACTGCGCCGAGGCGGAGGACTCCGCCTCGCTTCAAGCCGCTGACGCCTTTCACCATTTCGACCGGGCCGGTGGACTTCACGTCGGCCTTAATGCCGTAGTACTTCACGAGGGGCGCGTTGAGGAAGTCGTAGTCGGCGGTGAGAATGTCGCTCACGGGACGGTCATTGCGGACAATGTATTCGAAGAAGGAGACGGCCTGGTCGTACATGGACGTCCGCACTTCTTCGGTGAACTCGGGGTAGCGGCTGGTATCAACGCCTTTGAACTGATCGAAGTGATAGAAGCCGAACCACTGTCCGAAGAATTCGGTGGACATGCGGCGGGCTTTAGGATCGGCCACCATACGCTTCACCTGCTTTTGAAGGCCGGCGCTGGTGATGAGCTCACCGGCAGCGGCCGCGCGCCGGAGTTCTTCATCGGGGATGGAAGACCACAGGAAGTAACTGAGTCGGCTGGCCATTTCCCAGGATGACAGCGGACGGGGGGCCGCGAGTTGTGAGGCGTATTCCACCTTATACAGGAACTGTGGGGCTACCAGGATGCGGGCGATCATTGCGCGGATCGCCTTGACGTGATCGTGATCCGGATCGGCAGCGAGAGCTTTCGCGTAGAAGGCACGTAGACTCTGCTTTTCGGCTTCGGTGAGCGGTCGGCGCCAGGCCTCGGCTGCAAAGTGAATCGTGTCTTCGATATGACGGGGCCTGGCGGCAGCCTGCGCCGCCTCCATACCTTCCCAGGCTTTGCGGAGAGGCGTCACATACTCGCGCATTTCCGCAGGTAGTGCGGCCATCGCGGCGGGGTTCATGTCCCCCATTTTCTTTCCCTGGAGATCATAGTGGAATTTCTGGGCGAGGAGGCGCAGGTAATTGTCGTGATACGGGAATGAGGCGTAAACGTCGTTCCATGCATCGTCGACACGCTTGCGGTTTTCGTCGCTGAGCAGATATTTCCAGACGAAACTATCATCGCGAATGTACTTGACCCAGTTGATGAAATCGTCGTGCTCCGGGACGTTATATGTGGGGTCAAAAGGTTCCGGCGCCGGGTCTTTATCGGCGGGCGTTGGCTGGTGGCCGTTGGCGTTGGGCGGCAGTTCGAGGGCGTACTGCAGGATGCCGGCTTTGAAGGTTTTAAAGCCGGGGCTGGAGGGATCGCCGATAATTCCACGCGTGGGGATTCCCTTCGGATCGGGACGGTCGGCGATGGTAATGCGATAGACGTGGTCGCGAGCGGCTCCGAGCGCCGCATCGACCTGGATGTCGAAAGTAGTGGTGTTGGGAGGCGTGACGAGTTCGAAATCGATGGAGCCGGTGGAGGCGAAGTCGTCGGGGCCGATGGCGCTCCCGTCCGGGCTGTGGCCGAGGTCCAACCGCTTCGCAGTTTCCGCGCTGATTACGGAGCGGAGGGGGAGGCGCGGGGCTGCGGGCCCGCGGCCGCGAAGTCCACGACCGCCGCCGCTGGCTCCGGCTGCGCCCACCGCAGACGGGATCGCGGCAGCGCCACCGGCTGCGCCGGATGCTCCTGCCGCTCCTCGGACTACCGGGGCGGGGTTGAAGGAGATGGTCGCGTTCTTCCAGATGATGGCGCCTTCGCCTTTGACGGTGGGATTCACGTTGGCGACGTTCAGATAAACCCTGGCGGGACCCGGAGGCGGCGCGGGGCCGCGACCGGCGACCGCACGGCGGACGAAGTTGAAGTGGTGGACGGTATCCGCAGCGAGCGATTTATCGTTGAAGACAAGCGGGCTTTCATCGCCAGCTCCGCCGGAGGCTACGTCGCCGCGTCCGAAGAACCAGCTCGCCCAGGTCGTGAGGTCCTTCTGAAGGACAGTGGCCGCGGCGCGCGCGGCTTCCTTAGAGGCTTTGATATCCGCAGTGGGCGCCGGCAGCTTGTGCCACTTTTCCGCCATTTCCGAGGAGGGATACAAAAGCCCGGGCCGGTTCATGACTTCAAGGATGTGCTGGACGAAGCGGACCTCGATATTCTCCCGATCGGCCATCGTTTTCAGGGTTACAGTGGCTTCACCGAGCTGGGCGCGATGGGCGTATTCCCAGGCGGTATAGAGGGCCGTTCCCCATTTGTCAAGTCCGAAGGGGAAGCCGCCTTCGCCGGAAACAGTGCGGAAGCCGTACTTTGTGTAGATGTCTTTGACGCGGTTTATCGCTGAGAATTCAAAGCCCGTCTTGCCGCCATCGGAGTAGAAGTCGAGCGGGCCGGCGCCGATGACGGCGTGGTCGGCCACGAGCCTGGCAGCGGCGAGGTAGTGTTCCAGGTTGGCGTCCTGCATGAACTGCACGTCGCCGAAGTTGGAGAAGCCTTCCCCGCCGACGGAGTCGCTGGAGGCGTCGATTCCGGTATCGAGGTTGTAGCCGGTGAGGTCGTAGAGGGAGTAGGCGTATTCGCCGGAGGTGAGGCGGCGGACGGTGACGCGGCCCGGTTCGCCATCGTGCTTTTTGGCGTAGGCGGAGAGCTGGGAATGGATCCAGCGGGCGGCTTCGGCGCGCTCTTCCTCGGTGGGGGCAGGCATGCCGGCTGGCGGCATGACTTTGCCTTCGAGGGCGGCGGCGATTCGGGTCCACTGCTGGAACCCTTCGGAAAGCGCCGTCTTGCCGGTGGCCAATTTTTCGATGCTGATGCCGGCCATTGGATTGGTTTCGCCGTGGCAGGTGAAGCAGTACTGGCTAAAGAGCGGCGGGGTTGCGGGGGCGGCCGAAGCGGCGGCGGTTGCGGGCTTGCGCGGAACTGTAGTGCTGGTTGGGGCAGCGGACAGGGCCAGGGCACAAAGACCGAGGGCGGCGGCAGTGCGGCGACGCCAGGGATTCGCGGATTGTCGGTCTGAGTTCGTCATGAAAAGATGGCCTTTATTTTATGTTGGCCGGGGGCCGAAGTCCAGCGATCCCACCCGCTGGTTTGGTAGTTTGTTCACGGCGTGAACTATCAGCCGGATTACCGGGTTTTGGAGTCGGTTCCGGGGGAAGGCAAGGGCAGACTTTGACCATGGTTCGATGCCCGTTCGATAGGCCTTCGTTACGAGTTCGATACCGGTTCGAAGGTAGTTCGATACCAGTTCGTTCGGAATACTTTGTGTGGCAATTTTCCTTTATTTTCATACCGTTATAAAGACCTTTGCCGCAAAAAAAAAGATCTCCGAGTTCAACCTGCTGATTCCGAGCTGTGCGGGGCCTGGAATGGTCCTCAAGCTCCCCCCGGTCCCACGTTCCGGGCGAGCTTGCCCGCCATCGGTTTCCGTGATCGTCATCTATGTACAGTGTAATTGAGGACCATTCAGGAAAATGTGTAACCCGCTGATTCTATTGCGCAAAATTGGCGATACTGAAAAAGGTCTCATCGCCTCGCGGCGGTGGAGCGTGGGTTAGAGCGGAATCGTAGCGCCACGATTGTGGTGAGACCTTTTTCAGTATCGTACCGGCGTTCCGCCAGCCCTTCGCCGTTAATCTCCGCCTGTACCGTCACACGCCGGGCCGTGGTCAGGCGGAAGCGCAACCCGATAATCATCGCGCCTTGGGCGTGGTCAATCTCTGCGACGAATTCTGACTTCGTCCAGCGCCAGGCTCCGTGCTCCATCTCGTGCTACCGATCCAGAAGTCTTATGACGTGCACACGTTTGGCGATTCGGCTTTCCGCAAGGCAGAAGAAGCGGTCATCCCGACCGTCGCCGGTCACTTCCAGTAGTTAGTAGTATCGTCTTCGAATTCGCGATAGCCATCCAGCCGGACCTATCCGTACGTTATTGCTATTGCCGATGCCGCCGACGCGCCTCGCGGAAGGTAGCCCCTTACGGGGCGTCGGCGGTCCCCCGCGACCGAGCGAGGAACCCTGAGCCACATCGGGAATGCATGACGTCGTGGGCTCGGCCAGAATCTGTCGGAAGGCGTTCCGCTCTCGGGTGCGACAGCGTTCGCCTCGCAGTGGCGTGGAAGAGTCTTCGACCGATTCTCAACTTTTGACCGGTATTTCGGTCGCCCGCCCGACTTGAGGCGGTTGACATCTATAGCGACGCGTGCCCGGCCGAACGACCTTCGCTCTGTCATCGGAAATTCACATATTTCTTTAGGCTTTATTCAGGGAATATTCATTTTTCTGTGGGCGGTTTTTAACCTTCCCGTGTCACTCTGACGAAGCGAGGCGGCGTATCGACCGTCCTGTGACCATCCTCGCTGATCTGGTCGTTCTCCAAAATCATCCACACACCCAATAAGGAGTGGCAGTAATCGGCATGAATCATTTCACCGGCTATCGGAAGTCTCATCGGATCCTTTTTCTCTCACTTCTGCTTCTCCCGGCCCGGATTCTCTTCGGCCAGGCGACGGAAGGCACTATCCTCGGAACCATCACTGACGCCTCATCCGCGGTTGTCGCGACCGCTCGTATCACTATCACGAGCGTGGAAACGAACCGCGTGCGCACCGCTTTCACGAACGCGGAAGGCGAATACGTGGTGCCGAATCTCGCCATCGGTTCTTACGTTGTCAGCGCTGACAAGACCGGCTTTAAGAAGTCCATCTTCCCGGTCATTCACATGGATCTGAAGGCGCGGGTTCGCGCAGACCTGCAGCTTCAGGTGGGCGAAGTCAGCCAGTCGGTTCAGGTAACGGGCGAAGCGCCGCAGCTGCGCACGGACTCACCCGAAGTGTCCACACTGATCACACAGGAGCAGCTGGAATCATTGCCCGCGCAAAACCGGCACTTCCTCAATATGGCTGTACTCACTCCCGGCAGCTACATGCAGTGGCAGGGCATCAACGACCGCATCGGCGACTTTTCCGGCGGCGCCTCGCTGAATATCAATGGCCTCGGACCGGGTCAGAACAACTTCATCCTGGATGGCGTTTCGGACAACCTCGAACTCACGGGCGGACTGAATGCCGTTCCGCCCATCGATGCAATCCGCGAAGTCTCCGTGCAGACCAACGCTTACTCCGCGGAATTCGGACGCGCGGGCGGCGCGGTGGTCAATATCGCGATGAAGACCGGCTCCAACACCCTTCACGGTTTCGGATACGACTATCTGCAGAACGACCTTCTAAATGCGCGGCCTTATGACTTTACGGGGACGAACCCGGCGAAACAGCCATTGCGGCAGAATCTTTTTGGGGGCGGCATCAGCGGACCGATTATTCGCAATCGTGTGTTCCTCTTTGCCGATTACGAAGGCCTGCGCAAGCCTTCGACCGTGCTCGAATATGACACGACGCCGACGAAGCTCGAAAAGACGGGCGATTTCAGCCAGAGCGGATGGACGGTTTACGATCCGGCAACTACCGACTCCAAGGGCAATCGCACGGCGTTCCCGAATAACGTGATTCCGCAATCGCGCATCAGCAGCCAGATGCAGCAGCTGCTCGATATCTTCCCCGATCCGAACTATAAGGATCCGAACCCGAGCGTGCTGAATAACTATCTTTCCCGAGACATCAACAACGACTCGCGCAACACTTACACGTTCAAGGGCGACGAAAACCTGAGCCAGAAAGACACGATGGGCATGCGGTTTCAGAAGCAGCTCTACAATCTGAATCGCAGCGGCTGGGTTTCCGACAGCGCGATCGGCGCCATGGGAACTCTCAACGGCACGAACGCGGGCTGGACCTATACGCACATCTTTAGTCCGAACCTGGTGAACGAAGCGCGGGCCGGCTGGAACTACGTGAACGATGGCAACGCTCCGTTCAACAATCAGATTCTGCAGTCGCTGCAGAACATTCCGGGCGGAATTCCGAATCCCGGATTTCCGGCGTTTTCGATCCGCAACATCAGCTCGACCAAAGCGGTTCGGGCACTGCGTACGCTGCCGAATCCGTATATCGTCTGGCAGAACTCACTACAGTACATGGATAATCTGAGCTGGCACCACGGCCGGCACGCGGTGAAAGTGGGTGTGGAATTCATTCACCATCGCAGCGATGTGGGCGGCGGCGGCGCGGCGGGCGGGTTCAAGTTCTCGGTGGATGGCAATGCGACGATTTCGTCAACCAGTGGTAAGCGTCCCTCGAATCTGACAGGCACCGCGGAGTTCCTGCTTGGACTGGCGAATCAGATCACGACGTATGCCACGTACGACAAGACCCGTCTGCGCGACAACCGCCTGGCCGCATTCATTCAGGACGACTGGCGTCTGACCCCGAAGCTGAGCCTGAGTCTCGGCCTGCGCTATGAGTACTTTCCGGCGTTCACGTTCGCGAACGAGCGTATCACAAACTTCGACCTGACCACCGGGACCATTCTTGTACCGGAGAGCGGCCGCGGGTTTGTACAGAACGTACTCGGAATTGCAAATGGTACGCTTCCCGCGAACTATAAGTATGTACCCATGGAGCAGGTGCAGCCCCAAAGCGAAAGCATCGACTTCTCGCCGCGCATTGGCTTCGCTTACTCGGTAACGTCGCGCCTGGTGCTGCGCGGAGGTTACGGCTTCTTCTACACACCGACGAATACACTCCAGGTCAATAACATCGGCGGTGCGCCGTTTGGCTACCAGATGCAGGTGACCGGCGATACGGCGAATCCGGTGGTTATCGCAAAGGGTTTTCCAACGGGCGGCATCTACAATGAGCTCGCCTCTGCGGATATCGGGCCAGCGCAGTATCAGCTGCATTACAAGGATCCGTATGTGCAGAAATTCGGCCTGAACGCTCAGTTTCAGGCGCTGAAGAAAACCGTGGTGGAGGCCGGTTATGAAGGCAACCATGCGATTCGGCTCGACGTGGGAACACGAGTGAACTATCCGACTCCCGCGCCCGGCGATCTGCAGCCACGCCGTCCGTATCCGCTGCTCGGTGAAGGCTTCGGCGACGAGCAGCGCGGTTATTCGCACTACAACGCGCTCAACATTATCGTGCGCCAGCAGGTGACGCACGGCCTGCAGGTGTATGCACAGGGCACGATTCAGCACAGCTATGGCGATGCCTACTATGTTGATCCCTATAACTGGGATTACGGCAAGGGCACGCTCGATCAGGACACCGCGCATCAGTTTTCCGCGTCGATGATCTATGACACGCCGGTGCTGCGTTCGCAGCCTTGGCTGATGCGTCAGGCATTTGGCGGATGGCAGGTTTCTACCGTAATTGCGATGCGCGGTGGACTGCCGTTTTCCGTGAACTCGGCGCAGACGATGAATGACGATGTCAACGGCAGCCGCGCCAATTTCATCACGAGCAACGGACCGGCGGCCCTGCCTAACGATCAGCGAACGATCAATCGCTGGTTCAATACCGCCGCCTTTGTGACGCCCGCCGCTTACACGTGGGGTAACTCAGGCCTCAATATTCTGCGCGGGCCGGGAAAGCAGGAGGTCGAGCTTGCGGTTCAGAAGAGCTTCGCGGTACGGGAGCGCGCGCGCGTGATCTTTCGGATGGAGGCGGAGAATCTGCTGAATCGCGTGAACCTGGGGCAGCCTTCGGCGACCACGGACTCGGCGGCCTACGGCACGATTCGCAGTCTCGGCGGCGACCCGCGGACAATGCAGGCCATGGTGAAAATCACCTTCTGACCAGAGTCAGAAGGTAAAGACGAGGGCGGCGGAATTCCAGTTCCGCCGCCTTTTTTCTGTCTGGTTAGCCCGCCGATTTTTCCATACCCTGCCGGCCGGCTTCCACCACAAAGGAGGCGCGAGTGCCGATTGGCGCGCCCTGGCGAGTCACATAGGGCACGACGCGAAAGTCGCTGGTCCATTGTTCGGGAGTGATCGTACAGCGGACGTATCCGCGCTGTCCGTTGTGGAAACGGATGTGCGGATTGGCAGGCAGCGCCTTCGCGTAGCTCGGCACGAGATCGACGCCATCGCCGCCTGATGTCAGAGAGGTGCCGGCGAACTCCGTGGCGACGATTGACGAGTTCTCATTGTCGAAATCGCTTTTCACATCGAACGCCCAGTTGTTGTGGTTGTCGCCACTCAGGATGACGACGTTCTGCTTTCGCTGATCGAGCAGACGATCTGTCAGACGGCGGCGGGCCGCGGCGTAGCCATCCCACTTATCCATCATGAAAAGCTGATCGGGACCGGGGTCAAGATCGATCTGCGACAGGATGACCTGTTGCGCGAGAACCGTCCAGCGTGCATCGCGCGCTTTTAACTGCGCGTAGAGCCAGGCTTCCTGATCGCGGCCCATGATCGTGGAGGGGCCGTTGCGCGCTTCGCATGGAGCTTTGTCGCCGTCGCCGCAGGGCTGATCGTCGCGGTACTGGCGGGTATCGAGAACATGGAAGTCCGCGAGGCGGCCGAATGAGAGCGTGCGGTAGAGATGAGCGTAGATACCGCGCGGAGTGGCAGTGGAGCGCAGCGGCATGTGCTCGTAGTAGGCCTGGTAGGCTCCGGCGCGGCGCTCCTCGAAGCCGGGGATGTCTTTTTCTTTTTCGGGAATCAGACCAGCATAATTGTTGGCGACTTCGTGATCGTCAGGTGTGACGGCAAACGGAAAGAGCCGGTGGACTTCGCGCAGCGACGGATCCTGCTTGTAATGAGCGTAGCGGGCCCGATAGTCGTCCAGAGTGACGGCGGTCTTCAGGGGCATCTCCCGGACTACCTTGCCAGGATCGATGGCGTAAGGGCCCTTTTCGTAGATGTAATCGCCAACATGGATTACCAGGGAAAGGTCTTCTTTACAGAGATGGTCGATTGCCGTGTAGAAGCCGGATTCGTATTTCTGGCAGGAGACGAAAGCGAAAACAAAGTGAGAAGGGTTGGCCGAGGGCGCGGGCGCTGTTTTCGTGCGGCCAACTTCACTCAGAATGCGGGACGCTCCAGAGCCGACGTCAAACTGATACCAATACCAGCGGTCCGGGTCGAGGCCATCCACCTGCGCGTGAACGCTGTGGGCCCAGGCGGGCTCGGCGAGTGCTGTCCCTTCGCGAACGACCCTTGTTATGCGCTCATCATGCGCCACGCGCCAGCGCACCGGGATAGCCGCATGAGGCATTTCCCGCTGCATGAGGCGCGTCCAGAGTACGACGCTGTGAGGCCAGGGATCGCCCGATGCAACGCCCAGGGAGAATGGGTTTTCGCGAAATCGTGGCAGTGCGAGGAGCTTTTGAGCGGAAAGATGAGGGTTACTGAGAGCCAGAATTCCGGCCTTCAGGAGGTCGCGCCTGTTCATGGTTGGCCGATGTTAGCAACCGAAACGCGAACTGCATATCAAAGGCCGGTTACAATTTGGCGAATTGCCGGTGAAGTGGCGCCATTCCGGGCGCGGAACGGCTACACTGGCGAGGAATGAAGTGGCTGGCTTTGTTTCTTGTTTACGCGTCTCTGGCTTTTGGACAGTCAACGGTGTTCGTGGTGCGGCACGCAGACCGTTACGGGACGGAGCCCGATCCTGATATCACGCCGGAGGGGCGGCGGGAGGCAGATGCGCTGGCCAAGCTGCTTGCCGATGCGAAGATCAAACACGTGTACACGACGGAACTGGTGCGCACACAGCAGACGGCGGCGCCTACTGCGAAGGAATTTGGAATCAGTCCGGTGGTTGTGAACAGTAAGGAGCCCGAGGAACTGATCCGACAGGTTCAGGCCACGTTGAAGGATGGCGAGGCAACTCTGGTGGTAGGCCATCGTGCGACCGTGCCTGCGATTGTGAAAGCGCTCACGGGGAAGACGGTGACACCACTTGAGGTGGGTGAATTTGATCGACTTGAGGTTGTAACGTTGTTTCCGGATGGGCGGTCGAGCGTTGTGATACTGCGATACGGTCATTGAGACATCTCGGGTCCGCCACGCCTAGAGAGAGTGATCCCTGCCGGCACGAAGGAGCGCCCAGGCCACCAACGGTAACGGCGCAAGCATGAAGCAGACCGGACCGTACCCGTGGTGATCGACGATTGTTCCAATCAACGGCGAGATCACTGTCTGCAGGATTCCGTAGCCGAAGACCAGGGCTGAAATCGCGGTTCCCGCCTGTTCCCCGCCCCAGATGTCAATAGGCATTGTGTAGAGGTTAACGCTGCCGGCGACTGCCCAGAAGCTGCTGGCTGAGATGGCGAGTGTCGCGGCTTCGAGTGTGTGGCAGAGGGGAGCCAGCGCGGTGGAGAGGCATCCGATTGCACTGATGAGGGCGGCGAATACCCGTGCCCGAGCTGGCGACGTGCCTCTTGCGATGGCCTGACGGGAGATCCAGCCTCCGGCGAAGCCTCCGAGCGTGGCGGCGATTGGCGGAATTGCGGCCCATGGGGCAACTTGCCGGAGGGTCCGTGAATATGTGTCGGTTAGAAATGCCGGGGTCCAGTTGGTCCACAGGGAGTAGCTGCCCATCCAGAGTATGTTGGCGATTACGAGGATTTGCAGGCGGTGGTCCTTCAGGATCGCCGCGGAGTTGGCGCGAGCGGGCTGGGCTTCTTCGTAGGGCTTTACCCGGCTCCGCAGGAAGAGGAATAGCGGGATCCAGATTAGCCCCAAGGCTGCGCAGACGTAGAAGGGATGTCGCCAGTTTGACATCGCGCCTACAAGAATAGGAGCGGTGACGCCGGCTATGCTTAGTCCGACCTGCGTCATGGCGGCGCCGATGGCTCGGTTTTTCGGTTCCAGATAGGCGGCGTTCAGCTTGCCCGCGGCGGGGACACCGACCGATTCCGAAGCGCCGAGCACTATGCGCGGCCCGAAGAGTTGGGCGAAGCTTTGCGCGAGCGGTGTCAGCAGGGAGGCTGCGGACCAGATTGCTACGGCCCAAGCCATGGCGATTTCAGTGCCCAGGCGATCGAGCAGCCAGCCGGTGGCGGGCGAGGCCAGGGCATAGGCGATGGAGAATGCCGCGATGAGCCATCCGAACTGCGCATTATTGAGATGGAATTCCGCGCAGACTGCCGGCTTGGCGGCTGAGAGCAGAAGGCGGTCGAGGTAGTTCCAGGTAGACGCGAGAGCGAAGACGGAGACTACGGCCCAACGCGCTGATTTTGAGTCCGGCATGTTTGCGTTCGGGATGCGATAAGCTCGTTATCTCACATGACGAAAGCCATCAAGATTCCGCTGACGCGGGCGCAGTGGGTGATTCTGATTCTGCTGGTCCTCTCGATCACGATCAACTATATCGACCGCGGGAGCCTGTCGGCCGCGGATAAGTATCTGGAGCGCGACTTCGGGATGGATTCGTTTGCGCGCGGACAGGTGTACTCGGCGTTCTTCGCGGGGTATGCGGGGCTGATGCTGGTGGCGGGATGGCTGGTGGATCGGTTCGATGTCAACCGGGTGCTGGCGGCGGGTTTCATGGTGTGGACGTCGGCAATTCTGCTGACGGGGGCGGCCTCGGGGTTTGCGATGCTGATTGCGCTAAGGGTGCTGCTGGGCGCGGGGGAAAGCGTGGCTTATCCGGCGTACTCGAAGATTCTGGCGGGAAGCTTTCATGAGCAGCAGCGCGGGTTTGCGAACGCGGCGATAGATGCGGGCAGCAAGATGGGCCCGGCGTTAAGCCTGCTGGCGGGCGGATTGTTAATGGAGAGGTACGGGTGGCGCTCGTTTTTCTATGCGATGGGCGCGCTGAGTTTCCTGTGGATGATTCCGTGGATGCTGATGGTGCCGAAGGGCGAGCGGCTGATTCCCTGCGCAACGGGCCGGGTGCCGACGATGCTGGAGATTTGCCGGAAGCGCGCCGCGTGGGGAACGTTTCTGGGCTTGTTTGGCGGTAATTATGCCTGGTATTTTCTGCTGACGTGGATTCCGGGATATTTCCGGATGGCGCGAAATTATTCGCAGCATGATGTGGCGATTTTCGGGTCATTGCCGCTGTGGGTGACAGCGGCTTCGACGCTGAGTTCCGGCCTGATTTCGGATCGGCTGATTGCGAAGGGCTGGGATGCGAGTAAGGTGCGGAAGTCGTTTCTGGGCGTGGGTGTGTTGGGCGCGACGATTATGCTGCCGGCGGCGCTGGTGGATGATGCGACCGTGTCGCTGGTGCTGATCTGCGTGGCGAGTCTGGCGATCGGGATTGAGTCATCGAATGTTTGGGCTACGACGCAAAGGATGGCGGGTCCGTGGGCCTCGGGGAGATGGACGGGGATGCAGAATCTGGCGGGGAATATTCCCGGGATTATTGCACCGTCGTTTACAGGGTGGGTGGTTAAGGAGACGGGGCATTTTTACGGGGCGTTTATTGCGGCCACGGGGATGCTGCTGCTGGCGTTTGTGGGGTATGTGATTGTGGTGCCGAAGGTGGAGCCGATTGATTGGGGCGAGGGCGTATGAAGGTGACCGTCGAGTTGGAGCATGATGTTGCGGCGATGATTCGCGCTGAGGCGGGCGAGCGCGGGTTGTCGTTCGATGAGGTCTTGAATTCAGCGATTCGACGGGGCCGGGGCGGGGCGCGATTCCGGCAGAGAACATTTCCGCTCGGGGGCGCTCGCGAGTTCAACAGGAATAAGGCACTTCAGTTCGCGGGGGACGTTTAGGACGAGGAAACGCTCAGGAAATTGCGTTTCCATCGCTGAGGAAGGCGCAGGTATTTTTTCGCGGCCGGGATCATCTGAATTCCCGAGGCGGTGACGATGGCGAGGCGCCCCGCCCACTCGAACCCGGCATTAAGAAACGCGCGTACCAGCGGAGCCAGCCTTTCCGGCGTCGCAGGATGGATGCGAAATAGCGCAGCGCCGGACTGAGTCAAACGACTGCGCCGTTGAATAGCGATAGCCAGAAGTCTTTATCCAGAGTCAGGACGATGCGCCCTTCCGACTCGGCCAGATCGAGAATCGCAGAGTCGGAGGTACCCGCGAGGTGAGTCCGCGCCCATAGAACGTCGTGGCCTTCGGAGCGGAGTTTCTCGACGAGTTGTCTGGGGAAGTTTTCGTGAGCCAGCAGATGCATCTACGCCGGGATTGGGAATGCTCTGTATTCGTGAGCGAGATAGCTTGCGTAGGAGAGGCAAGCGAGGATATCCGCCTGTATCAGGCCGGGGTAGGAGGCAAGTATGTTGTCCTCAGACTGGCCAGCTGCCAGAAGATCGAGAATGAATTCGACCGCGAGGCGCGCGCCGCGTATCACGGGCTTGCCAGCGAGGATTTCCGGGTCGACGACGATGCGCTCCAACAGGGGCATATCCAAAGTCTAACGACGGGGAGCCCTAAAAAGAAAAACCCCTCCTGCTGCAATCGCCTGGCGGAGGATAACGAGCCTTGTTGTACCGCCATCTAACTCCCGAAAGCAGATGGCCCGGTCCCGTTATCCCAATCACCCACGTGTTGCAGCAGAGGGCAGGTTGGAGTACTTCAATCGATTCGTGAACTATAGTAGCAAGCCCGGTGCCGTGGGCGATAGTCCTAAATGATTGATTTAAATGCCCGGGATCAGGTTTTTTGTCGGGTCGGTGAGGCGGGGTGTGACGGGACTGTGTCAGCGTGACACAGGTGGCCCGGCGGCAATGATGAAAGCGGCTTCGTCGGCCGAAATATTAAAAGAATCACACCCCGCCGGGGCCAGCCAAGCGGCGCCGGGGCGGAAGGTCTCGCCAGCGATTGTGCCCTGCCCGTCAAGAGCGATGAAGATTGCCGGCTGAGTGGTCGGGGGGATGGCTGCCTGGCCTTTAACCGTCAATTTGTCAGTGCGGAAGTATTCGCATCGGGCCAGAAGGGTCGATCCGGTTGGTGGCTCCGGGCCTTCAATTCTCGTTAGCGTTGAGACCGCCATCGAGTCGTCGAGATGGAGTTCTCTCGCGGGCTCGCGCTTGTAATCGTAGAGCCGGTAGGTGATATCAGAGTGCTGCTGGATTTCGCAAAGCACCAGACCTGCTCCAATCGCGTGTATGGCTCCGGCAGGAACGAAGAACGTGTGGCCGGGGCGGGCGGGAATCCAGTTGAGCATCTCCACGATGTCGCCAGTCAGGGCAGCTTCGCGGAGGCCTTCCTTTGAGATTGGTTCTGTCAGTCCAAGCGCCACGCTTGCGCCGGGCTCGGAACGCAGGACGTGCCACATCTCCGTCTTGCCCCGAGTGCCACCGTGCGTGCGGGCATAGGCATCGTCGGGATGGACCTGTACCGAAAGCCGCTCGGAAGTGAAGAGCAGTTTCACCAGCACCGGCAGGTGATCGAGGGCCTCGTACCAGAGCTCACCGACGATGCGGCCGTCCGGGTTATCCAGCCACGGTTCGGTGCGGGGCGAACCCCACACCTTGTCGTGGACGGTCGGATGGATTCGCTGGATCAGCCCAGATTCTCCACAAACTTCTGAATGCGATCGAGGCCGCGTTCGATTTCCTTCATCGAGGTCGCGTAGGAGATACGGACGTGATCGTTGGTGCCGAAGGCTTCGCCCGGAACGACGGCCACGCTGGCTTCCTTGAGGAGACGATCGGCGAATTCGAGCGGGTTGGCAATGCCACCCCTGGTCAGAGCGCCGCGCACATTCGGGTAGGCGTAGAAAGCGCCCGCGGGAAGCGAGCAGGTGACGCCCGCAATCTGGCGGAGGCGCGGCACGATGTAATCGCGGCGCTTGCGGTATTCGGCGAGCATCTGCGGAACGGAATCCTGCGAACCGGAGAGCGCTTCGATTGCAGCCTTCTGTGCAATCGACGTGGGGTTCGAGGTGGAGTGGCTCTGCAGCTTCATCATGGCGCCAATGATGGGCTCGGGTGCAAGTCCATAGCCAATTCGCCAGCCGGTCATTGCGTAGGTCTTCGAGACAGTGCCGGCGACGAGAACGGTCGGCTTTGAATTGGGAATCGAAGCCACCGAGTACGGCTTGCTGTCGTAGAGGAAGTGCGAGTAGCACTCGTCGGTGATGAGGAAGATGCCCTTTTTCGCGGTGATGTGATAGAGCTTTTCGAATTCGGCATCGGGCATGACGGCGCCGGCGGGGTTGCTGGGCGAGTTGACGATGACGATTTTCGTCTTCGGCGTGATGTGCTTTTCGACCATGGCGGCGGTCAGGAGGAAGCCTTCCTGCTCGTCGGTTTCGACGAAGACGCACTTGCCGCCGGCGTAGTTGACGATGTCCTTGTAGGTGACCCAATAGGGGACGGGGATGATGACTTCGTCACCGGGATTGACGAGGGCCTGCGTGTAGTTGAAGAGCACGTGCTTGCCGCCGACGGTGGCGATGCATTCGGAGGGCTTATAGTCGGTGCCGAATTCGGCCTTGTGGCGCGCGACGATGGCGGCCTTGATGTCGGCCGTGCCACCGGCGGGCGTGTACTTGGTGTAGCCGGCGTGGATGGCATCGATGGCGGCTTTGCAGATGTTTTCGGGCGTGATGAAGTCGGGCTCGCCGGCGGAGAAGTCGACGACATCGACACCTTCGCGGCGGAGCTTGTCGGCATCGGCCATGACCTTCATCGTGGAGGAGACGCTGATCAGCGAGATGCGGTCAGCGATGGCGGGTTTGGTGGGTGTTGGTGTCATTGTTATTTTGCTTTAGGTACTGGATGTTCGCTGGTAGTGGGCGATCTGGCGGCGCAGTCGTTCTTCGACGAGCGGAGGCACGAGGCCGGAGATATTGCCGCCGAGAGAGATGACTTCCTTCACCAGCTTGGAGCTAATGAAGGAGAAGGTTTCGCTCGCCGGCAGAAAGATGGTTTCGAGTCCGGGGCGGAGGCGGCGGTTCATGAGAGCCATCTGGAGTTCGTACTCGTAGTCGGAGATGGCGCGTATCCCTCGGAGGATGACGCTTGCCTGTTTGTTGGCGGCGTAGTCGGCGAGGAGGCCGTGGAAGGTGTCGATTTCGACGCCCTGGATGCCCTGAAGGGATTCCCGCAACATCTCCATCCGTTCCGGGACGGAGAAGAGGGGGCGCTTGGCTTCGTTTTGCAGAATGGCGACGATAACGCGCGAGAACATCCGAGTACCGCGCTGGATAACGTCGAGATGGCCACTGGTGATGGGGTCGAACGAACCTGGGTAGATGGCGACCACGCCGGAGTGGGGCTGCGTCATGACAGAAGTGAGCCTGAACTTTGATTCTAGCGGATGGGTTTAAGAGGGTTTTCGCGGACCGAATTTGTGATAGCTTCTACCTATGAATTGTTCCTTCCGGTTCGGCGCCGCCGGTGCGATGCTGCTTCTGTGCTCGGCGACGCTTCGTCCTCAGACGACTGGCGATGCATCCTTTCGCGTGGACGTCGATCTTCGCGAAGTCGATCTGGTGGTTACCGATGCGAAGGGACATCATGTGACCGATCTGACAGCCGAGGATTTTCAGGTTTTTCAGGATGGCAGGCCCCAGAAGACTTCAAACTTCTCCTGGATTGAAGTAACACCTCCACCGAGCGGGTCGCAACTGGCGGCTCTACAGAAGCCGGTTTCTTTCTGGGAACATATCACCGGCGTGGGACACATCATGAAGACACCGGGGAACGATATCGCGGCATCGCCGGTGGCAAATCCGAAAAAAGAAGAAATTCGGCGCACTATTGCGTTTGTAATGAACGGGACCACGATGCCAGTGATGGACCGCATCCGAAAGCTAGTGGACGAACAGCTTCTTCCTTCGGATATGGTTTCGATCCGATCCACGTCACGATCCGTTGTGCCGCTTCCTAATGGAAAAGAGCAGACCCGGGATTCCATGGGGATGTTCCAGCAATTCACTAACGATAAGCGGCAACTGGACGCCGCTCTGGATCGCGTGCCGCGCACCTGCGACTACATCCACCGGTGCGTACCCGACGTGGTGGGAACGTTAATGGCGGCCATTCGGAGCCTTCGCGATGTGCCGGGGCGAAAGGCGCTGGTTTTCGTTGGGGGATACACAGGACCGGTTGATCCCATCGTTAATATGGCTCATCAGGCTGGCGTCGTGATCTACGCGATCAATCCGGCTGGTATCTCGATAGATCCCGCGGATTTGCCACCCGGATCGGAATCTCTCGTTCAGCTGGCGAAGAATACGGGCGGGACGTGGCTGGGGGCCACGCCGGGTCCGGATATGACGTCCGACCTGAATCTGGTCATGGAGGATTTGAGCGGCTACTATCTGATTGGATTTCATCCTGACCAGAGCGACCCGGAGAACCTAGAAGGCGGGCCCCCGCACCACCGGATTGAAGTTAAGGTGTTACGGCCCGGGCTCCTCGTTCGGGCAAGGAATACGGAAGTGGGAGCGCCCGGCGTTTTGGCGGAACCGGCGAAGCCGCAGGGGAGAGAAGACGTGCTGAGCCGGACGCTGTTCTCGATGTTCACAGAGGATGGTGTTCACGTACACCTTGAGCCGGCATTTCTGGCGTCGGCGCCCGATGAAAAAACGCACCGGCGACGGCCGATCGTTCGAGCTCGTCTGGATATCGAGGGCCGCGATCTGGTGGGAGTTGACGAGAGCGGGGGACGGAGGTTTGCCTTCGATCTGGCGCTGGCGGTGTTCAATATGGACGGGTCGCAGGCCGGCGGGAAAAATATGGCTTTCTCTGTTATTGTTCCGCCGGAGAAGATTGAGAAGGTTGCGAGCGCGGGGATGCAGTACACGCTGGATGTCCCGGTATCCGGTGCGGGGCCTTACCAGATTCGGGCCGCGATACGCGATCAGAAGTCGACCAGGATCGGGTCATCGTATGCGTATCTGAGTATTCCGGATTTCAATAAGCGGAGAGTATCTTTGGCGAGTCTTTCGTTATCGCCTGGATACCTTGCAGTGGGGACGGCAGGGCGGCCGACGTGGAACGAGTTTGTGCGCGGTGGCGAGGTTCGGTTCAACTGCGAGATTTTTGGGTTGAAGAATGGTGCGCCGGTTGAGGCTGAAGTCCGGTTATATCGAGGTGGAGGACCGGTGGTAAGTATTCCGCCTGCACCGGCGGCGATTGAAAGTAAGGATGGGAATTCGTTTCTGGCGGGGCGGTTTCGGATTCCGGCCGATCTTGCGGCGGGAAATTATACGGTGGAAGTGCTCGCTTATGACCGGGTTGAAGCGCGAGCGGTCCCGGCTGCGGAACAGTGGACGGATTTGACGGTTGTGGGGTTGTGAGGATTTGCCGTTTAAGGGCGAAAAAGCCGCGCGCGTTCCGGGAATAAATCAATTTTCCGTTGGCATTTTTTCGCAGTGATCGATCACCAGCATTTCCATCGGCTGCTTTCGCGTGTTGATCTTCAATCCAATGTTCGCGACTGCCTCAAACATCGTCGCTCCGTCCATGCCGGCCTGGGACGCGGAGCGAGTTATCCATCGCAACGAAAAACTATAGATGCCTTTGAGATCAGTTGCATCCAACAGCGGGCGATCGAAATAAGCCGGGGCCAATGTCTGAATTGACTGAGCCATTCCCGCGGCGGTCAGACCGTGGCAGTCGGCCACAAGCTCATTGGAATTTCGCCCCCACGACCTTTCGCAACCGGGCGCCCGGCGATCGTCGGCGGGCGATTCCTGCAGCTGCAACTTCGCTCCACCCCGCGAGATTTCCATCACGTAGACGGACGTGGGCCGTGTTTCCCGGTGGAGCGCGAGTTTGAAGCGGTCCGCCAGCAGGGACTGGAGCATCAGAGGAAGTTGTTCCTTCGTTCCATCCGACGGTACCTTGGCGACGATATCGAAGTGATTGGTTTGCCATTCCGAATCTCCTTCCCACTGGGGCGCAACGACCTGTGCGCCGCCGACATCGTATGCCAGCGCGATCAGACTTCGGAGGCCCTGGTTAGCAATAGTGAGGTTCCTGCCGGGCTGGGCATTCCTGAGACTGGGAATGCCGGCGTCAGGCGCACCTTCCCGGGGAGTGGTATTGTTCAGCGCAGCTGGTCTGATGGACGCCACCTCGAATTCCGGCAGCTTTACCAGCGGTTGCCCTAAAGCGGCAGCAACCGCCAGGATTGCGACTGCTGCAATTCGACCAGAAGATACGCGAGACCACTTTCTGTATATACCCGAATGTGATGGCAATTCTGTTCCGCCTTCGTTTTGATCAGGTCATTCTATAATATTGCCGATTCCGGAAGAGAGTGGCATTCTATTCACGGCCGTTGGTCTGGCAGGATGTTGAACGGCCGCTACCAGTGTGTCGGCGAGCCGTCCGGGCGGAGGTAGGTCGGACCGGGACCGCCTTCCGTTACCGTTTCTACGAGTGTGAGTTGTTTTTCGTCTACTGACACCCCCAGGCCCGGGCGGTCGTTAGGCCAGACTTTGCCGTTGCGGCATTCGAGGAATTCGGGCATGTATGGCACCGGGCGTTCGCCCTGGTTGTATTCCATAAGCACCTGTCCGGGGAAGGCTGTCATGGTTTGCATGTGGCCTACTGTTGCAATCGGACCGGTGAAGTGGGGCATGATGCCGACTTTGTGCAGATCGCAGAGAGCCATGATTTTGAGCATCTCTGTGATGCCGCCTACGTTGGGGAGGGAGGCTCGCGCGAAGTCGACGTCGTGCTGCTCAACAATCGGGGCGAAGTCGGCGCGGGTGCCCCATTCTTCTCCGGCTGCCAGGGGGATTGTCGTCATGAGACGGAGCTTGGGGAGCTGCGTGCGGAACTGCTCTTCCCGCAGGGGGTCTTCAGCGCAGAACGGGCGCATGGGCGCGATCTTATTGCAGAGTTCAACGGATTCGGCGAAGTCGAAGCTCTGGTGGAAGTCAATCATCCAGTCGCCATCGGGTCCAACGCCTTCGCGAATCTGAGCTGCTGCTTCGGCGATCTGGTAGATGTGCGAGCGGGCGTTGAAGACGCCTCGGCTGCCCTCGACTCCGAGGGGCCCGTCGGAAGCTGCGCCGCCACCGCGTCCGCCACGTCCCCCCGCGCCTCTGCCCCCGCCGCCAGGTCCGCCCGCGGGTGTGGGAAGGATTGCGCTATCCACGCGAAAGACACGGTAGCCTGCAGCCATGGTTGCGGCGGCGCGTTCCTTCAGACTCATGCGCGCGAGATCGGCCTGCGGGACGGCGCCTGGAGGGACGCCGTTCGTGGCGTAAAGTTCGATGTGCTGACGGGCCTTGCCACCAAACAGAGTATAGAGAGGAGTCTGGAGGGCTTTGCCTTTGATATCCCAGAGTGCGAGGTCAATGGCGCCAAGGGCGTGGAGGCGTTCTTTGCCCGGGGAGTAGAAGGCGTCCATGAAGGCATGCTGCCAGATGAATTCGGTATCAAACGCGTTCTTGCCGATGACGCTTCGGGCTACGTTGCGGATGGTGTCGGGCGAGCCGCCCTGGCCGATGCCGGTGATGCCGGCTTCGGTGTCGACGAGGACGACCATGTTGCTTTGAGGGAATGCCTGAGGTCCGTTGGACTGGTAGTTCGGCGGGTAGTAGCAGCGGATTTTGGTTACGCGATTGGGACTGAGTTTCGCGGCCGATGCGACGGTGGGCCAGGAGGGCAGCGTGATGGCGGCGGCGAGTCCTTTGGTGAATGCTCTGCGGTGCATTTTCATTTTGGTCCTCAATTCGTTTGTGTCAGCGCGACTGTAACGATGAATTGTATCGGACCGGCACCGGAGGTAACGCGACGAGTCGCAGGACAGGTTCAGGCCTTGCTTTCGAAGCGAGGAGGCGATGAGGTCTGAGCCGGTGGCGAGCGGATGCGTGTCTGAGAGCGGCGTCATCCGTGAGGACCCTGGTTGCATGTCGACGCACGCGCGATATGCCGGGCCAGGCCCGCCATGTCAATGACCGGAATTCCCTCGAAGTGGCCGGCAAGGAACTGCGCGAAGTCCGGATGCGGTCAGTATAGGCGGACCTGGAGAGGCTAAGCCCTGGACCGGTATCGGCGCAGCAGCGCAACGCTGCCGATCAGGAGCAACGCTAAGGTGCCTGGTTCGGGCGCCTGCGCCGCGTTTATGAATGCCGAGTTGTCATTGACGCTTACGGCTGCGAACAGTTGTCCGAAGTACGAGTTGTTGTTGGGGCTGACCGACGGCGGCATGTCACAGCCATCCGTTCCCGCGCATATGATGAGGTCGTTCACGCCGATGATCTGGCCGTTGTAGAACACCGGGCCGCCGGAGTCGCCGTGGGCAATATCGACCTCGTCGGTTGCGTAGTATGGATCGGCGAGGCCGAGAGCGTTGGTCGAGGGCGTGTTGATGTCGTAGAACTGCCCTACGAGGAGTGAGGATGACCAGCCGAAGATCGACTGCCCGTCGCCTTCGAGGACGTTCGTGCCGGCTCTGAGTGTGCCGTAGGAGCCGTCGGCGCCGGTGAGGCCGGTTCCTCCGTACCCGTAGCCGGTGAGGATGACGGAGGCGGGTGAAGTCAGCGCCGTGTTGTAAAGGGAGTAGCCGATCGAGAAGGACGGCGCGGGCTGGGTGAGGGTAAGGACGGCGAGGTCGTACCCCTTTGTTGAGTCACCGTTATAGTTGGGGTCGACCTGAACATTTGAGACGGCCGCAGGCATGAGACCGCTCGGCGACTGGAAGTAGACGGTGATGTTGTCGGCGACGGGGTTGCCGAAGGCGGACGTCACGCAGTGGCCGGCGGTCAGGATGGCGAGTCCACCGAACAGGAGGCTGCCGGAGCAGCCGCCGATGCTGCTGGTTATCGACACTACGCCGCTGAGATCGACGCCGCCGAAGGCCTGGCCGTAGGCGATGTTGGCGGAGTTGGGATCGGTGCCAGCGACCGTGATGGCGCGGACGTGCGGGAGTGCTGTCAGCAGAAGCAGTAGAACTCGCGTGGCGCTATGAGTCCGCAAGTCTTTATCATAAGCTGATGCCAGGCCACCGGACTGCTGAAGCAGCTACCTCAGGTCGATTACAATCGACAGGTCTGTGCCGTGAAAATGGCCGGTTACTTCCCAGCAGCCGAGAGTCGGGACGAAGAATTCCGACGTGATGAAGTATCGGTCGTTATCGACCCACGCGGTATTGGCGTCGAATGAAAGAAGGGCCGAAGGTTCGGAATCGAGCCGATGTCCGGTGATGGTGAGAGTGGACTTGAGCGTTTCCTGCTTCAGATCAAATACGGCGGTTCCCCAAACGATTTTTGGAATTCTATAACCGCGCGCCGCGGGTTGTACCGTGTGCCAGTTGCCGGGGAAGCTCGTGAAAAGTTTTTCCGTTCCGTAGAGCGACGCCTGAGCGTTGGCAAACGCGCGGGGCGGGACGAAGGTTACCGGCGTTGATCTGGTGACGGGGCAGATGAAGTGGTCCTCAGCCCTGGCGGAGACGAGGCTAAGGCAAATAATCGCGGGGATCACAAATCTGCGTTTCATGATTAAAGATTGGACGGAGGAGGGATAGCTTTTCTTCCAAATTCTTTTCGGAACATGCTCACCGGTTAGTGCCTGCGTCGTTGAGATATTGCTGCTTCGAGAACATGTAACACACGCCACCTGTGGAGATCCCCGGGCGCGTTCGACCAGCAGCAAGCTGTTAATTCCTGTGGCCGTGCATTGTAACCGGCACGGTTCAGAACCGTTACGGCGGCTGCGATGGAGATGGATGGCGCGGCCGGGCGGGAGATCTGACGCCCTCCCTATACTACGCGTTACGATACTACGCATAACGTAATATAGTATTGCATAATTTCTTTTTCAGCCCGGTAATAAACGTGGGGTTGGGTTGTCTTTGCTTAGTTGAGGAGAGAGTGCATGACGAGACTATCGTTGGTGGTGGGATTGGGTCTGGCGGCTGCTGTGTGGGCGCAGGGACCGGTGGCGTTTGAGGTGGCGACGATTAAGCCTGATGCGCTCGATCAGCAGGCGGTAATGTCCGGACGGGCCGGGACACGAATCGATTCCGCGCGAGTGGAAATGAGGGCTACGCCGCTGTTCCGACTGATCTGCGCCGCGTACGGAATTAAGCCGTACCAGTTGGCGGGGCCGGACTGGCTGAGGACAACGACGTTCACAGTGCAGGCGAAGATCCCTGCGGGGGTTACGACCGACAAGGTGCCGACGATGTTGCAGGCTTTGCTGGCGGAGAGGTTTGGGCTGAAGATGCACCACGAGAGCCGGGAACAGGCGGTGCTGGCGCTGGTGCAGGCCAAAGGCGGGGCCAAACTGAAGGAATCGCCGGCGGTTGCGGCACCGGAAGCAGCAAACGGGAGCGCTCCGCCGATGCAGCAGATGGCATTTCCAACGCTTCAGGGAGACGTGCTGATGTCGCGAGGTCCGGCGGGAATTCTGCTGGAGATGCCGGGCGGAGAAATCAGCGGAAAAATTCGGGTGTCGGTCATTGAGGGCGCGAATCCGAAGCGGCTGCATCTGGAGAGTTCGAACATGTCGATGAAGACACTGGCTGAGCTGCTTTCGACCGGAGCGGTGGAGAAAGTGGTGGTGGATCAGACCGGGCTGGCGGGGAAGTACGAAGTTGCGGTGGACATTTCGGAGTTCGACGCTATGGGCATTGTGCGGCAATCAATCACTTTTACGTCGATGGAAGGCGGGGGCTCCGATCCTTCGGGGTCGGCTCTGCGAGCTTCGATTTCGAATCTGGGGCTGAGTCTGGAGCCGAAGAAGCTGCCGATCGATATGGTGGTAATCGATCACGTGGAGCGAACGCCTACTGAGAATTGATCAGCCGATCCGGCGGTAGCGCCGGACGTCTACCAGATCCATCAGGTCGGGCATCCGGAGGCGGCCAGCCTGGATGTGGGGGGATTTGTCGTGCGCGTCGAGGTCAGCGTCGGACTCCCACTCTTCGATAAAAGTGATATCGTCGGGATCTTTGGGGTTGACGTGAAGGTCGTAAAATACGCAGCCCTTTTCGGCGCGTGTGGGTTCGCAGAAGCCGAGCAAAAGAGCACGGGCTTCGTCGAGTTTGCCAGGTTTGGGTTTGAAGTGAGCTACGCAGCGGATCATTCCCTTCGAGGATAGCGCGGGTATAATCGGGCGGTGGAAATGCAGGCGCGTTCGGTTGTGGACTGGATTGGAGAAGGAATCGCCGGGGTGGCGATTGCGTTTGCGACTGGTGAGGTGGCGGTCCGCTGGAGTTCCCTGCCCGCCCGTATTCCGACTCACTTCGATGCTTCGGGACAGGTGAATGGGTGGGGTGGCAAGGAGATGCTTCTGTTGCTCGTTGGCAGCACAATCCTGATCGGTATCCTTCTTACCGTTGCGGAGACGAATCAGCGGCTGATCAATATTCCGATTAGCGTTGACAGGGAGTCGCCGGAGGTTCGTCAGATTCTGCGGAGTATGGTGATTGCAATGAAGGCAGTGATTTCGCTGTCATTTGCGTGGATTGTGGACGGTACAATCCGCGGCTCGGGACTGGGTCGCGCGTTCCTGCCTGTGTTTTTGACTACAACACTGGCGCCGGTGATTTATTTTCTTTTGAAGCTTCGCGCGACTCGACAGGCTCGGCAGCCTCGGGCAGGACAATACTGAAGGCGGAGCCTTCTCCGAGTTTGCTTTCGACCTGGATGCGCCCCCCCATCAGCTGGCAGAATCGCTGACTGATGGCAAGACCCAGACCTGTGCCGCCGTGCTTGCGCGTAGCGGAAGAATCGACCTGCGAGAAGGATCGGAAGAGCTTCGCGAAGTCGCCGGGCGCGATGCCAGGCCCGGTGTCGCGGACGGTCCACCAGATCCACGGAGTTTCGCCATCGTATTCGCAGTGAACGATCAGGGTCACAGTTCCGTTTTCGGTGAATTTGCACGCGTTACTGAGGAGATTGAGCAGTGCCTGGCGGAAACGCATCGGGTCTACGTCGACGCGGAAGTCGTAGCTACCGGGGAGGACGACGAGGCGGTTGTTGTTCTTGCGCGCGAGCGGCTCAATGACGGCAAGATCGGAGATCAGGTCTCGGGCCGACATGCTTTTGATGTGCAGATCGAGGCGTCCGGCTTCAACGCGCGAAAGATCCAGGATGTCCTGAATGAGCTCCAGGAGATGGAGGGCGGCACCTTTCACACGGCGGAGGTCAGTGACTGCGGATCCGTTGCCTATCTCCAGCTGATCCTCTTCGAGGATTTCGGAGTAGCCGATGATGGCATTTAGCGGTGTACGCAGTTCATGGCTCATGTTGGCGAGGAAGACGCTTTTGGCCTGATTCGACTCCTCGGCGAGTTCCTTAGCGGCAACGAGTTCGTTTTCTGTCCGTTCATGCTGAGCGATTTCCTCTTTGAGTTCGCTCGTGCGCTCGAGCACTCGCTGCTCGAGCGCGTCACGGGCTTCTTCCAGGGCAATATCGCGTTCGTAGATCTGGCGCATCATTTCGTTGAAGCGGTCAAACAGAATGCCGAGTTCGTCGCGATTACCGGCAGGCCGGGTGGCGCGAAGGGAGTAATCGCGATCGGCGGAGACTTTGCCCGCAATTGCGGCGAGCCTGAGAATGGGACCGGAGATCAGACGCTGAAGCGTTGAGGAGACGATAACCGTCAGCAGAATCGCTCCCAGCATTACTCCCGCGCAGATTTGTGCGAGATGGGTCAGTTGCTGGTTCATATCCGTGAGGTCGGCGCACAGCCAGATGGCGCCCTGATCTTCGCCGTTTAAACGGGAAGTTCGGACGACTACGAGTTGTCCGTCTTTGAATTCCGAAGTTTCGGCGGCGGGTTTTGGCGGACAGAGGATGCCCGAGTGGTCGCCGTACGATGCAGCCTGCGTTCCATCGACGCGATAGAGGCATGCGGCGAGGGCGCGTGGCTCGGCGCGCAGTACAGCGAGAGTTTCGCGGGCGGCGCGATTGTCACGAAAGGCCAGTGCAGCCGCGCCAGAGTCGGCGAGGGTGGCGGAAAGCGTAACCATTTCGCGCTCCATCGCACGCTGGGATGTATGCCATTCGTAGATCCAGAGGGCGACGAAAGCGGCAAGCAGCGCGAGCGCCGAGGTGCCGGCGAAGAGCAGAGTCAGTTTTTGACTGAGACGGCGCGAGCGGAACCACCCGATCACGGATTACCTCCGGTGCGGAGAGTGGCAATGCGGAGCAAGCGGGAGCTGACAGTAAGGCCGGCGGTCTGAGTGGCGGGGAGATTAACTTCCACCTGAATGTGGTCCCCCGTGGCGAGCAGGGCAATCATGCCGCCTTGTCCTGCGAATGACTCGCTTTCCCCAATGCTGAGGATGGGCAGGCGCGCGACAGTCTGAAGGACCGACTGGGTTCGCCTGCGGTCCGTACCGCCGACAAATATCACTTCGCACTGGCTGGGAACAGATGCAGGAGTAGCTTTGAGCGTCGCGATAGGCCGGCCGCCCGGAGTCCGGGCACCGTTCTTTGTAAGCGCGCGGTTCAGCGCGCTTTCCATATCAGCGGAATTCATCACGCAGATCAGGAACGCCGAAGTGGAATCCGCAGCTTTCGCGGGCGGCCAGTCGACGAGTTTGACGACGTTGAGCAGGAGCGCCGCTTTAACTTCGTATTCATCCGCTTCCGGTGTCTGAGCGCATAGGGGCTGCATCAGCGCGAGGATCGTAACGGCCGCGAGCGTATTGCGAAACCAGCGCAATCATTTGCTCCCCAGGCGATGCGTGACTTTCAGGCGCAGGGTTCGGCCGTTCTGAAGGATGGAATCCTCCGGCAGCTCGGGACTAACCGGGTTGCGGTATTGCGTGTTCAGGAGATTGCACACAGAGGCTGATATGCTCCAGCCGTGCTCGGTTTCGCGCGAAGAGAGTGTGGCGTTTACGAAAACGAACGGATCCAGCTGACTTCCCGAGTCTGTTCTCACGCGGGATCGGTAACTGGCCTGGAGGCCTCCATTGAGGATGCCGGGAAGGAGCGGTGCAGCAAAATTGAGCTTCGCGAGTCCGCCGGGTGAATCGCTGAGACGATTGCCTGTGAGGCGGTCGTGCGATTCCTGCCAAGAGTATGAACCGCGCAGCTGGATTCCGCCGCGCCACCGGCCGGCGACTTCGAAGTCCGCGCCCGCCGCCCGAACGTTCTGTTGATTGGCGTAGAAAAGCATGCCGTTTAGTGGATCGGTTCGCTCTGAGATCAGAGCGCGAATGTCGTTATAAAAGCCAGCCAGAGCGAACCGAAAGTGTCTCGCAATGTATTGCTCGAGAACGAGTTCGGTTGTTCGGATCGTTTCGGGGCGCAGCGAGGTTTGTGGAGGTTCACTGGCCGGCGAGGTGTAGTAGAGCTCGTAGTCATTGGGAGCACGAAAAGCGCTGCCGTAAAGAAGTTTTACCGTGGTTCGTACGAGCGGATTGTAGATCACGCCGAAGCGCGGATTCACGGCCGCTCCGAAAGTGCCGTAGTGGTCCCAGCGAATACCTGCGCTCAGCAGGAGGTTTGGTCGAAGAGAGTATTCGTCCTGGATGAATAGCGCCGGGGTTATGGAGCTTCGGTTGTCGCGGAGCGACAGGTCGTACGGGTCCACATCGTAATTCGCCTGATCCTCCCGAATATTAAAGCGGGTTTCAACGCCCGCGGTGGGGCGGTGCTTCCCGAAGGTGCGTGAGATGTCTAAAGCAGCCGAGAGGCGGTCGCTGAGAGAGAGATCCAGATTCACACCGTCGTCATATATATAGGTTCCGTTGTAGCGATTGTTGTCGTAGGCCGTGCGCGCGGTGAAGTTCCACTTTCGGCGATTTTGGTGCTGATATTTCAGGTCGAAATAGCCAATAGCGTCGGTTGATCGGTTGCGGGAATCATTGAAGATCGTTCCGTAGGAGCCGGTGGGAATGTCGATTGTGCGGGATTCGTAGAGTCCCTGGAGAGAGAAATCGTGATAGTCGAGACGGCCGAAGAGTCCGGCGGAGCGATCGGCATTGCCGGTGGTGGAAATGCCGTTGTTGGTTGCGGGGGTATCGAGTTCGGGGAAATAGAGGTTATTCGGTCCGGAGCTGCGATAGAGCGATCCGGAGAGAAGATAATCGAGGCCGGTCGCACGGCTCTGGCCATAGGCGGCGCGAAGTTTCTCTGTCCCGAGAGTACCTGCTTCGGCGGAGACCTGGAGGCCCTTTCGATCGCGGCCGCGCCATGTGATGACGTTAATAACTGCGAAGAATGCATTGGCTCCATAGAGGGCAGATCCAGGACCTCGGATGATTTCGACGCGAGATACGAGGTCGAGATCGAGCGGGAACTCGGTTCCAATTAGAGCTTCGCCGTAGATGGGATCGTTGAGGCGATGGCCATCGATCATGAGGAGAACGTGGTCATTGTAATCGCCGAAACGGCCGAATCCGCGGACGCCGAGATAACTGTAGTTTCGATCGTTGTTGATGTAGATGCCAGGGACGGACTCGAGGAGATCGGCAAGAGTGCGGAAGCCGTAGAGGCGGATTTCTTCGGCGGTGACGATCGTGACGTAGGAGGGGGCCTGAGTTACTTTCTGGTCGAATTTGGAGGCGCCGTTTACGGTGGCGACGCCGATTTTGGTTAATTCTTCGAGGGAGAGGGTGGAGACGTCGGCCGAGGTAGCTGCCGGGATGATTGCCAGGAACACGGTTGGCAGGCAGACATGCCACGGCCTGACGAGAGAAAACGCCATAGATATCCTATCGGCGGAATTTTGGATGGAGTTTAGATGGCAGTCTCCCCCAGGACGCCGGCGAAGCACTTCAGTTCGGAAGCATCTTAGCGAGATTTGATTTAGTCGTCACCGGAGCGCCGGCAGCTCTCCGAGAGGTCTGGGAAATCAGGGTTACTCGACAGATAGCGCAGTTGCCGCAGGGGATTGCGGCGTCGGGGTTGACGCTCGTGCATGTGATGCTCGATTCCACCGGGGATTGGGTGAAGTCGCGACAAGCTGGGCGATATGACGCAAGCCGCGGTTATTCCGAAAAGGCAGCTATCGATCACGATTTCGGTTGTCTCGTCAGGGGATGTCACCTGAAGTGCTTTAAATCAGGAGAATGAGAGGTACTTCGCGGGCCTCGTGCTTTGTCGGCAGGCCTGCGTGGTTTGGCCTAACGAATTTGGCGCGCGAAGTGCGCTTGGGTGGCATCCGGCCAGGATACACTGAGCCCTCACCGGACGGCTACACTGTTACCGTGTCGGACAACAAGCCATGATTGCAGAGTCAGACGTTTCACTCGTCATCATCGACGATAATCCGGGGAGCCTGGAACTATTGTCCACCGCGCTGGAGCGCGAGGGGCTGAATATATTTACGGCGCAGGAGCCGGAACAGGGGCTTGAGTTGGTTTTCCGCGAGCATCCGCAAATTGTGCTAACTGATTTGGTGATGCCGGGACTGAGTGGACTCGAAGTGCTGGATCGCGTGGTGGAGTTCGATCCCGCCATTGACGTAGTTCTGATGACAGCGCATTACACCAGCGAATCGGCTGTTGATGCGATTCGTAAGGGTGCGGCGGATTATCTGAATAAACCGGTGCCGATCGCGCTGCTCCGCGATCGCATTGCGAAGCTGATTGAGGAATCACGTCGGCGGCAACGTGCTACGGCGGTAGAAGAGAGCCTGTTCAACGACGCGCAGTTTGAGGGGATGATCGGGCGGAGCCCGGCAATGTTTGAGTTGTTCGCCCGGATTCGCCGGATTGCTCCGCATTATCGGACCGTTCTGGTAACAGGGGAAACCGGAACTGGTAAAGAACTGGCGGCGCGGGCGCTGCATAACGCGAGCCCGGTGCGCAATGGAAACTTTGTGGTGCTGAATTGCTCGGCGGTGGTGGAGACGCTGTTTGAGAGTGAGCTATTCGGCCATGTGCGCGGATCCTTCACCGGGGCCACGCACGACAAGATGGGTCTGTTCGAACATGCGGATAAAGGAACGATTTTTCTGGATGAGATTGGCGACATGCCGCTCGGAACGCAGGCGAAACTGCTGCGCGTCCTGCAGAATCAGGAAGTACTGCGGGTAGGGTCGCTGACGCCGCGGAAGATCGACGTGCATGTGATCGCGGCTACGCATAAGGATCTGCGAACCGCGATTGTGGAAAAGCAGTTCCGGGAGGATCTCTACTACCGGCTTTCGATGGTGGAGATCCACACACCGGCGCTTGATGAACGCAAGGAAGATTTGCCGCTGCTGACGAAGTTCCTGCTGGAGAAGTATTCGCGACAATTCCGCAAAGCAATCCGCGGTCTGACGCAGCGCGCGCAGATTATGATTGCGCGACATCACTGGCCGGGAAATGTGCGTGAACTCGAAAATGTGCTGGCGCATGGCTGCATGATGGCTGTGGCGGAGACGATTGACGTGCAGGATCTGCCGGAGTATCTTCGGTTCCCGTCGCAGGCCAGTGCACGCGCGAGTGGATCACCCTCCCCAGTGCCCGCTCCGGCAGCAGATGAAGGCACATTCGATGAGCATGAAAAGCGGCTTATTACGGAGGCGCTGGAGCGGGCGAACGGTAATCAGTCACGTGCGGCCCGGACGCTGCGGATTGGGCGTGATGCGCTTCGCTACAAGATGAAGAAGCACGGGCTCGATCTGCACTCGACGAAGCGTGCGGAGTAGCTATATCAGAGAACGAGCGAGTGGGCCATCGCTGCGCGGGCGCACGCAAAACCTGGGTCAAGTGCGCTGCTGCGCGCAATCCCGAGCGGTAAGATTGTCCAGGACGCCTCGGACGAATGAGCGAGAACCTGGGAGCGAGCGTGGCTCCGGCCTACGCGATTGCGATAGAACCGGCATTGGCAGCGCTGGCGACGGCGTCGCCGCTGGGTGTTATCGCCATTGATGCCACCAGTCGCGTACGGCTGTGGAATGCGGCTGCGGAGCAATTGCTGGGATGGAAGGCGGGCGAGGTACTGGGTACTCCGCTTACGATGCCGGGAGCATTGGCCGCCCAATTGCAGTGCAGCGACTCGCGGGAATTATTGTGCCACTGGATCACCCGGTCGGGTGATCCAGCAGAGGTTCGCGTGTCGATTGCGGACTGGCTGGACTCGGAGTCGCGGAGGCAAGGCGTATTGCTGACCGCGTGGCGTCCGGCACAGCTTCTTTCCGCGACAGAGCGAGTCGAATTGATCGAGAACGCCAGAGAAGCACGGGAAGAGGCACACGCCGCGTTGCGGTTCCGCGAACTACTCGAGGCCGCGCCGGACGCCATTGTGAAGGTAGATCGCACGGGGCGCATCGTGCTGATGAATCGTGCGACCGAGCATTTGTTCGGATATACTCGCGAGGAGTTGCTGGGGCAGCCGGTGGAGATTCTGGTTCCGCAGGCCTCCCGGGCAGCGCATGTGGGGATGCGGAACGGGTATGCGAATCATCCGGCGACTCGCCCGATGGGACGCGGGCTGACGCTGCGGGCAGTTCGGAAGGATGGCAGCGAGTTTCCGGTCGAGATCAGTTTGAGTCCTGTGCATGCGGAGCATGAAGTGCGGTTTGTGGCAATCATCCGCGATGTGACGGAGCGGACGCAGATAGAAGAAGAGATGCGGGCGATGGAACATCGGTTCAATAAAGAGCTGACTTCGAAGAATATCGAGCTTGAGCGCCGCAATCAGGAAATTGAGCAGGCCGATCAGCTCAAGAGCGAGTTCCTGGCGAGCATGAGCCATGAGCTGCGAACGCCGCTGCATACGATTATCGGATTTTCGGAGCTTCTCGCTGAGGAGATTCAGGGGCCGCTGAACTCGAAGCAACGGCGGTTTGTAGAGCATATCCACCGTGATTCCCAGCATTTGCTGGAACTGATTAACGACATTCTGGATCTGAGCAAGATTGAGTCAGGTAAGGTATCGCTGCGGCCGGAGGTATTTGCGGCGCGAACTGAGGTGCAGGCTGTGGTGGATTCGGTTCGTACATCGGCAGAAGCGAAGTCGATTCGACTGGAAACCCGGATTGACGATGAGTTTGTACTGCTGGCCGATAAGGTGCGGTTCCGCGAAGTGCTGTTCAATCTGCTGAGCAATGCGGTGAAGTTTACACCTTCGGGCGGACAGATAACACTCGGGACCGTGAGCGGCGATGAGGGCAGCGATCCGGGGTTCTGCGGTTTTTATGTTGAAGATACCGGAATTGGAATTCCGGCGGGACAGGCGGAGGCGATCTTCGATAAGTTCTATCAGGTCGGGTCGACCACGAAAGGTGTACGCGAGGGGACTGGCCTGGGACTGACTATCACTCGGCATATT
Source organism: Acidobacteriota bacterium (assembly GCA_048498815.1). Taxonomy (GTDB): domain Bacteria; phylum Acidobacteriota; class Terriglobia; order Bryobacterales; family Bryobacteraceae; genus BOG-234. The sequence continues at coordinate 74,210 of JBEHXG010000009.1, read as the reverse complement.
GTGGAGTTGCACGGCGGACGGATTCGCGTGGAGAGCGAGCCGGGACACGGGAGTAAGTTTGTCTTTACGATGCCTCGGGATCCTGGCCAATGAAGAAGATTCTTGTAGCGGATGACAAGGCCAGCAGCCGGGAGTTGATGAGGACGCTGCTGGAGCATGTCGGGTACGAGGTGCATGAGGCCGGAGATGGGCAGGAAGCTCTGGATGTTGCGCTCGCGACGGCGCCCGATTTGATCTTGCTGGATATTCAGATGCCACGACTCGACGGGTACGGGTCGGTGAAGGCGATGCGGCAGGATGAACGACTGAAGGATCTGCCGATTGTGGCGCTCACGGCGAGTGCGATGCATACGGATCGCGCTAAGGTATTGAGCGCGGGTTTCAGTGCCTATATAACGAAGCCGGTTAGTTTGGGGATTTTGCGGGCTGAGGTGGCTCGGCTGCTCGAACAGGCCCAAACTTAGACCAGAACAGAGTGTGGGCTAGCCTCGCTATAAGGCATCCTGAATCTGCCGCTGGTGACTTCTACGTCGTGAACCATGAATGCCGGGCATGCAGAGTTCCTGACGTAATTGCGCCAGCCCTTGTCGGGCGAGCCGAAGATGGGTAACCGCGCCACTGCATTTGGAAACGGTAACCTGAAACGGCTGAAGAAATCGGAAATGCCATCATGCTCGTGCTGGCCTCGAAGACGGGTTGCCAGGAACAGTTTCAGGCGTCCAGGTTAACAGACCAAAAGAATCAGCCCGACTGGTTTGTGCAGCCCCGGAATGCTCGCGGAGATGGGTTCACGCTGCTACCGGCATCGGGTGGAAGTCGAACTGGTCCTTGTCTGCGTTGTAATCAACTTCCACTTCTTCGCCGTCGTGGATCCTGCCCTCTATGATCAGACGGCCGAGCCGAGTCTCCACTTGCTTCTGGATAGCTCGCTTCAGAGGGCGAGCTCCGTAGACGGGGTCGTAGCCGGTCCTGACGAGATGGCTTCGCGCTGCGTCGGTTAGCTCGAGATGGATGCGACGCTCGGCGAGGCGTCTGCGCAGGCCGTCGAGCTGGATCTCCACGATCTTCTTCAGATGGGTTTCATCGAGCGCATGGAAGACGATGATTTCGTCAATGCGATTGAGAAACTCGGGACGGAACCCACCGCGGAGTTCGTTCATTACCGTTTCCTTCATGTCGTTGTAGGCTCGGCCCGCGAAGGTTCCTTTATATTCGAGGATGCGGTGGCTTCCTACGTTCGAGGTCATGATCAGTATCGTGTTTTTGAAATTCACGGTGCGGCCCTGGCCATCTGTGAGGCGCCCGTCGTCGAGGATCTGCAGCATCACGTTAAAGACGTCGGGGTGGGCTTTTTCGATTTCGTCGAAGAGGATTACGGAGTAGGGGCGGCGGCGGATGGCTTCGGTCAGCTGGCCGCCTTCTTCGAAGCCGACATATCCCGGGGGCGCGCCGATCAGGCGGGCAACGGTATGCTTTTCCTGGTACTCGGACATATCGATGCGGACCATGTTGTGTTCATCATCGAATAGATATTCTGCGAGGGCGCGGGCCAATTCGGTTTTGCCGACACCGGTAGGGCCCAGGAAAATAAAGCTGCCGATGGGGCGCGCTGGATCTTTCAGGCCAGCCCGTGCCCGGATGACGGCTTCGGAGACGGCGGTAACGGCTTCGTTCTGGCCGATTACGCGGGAATGCAGCTCTTCTTCGAGGTGGATCAGTTTCTGCATTTCGCCTTCGAGCAGCCGTGAGACAGGGACGCCCGTCCAGCGGCTGACTACGGCGGCTACATCCTCTTCGCCTACTTCTTCGCGGAGCAGGCGGGCGGGGTCGGCGGCTGCCGATTCCGACGCCGCCAGCCTGACGGTGAGATCACGGAAGCGTCCGTACTTCAATTCAGCGGCTTTGTTGAGATCATAGGCGCGCTCGGCCTGTTCTATTTCGATGCGGACATGGTCGAGTTGTTCGCGGAGGGTACGCACGTTCTGAACGGAGTCCTTCTCGAGCTGCCAGCGGGCTTTCAGGGCATCACCTTCGGCGCGGAGGTTGCCGATTTCGGCTTCGATACGGGTGAGGCGCTCGCGTGATGCGGTGTCCTTCTCCTTCTTCAGAGCCTGACGCTCGATTTCGAGCTGCATGGTGCGGCGGAGAAGCTCGTCGAGATCGGCGGGCATGGAGTCGATCTCCACCCGGAGTTTGGCGGCGGCTTCGTCTACGAGGTCTATCGCTTTGTCAGGGAGGAAGCGGTCGGAAATGTAGCGCTCAGAAAGAAGCGCGGCACTGACCAGCGCGGCGTCTTTGATTCGGACGCCATGGTGGAGTTCATACCTGTCTTTCAGTCCACGCAGAATGGAGATGGTGTCTTCGACGGTGGGTTGATCGACGAGAACAGGCTGAAAGCGGCGTTCGAGGGCGGCGTCCTTCTCGATGTACTTCCTGTATTCGTCGAGGGTAGTGGCACCGATGCAGTGCAATTCGCCGCGGGCAAGCATGGGCTTGAGGAGATTGCCGGCGTCCATGGATCCTTCAGTCTTCCCTGCCCCGACTACAGTGTGGAGCTCGTCGATGAAGAGGACGATTTCACCTTTTGAGTCCTGGACTTCTTTGAGGACGGCTTTGAGGCGCTCTTCGAATTCGCCGCGGAATTTGGCGCCGGCAATGAGGGCTCCCATGTCGAGGGAGACGATTTTCTTGTCTTTGAGGCCTTCGGTGACATCGCCGCGGATAATGCGCTGAGCGAGGCCTTCAACGATGGCGGTCTTGCCAACGCCGGGCTCGCCGATGAGCACCGGGTTGTTCTTGGTTCGGCGCGAGAGGACCTGAATTACGCGGCGGATCTCTTCGTCGCGACCAATGACGGGATCGAGCTGCCCGGCGGCGGCACTCTTGGTGAGGTCGCGCCCGTATTTTTCGAGCGCTTCAAAGGTGCCTTCCGGATTGCGATTTGTGACGCGGTGGCTGCCGCGGACCTCACGCAGAGCCTGCATCAGTCGGTCGCGGGTGATGCCGAGCTCGGCGAAGAGTTTAACGTCGTCGACCGCGGCGAGGAGTAAGTGCTCGACGGAGATGAAGTCGTCTTTGAGCCGTTTGGCTTCGTCTTCGGCGCGGACGAAGAGTTTATTGAGGCGGGGCGTAATGTAAATCTGGTCGGTCGCGGCGGCGCCGGAGACTTTGGGGAGGCGATCGAGTTCCTTTTCAATGAGGGCTGCCAGGCGTGGGGCGTCGGCTCCGGCGCGATGCAGAATCGAGCCGGCAAGTCCGCCGTCCTGTGAGAGCAGAGCGGCGAGGAGATGTTCGGTATCGAGTTGCTGGTTGCCGCGACGGATCGCGTCGCTTTGCGCGGTCTGCAGTGCTTTCTGAGTTTTTTCAGTGACTCGGTTGAGATCCATTCGGTTTGCCTCCGGAATATGGGATCAGGCAAGCGCGCTACCAGAGGCGGCACATGACTTAAGTGATGGCAAACGTGGGGAGTGGACGTTGGAGAAACACGGCAGCGATGTGCGGCACCGCGCAGGGCGGGCGTTATGGCGCAGCCGCGCTTAACAGGAACGCACAATTACATTCAGGTGGGCGGCAAAAGATCAAGCGGATTGGGGGGGCATCGGCACGCTCGACCCGCATTGCTGGAATCCCGACAGGAACGAGAAGAAAATGCAGGTCGCGCTTTCAGGCATACTCAGGAAATTTGCGCTTTCCGAAAAAAGACCAAGGCCCGACAGAGTGATTAGGCGCACGGCGCGGCTTTCTCTGGGTTAAGACCCGCACGAAAATTGGGCCATTCAAGGTTGAATTCCGTTCTGGATGAGCGAAACCATCGGTTTAGGTTATGGCCCCACGATTGCTTATGAGGAACCGACCTTTAACAGACAGGCGAGGGAGAACATTAGCTATGTCAGTGGCGATAGAAGGCGCTGGCGGAGATGCGTTGGAACGGATACGGGTCCGGGCCTACGAAATTTTCCTGCAGCGAGAAGGAGAAGCCGGAAGTGCACTTGAGGACTGGCTGGCGGCTGAACGCGAAGTAACGACGGCTGTGGCCGCGGAGTCAAGCGCATACGAGGGAGATCTGAAGGTATCCCGAGCGCGGGTTACGAAGACAAGAGCCCGCGGAGTCCGGCATTTGGCGGCCGTAGCCTGAATCCAGGTTAACGGCCCCTGTGGCGCCCGCCCCGATGCGGGTCGACCGATGACAGGTACGCACGGTTCTCAATCGAAACGTAAGTCCGGCAAGGAGTAGGGTTCCTGCCGGTCCGGGTTACGATTTACTGCGAGGCTTGGGGAATGAGCGTCTTCCCGGAAGTGGCAGCAGCACCGAGAATCGACGTTCCGTTCATCACTTCACTGCCCGGGGGTTTGGAAGGGAATTTTCCGAGCCCCCGGCATAATTCGGTGATCTCCTGGCTTGCCGCCAGCACTGATACTTCAATCGATCTCACCTTTGCGGCATCCCGCACTGTGATGAGTTGAGTTTGCGAGATGCTTGTGGGAACCCTCTCGCCTGGAAGTTGTCTTCGATAAACAGCCCCATTCCCGAGTTACCAGCGGACTAGCCCTTCGCGTTGCTCGTGGAAACGCTCGGCAGTGTTTCAGCGGCCGGGTGGATGGGCCGGATCATAACCGACCGGTCCGGAGACGGTTGCGATGGGATGGCGGCTACCGCGAGTCTCGCGTCGCCTCCGGCGGATTCGCGAGGATCTTGGGATCGACGTAGTGGGACTCGTCGGTTGGCTTCGATCAGGACCAGACTCTGGGAAGCGCGAAAAGCAATCGCGGGGCCCGGTCATTGGGCGAGTGGCCATTTCCAGTTCGTAATCTCCGGCTTATCCATGCCTTCGGTATCGGCATACGCGACGCTTTCAATCAGTTGAGCGCGCAGCCATTCCTTCACGTGAGCGGCGCGATCGAGGAGGCCGGGAACGCGATCGATCACGTCGATGGCGAGGTTGAAGCGATCCACCTGATTGCGGATGGCGAGTTCAAGCGGCGTGTTGATGTTGCCCTTTTCCTTATAACCGCGCACATGGATGTTGGCGTGGTTAGTGCGACGGTAAGTGAATTTGTGGATGAGCCACGGGTAGCCGTGGAAGTTGAAGATGACGGGCTTGTCTTTTGTGAAAAGAGAATCGAAGTCGCGGCTTGAGAGGCCGTGCGGGTGTTCGGTGTCCGGCTGAAGGCGATAGAGATCGACTACGTTGACAAAGCGGATTTTGAGGTCCGGCAGGCGCTCACGCAGGATGGCGACAGCGGCAAGCGCCTCCTGTGTCATGATGTCGCCTGCGCTGGCGACCACCACGTCGGGCTCCTCGCAATTGTCGTTACTGGCCCAGTCCCAAATCCCGATGCCCTTGGTGCAGTGCACGATTGCGGACTGCATATCGAGATAGACAAGATGCAGTTGCTTGTCGGAGACGATAACGTTGACGTAATCTTCACTGCGCAGGCAGTGGTCGGCGACGCTGAGCAGGCAGTTGGCATCGGGCGGCAGATAGATGCGGGTTACTCCGGCGCTTTTGTTGCTGACTACATCGAGAAAGCCGGGATCCTGGTGAGTGAAGCCGTTGTGGTCCTGACGCCAGACGAGCGATGAGATGAGAAGGTTCAGCGAAGAGATGGGCGCGCGCCATTTGATTTCGGCTTTGGCTTTTTCGAGCCATTTTGCGTGCTGGTTGTACATCGAATCGATGATGTGGACGAAGGCTTCGTAGGTGTTGAGCAGGCCATGACGTCCGGTGAGGAGATAGCCTTCGAGCCAGCCTTCCAGCGTGTGCTCGCTCAGCATCTCCATGACGCGGCCGTCCGGCGCGATGTCGGTGCCGCCCGCGTCTTCGGGCAGGATTTTGTCGAGCCAGGTTTTCGGTGTGACTTCGTAGATGCCCTGCAGTTTGTTGGAGGCGTTTTCATCGGGGCTCAGAACACGGAAGCTGTGCATGTTGCGGCGCATGACATCGCACAGATATTTGCCGAGCGTTTCCGTTGGAGAGACTTCGGTGCCGCCGGGGTTTTCGATTGGGATGGCGTAGTTCCGGAAGTCGGGGAGATCAAGCGGGCGTCGAAGTTTTCCGCCGTTGGCGTGGGGGTTGGCGCTCATGCGGCGCTCGCCTTTGGGCGCGAGCTCGCGAAGTTCGGGGATAAGCGAGCCGTGCTCGTCGAATAGTTGTTCGGGCTTGTAGCTTCGCATCCAATCTTCGACGATTTTGAGGTGTTCGGCGTTCTTCTTTACCTCGAGCACAGGTACCTGGTGGGCGCGCCAGAAGCCTTCGACCTTCTTGCCGTCGACTTGTTTGGGGCCAGTCCAGCCCTTGGGTGATCGGAGCACGATCATCGGCCAGCGCGGGCGCGTGGGTTTATTTGTGGCTCGCGCTTCGGACTGGATGGCTCTGATGCGCGTGACGCACTGTTCGACTACTTCGGCCATCCGCTGGTGCATCGTTTCGGGATCGTCGCCTTCGACGAAGTGCGGCTCCCAGCCGTAGCCTTTGAAGAGAGCTTCGAGTTCTTCATGCGGGATGCGGGCCAGGATGGTGGGGTTCGCTATTTTGTAGCCGTTGAGATGAAGGATGGGAAGGACGGCGCCGTCGCGAATCGGGTTGAGGAATTTATTGGAGTGCCAGGAGGTAGCGAGGGGGCCGGTTTCGGATTCACCGTCACCAACTACTACGCTGACGATGAGATCGGGGTTGTCAAACGCGGCTCCGAAGGCGTGGGAGAGGCTGTAGCCGAGCTCGCCACCTTCGTGGATGGAGCCGGGGACTTCGGGCGTGCAGTGGCTGCCGAGCTGTCCGGGGAAGGAGAAGGCGCGGAAAAGGTTGAGCATACCCTCTTCGTTCTGGCCTTTGGCGGGATAGATCTCGGAGTATGTGCCTTCGAGGTAGCAGTTTGAGATGACAGCGGGCGCGCCGTGGCCGGGGCCGGAGATGTAGATCATGTCGAGATCGTACTTGCGGATGACTCGGTTGAGATGGGTCCAGACGAAGGTCTGGCCGGGATCGGAGCCCCAGTGGCCGAGGAGCCGGTTCTTGGTGTGTTCGGGGCGGAGCGGTTCGCGAAGGAGCGGGTTGGCGCGAAGATAGATCATTCCGGCGCAGAGGTAGTTACAGGCGCTCCAGTATGCGTGGGTCTTGCGAAGCTCTTCGGGAGAGAGGGGGGGATTTTGCGGTTGGCCGGTCGGCATTCGGTGGCGCCTTTCCGTCCCTTGGGTTGGGAACTACATTGATTGTCGCGCCGGAGGTGGACGGAAGAAAGTGGGTTCACGATTGAATCGTGACAACGAAGTCTATTGAGCGAGCGGGAACCGTCGGTTATTAATCGATCGCCGGTACTGCAATGCGAGCGAATGCGTTCACTATAATGCGACTGATGGGGCATTCGTCTCTTAACAGATTCCCCACAGCCGATAGCGGCAATGCGTTACGGCATCTTAAGCTTTTTGTTTTGAATATGCCCGGGTGGCGAAATCGGCAGACGCAACGGACTTAAAATCAAGCCGACGGCCTGAAGCAGGGTTGCTCGTGGTTGAGCAGCCTTGCTCAAGCTATTGAAAAGATTGTGAGCCGAGGAATCGCATAGCACGCGCGAGTAAGGCTGCTAAACGCCGAGTCCCCACAAAATCCCCCACAGTTTTTTGAGTTCTTTTTCCCGGCCATCAGGGCGGCGCGGCGGGATTCAGCCCTGGATCAAGCCGGGGTTCGCGGGGTCGACCGCCGGGCATCCGCAAACTTCCGCTACTTCGCAAAGCCGCTTGTCGGCTGAGAGCATCACTGAAATCCATGATGCCTCCAGCATGTCAAGAGCAACCGCGAGTTGCAGCGCGTCGAGAGTTCGCAAGCCGCGCGACACCCCATGAAGCCTCAGCAGTTTTGCGGCGGAGCGATAGTGTTTCGGTTCGATGGGCGGTCCGACGAACAGCCGATCCCGCGCGATGTCGGCTCGAAGCCGTCGCAGTGCCAGTGATCGCCCGTTTTCGTCGAGCGCGCCGGTTCGCACTTTAGTAGCGAACACGGACTCCATTTCGACCAGGGATAGTCGGGAAACAATGCCTTTCGATCCGGGCTGCTTCAGAATGCTCTCGACGTAATCTGAGCCAAGTTCCTCGTGGTACAGCTTCGCCAGGGCGCTGGTATCAAGGAAGTAGCCGGTCAATTAACGTTCTTCCCGCGACGCGATCACGGCGTCCGCGAGCGATCCTGGAATTGACGAGAGCGCGCGTCGAACCTCCTGGAGGCTGATGTCGTCATGTTTGGCCACCTCCCATTCCTCGGGTTCGAAATAGCCAGCCACGTCGTCAGCGGCCGGGGAATCGCCGGAAATGGTCACCAGGACGTGCTGCTGGTTGACAAGCCTGAGGCTTTCGAGCGGCCTGAGCACCCCGTTCTCGTAAATGGCCTCGAACGTCATTCCCATTCATTTAGTTTAACGGATTGTGGCCGGGCGAAGCGCGGAGGCCTCCTGTAACGTGTCGCCGCACCGAAAATAGTGAAATAAAATCAATCAGCGCTATCCGCCATAATTGAAATATGGCATCTCATAACTTCGAGCAGTTGCGCGCCAGGATGTCCGCTGCCGCAAAGGCGGCCAGCGCGGTCGAGCGCCGCCGACTAGTGGAAGAGATGTCGCTCCTGCAACTGCGGAAAGCGCGCGAACTGACCCAAACAAAAATAGCCGACGGTGACTTGCACTTCGGTCCTTGCGGAAGCCTTCAGGAATGAGATGCCTTGCTGTGTTCGTCTTCGGGCTGGCTCTGTTCGCCCCGAGCGCTGGTGCGCAATATGCATATATTTGCACCACCAACAGCAACATCTCAGTGGTCAATACCTTCACCAACGCCTCGACAGCGACCCTCACCGTGGGCACTCAGCCCCTCGCCATCGCTGTCAACCCCGCCAGCTCCTATGCTTACGTTACGACCATTAATAACGCTGTCTCGGTAATCAAGACGGCCACGAACACTATTAGCGCGACGGTGACCGTCGGCAGCGATCCGAGCGCGATAGCCATCAACCCTAGCGGCACCTTCGTTTACGTCACCAATACCCAGAGCAATACCGTGTCGGTAATCAACGCGGCGACCAATTCCGTGGTGGCGACAGTGAGCGTGGGCGCTGAACCCAGCGGCATTGCCGTTAACTCGACTGGCACCTACGCTTACGTGTCGAACGAATACGACGGCACTGTCTCGGTGATCAATCTTGCAACGAACCGCGTGACTGGGACGGTTTCGGTTGGCAGCACTCCGCTCGGATTAGCCGTCAACCAAGCTGGTACTCGTGTCTACGTCGTGAGCTTCCTGAGCGCGACCGTCTCGGTGATTGATACAGCCTCGAACACCGTAGTCGCCACGGTGGGCGTGGGCGGGATCAATTCTATGAACAATCCCCGCAGCGTTGCCGTCAACCCGGCTGGCACCTTCGCCTATGTGGCTGGCTTTGTCGGCGCCGATCCATTGGGCAGTGGCGGCACCATCTCGGTGATCGACACCGCCTCCAACGCCGTGATAGCAGAGGTGGCTGTTCCGATCAATGGCGGTGGCGGCCATCATCCTTTTGGAATCGCGGTCAATCCGTCCGGCAGCAGCGTTTACGTGCCGATCGCTGGAAGTAACACTGTCCCGATTATGGACACCGCAACCAACACCATAACTGCTTTCGCGACGCTTGGGGGCACTACCGAGGGTGCGGAGGACTCGACGGGGAACATCTTCATCGGCGGCCCAGCATTTACTTCCCCGTCGATCACCTCGGGCGGGATTGTCAGTAGCGCGAGTTATACACCGAATGCGCCTGTCGCTCCGGGCAGTCTGGCGTCCGTTCTTGGCGCTTTCCCGATAAGCGTCGCTCAACAGGCAAACGTAACCCCGTTGCCGAATGTATTGGCGGGCTTGTCGCTGCAGTTCAACGGGTTCCAAGCTCCCTTCACATATGCCTCAGCGACCCAGGCAAACGTCGAAGTTCCGTGGGAGCTAGCCGGGCAAACGCAGGCTTCAGTAATCGCGACCATCGGCGGCCAAACAAGTGCCGCTGTGAAGGTGAGTCTCGCGACGTTCGCGCCCGGCGTTTTTGCCGTGAACGCCCAGGGCCAAGGAGCCGTCGTCGAGGCGCTATCGGGTCAGCTCATATCTCCCATAAATCCTGCAACAGCCGGGGCCACGTATATTTCGATTTATTGCACCGGACTCGGCCCTGTTAGTAATCAGCCAGCAACCGGCACCGCAGCATCGACCAGCGCACTATCAGAAACCTTGACGAGGCCAACGGTAACAATTGGCGGAGTCACAGCAGCAGTTCTATTTTCGGGCCTCGCTCCCACATTCGTGGGGCTGTACCAAGTCAATGTACAAGTCCCCGCTGCGGTGCGAGGAGGCGATGCTATACCGCTGGTAGTCTCTATCGGCGGCTCGATTGCCCCGACTGTGACAATTGCCGTTCAGCAATAACTCCCCGTTCGGGTGACTGTGATCGCCTAAAAAGAGCACCAGAAAGGGGACAGAGTCGAACATCGGCTTGCGAGATAGTCTTATCGAGAAATTGGCAGCCCATGCCGATCAACTTTGAGCGTCGTACGCTTGCACCCACCGGGCATTGTCATTCAAGAGACGGGCGAAGCTGCGGTCTCTTTCGGTGATCGGCACGCGGTCGCCTGCCTCCGATCTCTGGGACAGATATTCGCACCGATCTTGGGCGGTTTCTCGAAGCCTCTTTTGCGCGCGCAGCATGACCTTTTCGTTCGGCACTCTATCCGGCGATATGAATACTCCCTCGCTTCGTAGATCGCCCGACACTACGCCTTTACGGCCTGCGCCAATCACCTGCAGCGCGAAGTCGATCCCTGGTGGCGTGCCGTCAATTGATTGGTGATACATCCTTCCCCATTTTTCACTGACCGGGTCCGGATAGCACTCGCTTGGGCGGCCCGGAATTATCACCGGTCCGGCAACGCGCAAATCAGAGTGAAGGCAGGCCGATACCTCCAATGCAGGGATTATGACAGTGCCGTAGCTCCCCATCGGGCGCGCGAACGAAAACGGTCCCACGTTGAATATATATACTTGTCTGTCAATCGATTCACGCTTGATCTCCTCCGATTCCAACGGCATTACTGAGTCAAGAGGATCGGAAGGCATGTACATGTTCCGGGGGATGCCTTCGCACTCGGCTTGGATCGGCCGGTCCGCGCCGACGCCGTATTCCTCCGCAGCGCGGGCCAGATAATCTTCGAATTTTGGCGTACCGGTCCGAATGTTGCTGAATCCATGATCACGGAACTCCTGTTCAAGCCTCGCCGTATCATCGCCACAGCAGACCGTCAATCGCGCGGCCTGATTCGCAGAATCGAGGAGCAAGGATCTTGCCCGCTCGTCGGCGGCGGGCAAGCTGTATCCGATCACGACGAGATCCTCAGCACTTGAGGCGGCCCTCTCCGCGCATCGCCATAGGCCATTCCAAAAATCCTCCCATTCCTTGCCAAAGGTCGTCTGAAAATAGAACGTCTTCGGCAGTGCCGGCATGATCATCGCAGGCAACGAAGCGCTATTGGTGCAACTCGAGCAGTTTGGGTCAACAAAGTCCCCGTAGCCGAGGTATTCAAGATCGGAACGGAAATAAAGAACCGGCCGGAGGCCTAGCGAAGTTCCGTTACCGACAAAAGAGCCGGTCCTTCCGCTGAACAAAAGCGCGCGCCAGTTCGAGCTCCCGTGGAGCTTCAGTAAGTTGACGGGCGACAGCTTGTCGGAGTTGCCAATCGAAAACCCGTATCCGCTATTGACATCCCACTTGCCAGCCGCGCGCAGAGCCCGCTCGATGCCGAGATCGTAATTGAATGTGATCACCGTATCGCCGGGGTACAGAATCCTGGCGAGTTCATCGTAAAGAGTCGCTGGAGCGGAACGGATCGAATCGAAATAATCGCGAATGGCTTCTTGCAATTCGCTCAGAAGGTAGGGCCTTGTTGATCCTAACGCTTCCGCTGGCGAGCCGGGAGGACATGTCATCAAATCGGCGAGGATGCTTTCGAAATCGTCCAGCGCGCCGTACAAGTCTGCGATTTGCTTCAAACAAACCCGGTGCTCGTCCGCAGCCGGGAGCGTTTCGATCCAAGCGGCGAGGCTCTTTCCCAACCCGGCGGCAAGGGGATATCCGGCGTGACGAGACGCACCTGCCCCAAGTACGAAAACGCGCATAGCTGGTATTAGTGTAGAGGGATAATAGCGCGCTGGGCTCACTCCCGTTCTACAGCAGGTTATTCTTGGACCCGGTCCACCAACTCCGCGAGCGCCGCGTGAGCGTCGCCCACCATATTCGCGCCAACGCTCTTGATGAACCGCGAGTAGCGGAGCTTGCCCCGCGCGGCGGCGGCCTGCCTGGTATCTTCGTCCGTATCGGGCAACGTGCTGAGAATCACTTTGGCCAGCGCATCCACATAGGCGAACAATGCCTGCTGTCCCGTGCTCACGCGCCGAACCTGTTTCGAATACCGTTCGAGAGAAGCGGTGATTCGCTGTTCGGATTCGTCGAGCGTTGCATCTACACCGCGCAGCTCCCTCTCGATCGCTGCGCGCATGAAAGCGCTCGGGCTGTCGAAGCTGCGGACCTTCGCCGCCTGCACGACAGCCTTGTAGGTAGCCTCGCTTAGCCGCATCCCACGCATTTTGGTGGCTTTTTTCTTCATCGACGAGCGCGCCTCCTCGCGCTAAACATATGCTAAACGGATCAGGCAATTTGCACAACACTCTAAATCATTGAAGACGGGGCGTGTGGGTTCGACAAACAACACCACCGCTAAACAATCCTTTATGTTCCATTACCGGTGTTTTTGGCCTCGATGCTGGCTGGAATCACCTCTCCGGTGCCCGCCGCGCGGGAACATTGAGGACTGTTGAGGACCATCGAGGATTTCTGGGGTCTTTCGGTATCAATACCGGCCCGGCATCGGTGAACTGTGGGGACTATCGAGGATCTTTGGGGATTTCTACAGGCGGCTGTCCAAAAAGCCGTTTCTGGGCCCTTATATGTATGGGGAACGAAGTTCCGTCAGATAGGCGCGCTTTGTCTCCGGTCGAAGCGCTCGCGCGGGAGAATCCCACCCAACTGATGGCTCAGCTTCGAGCCTTCTGGCCGCAGGTACAGGACGCTTTGAAGGCCGGACACACACTCCGGCTGATCCATAAGCGTCTGAACTTAGCAGGAGTCCCGATCAGCTACAAGCTCCTCAGTTCTTACCGCGGCCGCATTGAGCGGAGAAAAAAAGGGCCTGTCCCTTCAGCATCTCCGAACACTCCGTTATCAGCGGGATCGCCGGACCGCACGCCGCCAGCCTTCGACCCCCTGGCCAATTTTCGTGCGCAGGAACAGAAACGGAAGGACTGGAAGTATCCGTCAGGCCCTCCCGACGAAAGCAAACTTATTTAAGGAAGAGGAGATTGATGATGCAGATTTTCCTGACCGAGAAGGACGTCGCCAAACAAATCAACGTCAGCCTCGCAACCCTCCGAAGGTGGCGGCTGGAGAAACGGGGACCGCGATTCGTGAAGGTCGGTGCATTGGTGAGATATCGCCCCGAAGACCTGGAGCAATGGATGGCCGCTCTGCCGACCGGTGGGACTGCGCCACAACGGGAGAATATCCATCTGACCGTCGTCTCGGGATGACTGTGACGAAAACGCTGCCGCGAGCGTCTATTGGAGATCGCCCACGAGCACGGGAACTCCGGAGGCGTCACATCTGATGAAAGGAGCGAAGTGAATGGCCTTATACAAGCGTGGCGGCGTGTGGTGGTTTGAGTTTGTATTCAACGGTGAGCGAATACGCGAGAGCACGAAACAGGGAAACAGACGAACGGCGGAACAGATCGAGTCTGCCCGCCGGACTCAGTTAGCAAAAGGCGAAGTGGGGATCAAGGATCGGAAGCCCGTTCCGACCCTGAAAGAATTCGCGCCGCGATTCGAGCGGGCGATCGAAATGCAATGCGGCGAGAAGCCCCGAACAGTCGAGTTCTATAAACAGAAACTCGCCACGCTGCTGGCAGATGAACGCCTGACATCCCGTCGAATCGACGCTATTGACGAGGCGGCAATCGAGGACTACGTTCAGAGACGCGGCAAGGTCGAATCCAGACGCGGCGCTCCGCTTTCGGCGGGATCAATTAACCGCGAACTGGCAACGTTGCGCCGGCTGCTGCGTCTTGCCCACGAATGGAAGGAGATTCAGCGCATTCCCCGTATTCGGCTGCTTCGGGGCGAGCACGCCCGCGAATCGATCATGACGCCGACCCAGGAGAAGGTGTACTTCGCTGCTTGTCCAAGTCCCCTCGGCGACGTGGCTCTGCTGCTTCTTGATACCGGCCTGCGGCTCGGCGAGGCGTTGAGTCTCGAGTGGGCTCAGGTAAGCCTGGAACCGGCGCAGGGTGCGAAATTCGGGTACCTTACAGTCTCGTCGGGAAAAGCAAAAAGCAAGAAGTCCCGCAACGTGCCGCTCAGCAAGCGGAGCGTGGCCATGCTCAGGAATCAAGGACCCGCGGCGAAGGGTTATGTGTTCCACCGCGCCGACGGATCGCCATGGCCGAACAGTCATCTCGGGCAGCAACATGCGCGAATGCGAACGCTGCTCAAAATGCCTGCGGACTTCGTACTGCATTCGTTACGGCACACCTTCGGAACGCGGCTCGGAGAGTCCGGGGCGGATGCGTTCACTATAATGCGACTGATGGGGCATTCGACGGTAACGGTCTCTCAGCGGTACGTACATCCGTCGCCGGAAGCGCTCGAACTCGCGTATGAGCGCATGACGGCGATGAACTTGCGCCGACTCCCCACAAATTCCCCCACAGTGACCGGGGGCGACGTGGCAGTAGCTTCGTAAGTTGTTTGTTTTGAATATGCCCGGGTGGCGAAATCGGCAGACGCAACGGACTTAAAATCCGTAGCTCCGCAAGGAGTGTGTGGGTTCAAGTCCCACCCCGGGCACCATAGATCAAAAATTCGCTCACCGGCACCCACTCGTTTACTCTCCTGCTGAGGACCTACGGCATTCTCGAGCGGAATCGGTGCAGGCAAGCTCCATCTGTTTGAGTGTTCGCGTGAAGGCTTCATCCATGCCGACGACACCGGTGTAGAACCTGCGTGCGGCTTCGAGATTATCGACACGCGTGACGAAGTTGATAATGCCGAGGATTTTGGGCCGGTCGGCGACGGTGAGTGAAGCGGCGACGGTAAGCATCATAACTACGGCGGTTCTCTTCAGTACTTGCTTCCCTGTTCGATTTTCACGTTCGAGAAAACGGCGGTCTCCAGACGGGCGGCGTCGTGGGAGCAGACGCCAATCCCAGCGTAGTATTCGCCGTTGAGCGTGATGAATTCAGCGGGGCCGAGGGGACTGAGATATTCATCGGGCTTGCCTGCGTACACTACATAACGCGCGCCTTTCTTGACGATTCGGATGCGCACCGGGCCCTCGATAGTGGTGAAGATCTGATAGCTCTGCTCTTTGGGAGCTCCGCGGAACTGGAGCGCGGTGCTGCCGTCGCCGTGCGAAACGGCATCGGCATAGGCGGAATCAGCGTCGAGAGTCTGGCGAAACATGAGGACGGCTTTGCGGTGCGCGGTGGGGCTGGCACCAGACCAGGCGATGTCGGCCTGCAGCGTGGCATCGCCGCTGATTTTTTTCCAGACGAAGTAAAAGGCGTCGGTAGTGGCCCAGATATTGGCGCCTCCGCCGGTAATACGGTATTCGTTCCTGGCGGCGTCGAAGACGGCCATGGAGCCTTTGGTAACCGCGCCGACTGGTCCTTCATTTGTAAAGATGCCGAGTGGCGAGAGAGTCTGGCCACTGAGGCCGGAGTAAGCGGCAGCGAGGACGAGGCTGATGATTGTGGTTTGTGGGCGTCGCATGCTCTCTGAAACTATATCGCAGATGCAGACCGGCATCCCATGGCTGTTAAAAATGGAAGAGATATCTCGTCCGCCGGTCTTTCAGGACAAAAAGCCGCACATCTCCGGATTCGTTCGGGGCACGGTGGGTCTCGACTCCTGAGGCCAGAGTTACTGCACGATCCACCTCGGCCCACGCAGAGTCGTTATTGGATCGTCGCCGTAACCGTGTTCGCGATCTGGCTGCCTTCCAGAATCACGATGTTTGCGGCGCCCGAGCCGGCAAGGGTAGCCGGCAGAGGACCGAGGTTGATCTGATCCAGTCCGGGGAAACTGCCTTGGGCTCCGGCGTAGGCGACCTTCACGGACGTGCCGTTGATCGTCGCCGTCACTGCGTTTGATCCGCGTATTCCGGTTCCGTAAAGGACCAGGAATACCTGATCGCCCGGAACGCCCAGCTTGATCGACGCTGGTGACGTCGCCACCGTTTGGGTACCGTCCGCGTGGAAGTAGAGGATCTGTCCGGCGAACGGTCCCTGACCTGTCATCGAATTCGTGAACAGGCCGGGCGCGGCAGCGGTGATGATCACAAAGGTGCTGATGGTGCTGCCGCCGGGCAGCGTAATCGTTATGGTTGCGAGGCCCGGAGCAGTAGATGCGGGCATCAGGAGATTGATTTGCCCGGCTGAGGCGAATACTCCGAGGAGCGGCGCGCTGGCTGTTGCGCCGGTGCTGTCCGTGATGGTTACCGTGACGCCGCCGAGCGTGGTGGGAAGCGGCAACGAGCCTGAGATGTCACCGTTCAGTCGAGGGATGCCAAAGAGGCTGACGATTTCGCTCGGCGCGAAGCTGGAAGCCAGGCCCGCGGCGGAATTGATCAGCGCCGGAAGGGGCGCGGAGGTGCTGGTCTGGAAGGTGGCGTCTCCGGAATAGACGGCTGCGATCGCGCGGCCGGCAACGGTGTTTGCCGCCGCATCCGCCACGACAGCGGTTGCGTTGCCATTTGCCAGCGTTGCGCTCGTTACGGCAACACCACTTGCCTGATCCACGAACTGCACCGAGCCGGTTGGGATTCCGGTGCCAGGGGCTGCGGACACCGTTCCCGTCAGGGTTAGCTGGCCCTGAACTTTCGTCAGCGTGATGGTGGTGATGGTCGCAATTTTAGCTACGGTTACGTTGGCTGATGCGGATGCGGAGGTCCAGTTGGTATCGCCCGGATACTGCACGATGATGTTCTGCGTGCCAAGTGGAAGCGTGGTGACAGTGATCGATGCCGCCCCACTTGCCAGAGTCGCTGTGCCGAGGACGGTCGGAGGGGCGAAGAGAATCGGGCTCAGCAGGCTAAACGTGACCTGACCGGTGGGAGCGGTGCCCGAGGGGGCGGTGACCATTGCTTTCAGCGCGACAGCCTGTCCGATGACCGCAGTCGAAGGAGTAGCAGTGAGCGTTACGGTTGGCACTGGCATCACGGTTTCGCTGCAGGATGCCTGAGCGGCCGGCCAGTAGCCATCGCCTCCGTACTGCGCGACGATTGTGTGCGATCCGGCTGTCAGAGCGGATACGAGCAGGCTGGCCTGTCCGCCGGCAACGCTGCCGCTGCCCAGCGCCTTTGTTCCTTCTGTGAACTGGACGGTTCCGCCGGCCGCACTTGCGGAGGGTATGCCGCCGCTGGTGGTGATCAGCGCAATGAAGGAAACGGGCTGCCCGACGCGGGCAGGATTCGGACTGGCGCTACAGGAAACGGTAGATACGGGAGGCGGATAAACCGTTGCGGCAACGGCGGTGCTGGCGAGGAAGTTTCCATCGCCTGTGTAGTTGGCGGTGTAAGTACCGGGCGAGACCGCAAGAGTGGCAGTGCCGCCCGCGAGCGAGACCGTTCCCACCACGGAGACGCCACTGAGGAACTGAACCGAGCCTGCAGGCGTGCCCGCGCCGGGAGCGACGGCAGCAACCGTCGCCGTAATTAAGCCGACCTGTGGGTTGAGCGTTGTAGTGGTACTGGCTTTGTTAATGGTCAGCGTGCCGGGCGCGAACGTGAATGTGTAATTGGCGGCGGCGAGAGAACCGAGCGCCGCAGTGATCTGATAGGGCCCCGTAGAAGACGAGGCCGTCGCTGTAGTGCTGAGCGCGGCCGATCCTGAAACAACGGACTGAGTGTCGCTGTTGACGAATCCGGTGATCGCGGCTGTAAAGGAGGGGAGGACTGCGCCGTAGACTTTCGAGGCATTGTCAACGGTAACCGTCAGCGTCGCTTTGTTCACAGTAAGCGCGCCGGTGTTGAAGGCGCCGAAGGTGTAGTTAGCAGCGGTGAGCGAGCCCAGAGCGGGGGTCAGTGTCCACGAACCCGCGTTTGGGTTGCTGTTGGTTGTCGTGGCGTTGCTGCTGAAGGCCGGGGATCCGGTAACGGCTGATGCGTTATCGCCATTCACGAAACCGGTAAGTGTGGCGGTGAACGCTGCGAAACCGGCACCGTACGTCACCGTTTGAGCGTCCGCCGTAACGGTCAGCGCAACCTTGTTGACAGTGAGAGTTGCGGTGTTGAATGTTGAGAAGTTGTAGTTTGCGGCGGTTAAACCGCCGACGGCCGGGGTGATGGTCCAGCTTCCCGCGTTTGGATTGCTGCTGGTTGTGGTTGCGTTGGTGGTGAAGCCGGCAGCGCCTGTTACCACCGACGAGTTATCGCCATTCACGAAGCCGGTGATTGCCCCGGTGAAGGATGGAAATGCGGCGCCGTAGGTGATTGTTTGCGGATTAGCTGTTACCGTGAGTCCGACTTTGTTCACCGTCAGCGCACCACTATTGAACGTGGAGAATGTGTAGTTGGAGCCAGCCGAAAGATTGCCCAGCGCCGGCGTGATGGTCCACGACCCGGCGTTTGGATTGCTGCTGGTCAGGGTGGCGTTGTTTGTGAAGGAGGGCGACCCGCTTACGATGGAGGATGTATCGCCATTGACGAAGCCGGTAATGTTCGCGGTAAACGTCGGGAACGACGCTCCGTAGCTGATGGTCTGAGGATTGGCCGCTACCGTGAGCCCGGCTGTGTTAACCGTTAACGAGCCGCCATTGAACGTTGAAAATGTATAGTTCGCGGCTGACAGTGTGTTGAGCGCCGGAGTGACGGTCCATGAGCCTGCATTGGGATTGCCGTTGGTCAGTGTGGCGTTGCTGGAGAAGCCCGGCGAGCCAGAAACAACAGCTGCGGTATCGCCGTTGACGAAGCCCGTTATGGTGGCTGAATTTGACGGCGCGGTACCGTACGTAATGGTCTGCGGATTCGTTGTGACTGTGAGCGCGGGTTTGTTCACTGTGAGCGTGCCCGTGTTGAATGTGCCGAACGTATAGTTCCCCGCTGAGAGACTCCCGAGAGCGGGCGTGATCGTCCATGAGCCGGCATTGGGATTACCGTTTGTCAGGGTTGCATTTGTGGTGAAATTGGCCGAGCCTGTCACGAGCGCAGACGTATCTCCATTGACGAATCCGGTGACGGTCGCGGTGAAAGAGGGGGACGCCGCACCGTACGTGATCGTCTGCGGATTCGCGGTCACGGTCAGCGCTGGCTGGCTCACGGTCAGCGTGCCGTTGTTAAAGACGGAGAAGGTGTAGTTCGCCGCGGAAAGAGATCCGATCGCTGGCGTGATCGACCAGGACCCGGCATTGGGATTGCCATTGGTGAGCGTTGCATTTGTTGAAAAAGCCGGCGTGCCGCTCACAACGGACACGGTATCTGATCGAACGAAGCCGGTGATACCCACCGAGAAACTCGGGAACGATGCGCCATACGCGATACTGGCCGGATTGGCCGTGACTGTGAGGGGAGCCTTGTTAACGGTGAACGCCTGTGGCACGTCTGTGGCGGCGTTATAGTTCGCGCTACCTGACTGACTGGCAGTGATGGAGCACGATCCTGACGCAATGATCGTCACAGTGGAACTGCTCACGGTGCAAACCCCGGTTGTCGTGGATGTGAATGAGACTGGCAGGGCAGAAGTCGCGGTGGCACTCAAGGCGAAATTTGAGGCGCCGTAGGTCTTGTCTGGCAGCGGACTGAATGTAATCGACTGGCCAAGTTTGTTCACATTCAGCGACGCACTCGCTGTTCCGCCATCGCCACCTTCATTAGAGGCCACAATGCTGGTGGTGTTCGCCTTTACACCCGCTGACGCTGCCGTCACGTTGACACCGAATGTGCACGATCCACTCGCCGCCAGAGTTGCACCACTGAGGCTGAGCGAACCGGTTCCGGCGGTCGCAGTGATTGTTCCACCACCGCATGAACCGGTAAGACCGTTGGGGGTGGAAACCACCAGCCCCGATGGCAGCGTGTCGGTAAACCCGACACCCGTCAGGGTCTGGGTTGCGTTAGGGTTAGTAATCGTGAAGCTGAGCACACTTGAGCCGGTGACAGCAATAGTGGTTGGCGTGAATGACTGCGCAATCGTGGGCGGCGAGTAGACTGCTGTCCCCTGAAGCTGATAATTCACGCCACCGGGTGCAAAGATATAGGCCACAGCTGCATTCCCGGAGATATACACGTTTCGCGAGCCGCCGGTATCGTTGCCGATGTCCTGAAAGCCCGAACCGGCGTAAAAGTAATAAGTCGTATTTGGCTGAAGAGTGACACTCGAATCGTATACGTAGTAGCCGTTTGTGACTCCGGTCGAGGCTGCAACGAAGCCCGTTACCGAAGTATTCAGGTCCGCAGGATTCCCGGTAAACGGCTGGCTGAGGAGGTATAACGTACCTGCGGAGAGCGCCGCCCCCGAATGTGAGTAGAGGGCCAACTGGATGTTGTTCCAGGTGCCGTGGGGCACAGTGACACCCCAGCCAACGAAGGTATTCGTTCCAGGGAAGTTGCTGTTCGCCTGTTTGTCCTGAATGATTGTCGTCTGCGCGTGCAGCAGGGGCGCACTCAGCGCTGCGGCTACAAAGACGAGCAAACACAGGGATAATCGGCGGCGACGGAAATACTGAGTTGGGACACACTTCATGACAGGCATTTTCTCCGGGGGCGTAATGCTGTGATTCTTCACGATACAAAAGAACGGGGTTAAGGGGCGTTCATATTGCAGACGAAAAGTAATATTTATTACTTATTTATCCGGTCCGTTGAGTCGGGGAAATCTATATGGTCGAAGAAGCGGTAGTTGTCCAGGTTCGTTTGAGGCGCGAAGAAGCAGATTACTTTCATTTCCTCACTGCCTGTGTTGTGAAGCATGTGGACCTGGCCCTGGGGGAACAGGATCGTCGATCCCGCACGGACGGGGCTCACTTCGCCATTCACCAGAACGCGGCCTTCGCCTGTAATGATGTGGATGGCTTCTTCCCCATTCGGGTGGGAATGAGCCGGCCGGACTTTGTCACCAGGCGCTACGCAAATCATGCAGACGGACATGTGCTTCGCGCCCAGCGTTTCGGCATTTACCAGCCAGCGCAGGTTGCGACCGGGGAGATCGAGGCCTTCCACTTCGCTTTCGTGATTGATCGGCACACTCATTGGATTGCCTCCAGAATCTTCGCCGCCAGTCTGGCGGGGGAGAGGTTGAATGCGTCGAGCAATTGTTCGTAGGTTCCCGAGTGGATGTACTGCGGCGCAGCGCCGGGCGCAAGGGCGTTTACAGACAGGATGCGCTCGAAATGGGTTTCGTGCGCCGCGGCGATACGGACTGCATTCTGCCACAGGAATCCGTTATTCTGTTCGGCGAAGACGATGGGCTTTCCGGACCGGCAGAGTCCCATGATCATTGCTTCGTCGACGGAAGGCATATCGAGTACAGCGACCTGCACTCCGCGAGCAGCGCATTCCTCCGATGCCGCCAGCGCTTCGTGTACGCCGCGTCCACTGGATACGATAACTGCTGCATGTTCGAGACTACCGCGCACAAACCAGGAACGACCGAATTCGAATTCTAAGTCGTCGCCGTAGATAACTGCAGACGGTGCGCGCATCACTCTGACGTAGACAAGGCCGCGATTGCCCGACATGATCCACTTCATGACACTTAACAACTGACGCGGGCAAGATACATTGACGATGCGGAGATGCGCGACGCCATCGAAGATTGTGATGTCGTCATTGCCCATGTGGGTGGCGCCATTGGTGCGAGTTTCGAAGTCGGGTCCGGTGGCGAGGAAGGTCAGATCGAGCCCGTGACCTTCGTTTAGCCAGCTTTGAGAATCGGCGATGGATTCGAGGCGCTCCTGATGGCCTACCGCGATACGACGCAGCACCTGCCAGTTGAAGAATGGACAGAACGTGCTGACCCACGCGTTGTGCCCAAGCGCGGCGAAGGCTTCGCCGATGTTCATCATGTTCGCTTCGGCGACGCCGGTATTCAGGGCGCGAAGCTGATCGACGTATGCGACGCCCGCTTCGAGTCCGCTCGTGGTGCCAAGGTCCGCATCGATTGAGACGACCAGTGGATCGCGCGCGAATACTTTCATTGCGGCCGTAACGATGTCGGAGGCGGCGTATTCTTTCGCGGCATCAATGCGTGGGAGTGCCTGTGGGTCGTAAGTGACGGCCTTTCGTCTGGGCTGCGCCCGGCGGGTGACGACAGGTCCGACGATCTGGCGAACAAAGATTCCCGGCTGGATATCGAGATGCATCTCTTCGGCCATGACGACGAGTTCATCCTGCATGGCAGGATTGAGCGTGCGGAAGAGGGTTTCGAAATCCTGTACGCGCGCTTCGCGGCGGCGGGCTTGCAAGGCCAGTTCCTGGTTGATGATGTCGTTACCGAGTGCTACTTTGTGTTTGTTGAATGCGTCGGAACAGGCGCCGTAGCCTTTGGAGGAATGGCAGATGATTGCGGTCGGCTTGCCGTTGCGCGGACTGTAGCGGAATGCATCGAGCGCATCCACAACTCCGCTGTACTGGGTGGAATCAACACTGAAGACTCGCCAGTCGAACGATTCGAATACGGCTTCGAGACGCGGCGTGGGGAAAACCATACGATTGGCGATATCGAGTTGCCCATTGTTCTGGTCGACGAGTACGCAAAGATTATCAAGGTGCTTCTGACCGGCGAACATAACGGCTTCCCAGATGGTTCCTTCCTGCAGTTCGCCGTCGCCGGTCATTGTGTAGGAGTCGAAGCGAGGATTGGCTCGGCCGGCGATTGCGAATCCCTGGGCGACGGGCATTCCCTGACCCATGGGGCCTGTCGCGACCTGAATTCCTGGCAGTACCGGTCCGGGGTGGCCGTTGAGAATGCTGTCGTAGGAGCGCGATCCGCGCAACACCGATCTATCGAAGTATCCAAGTTCTGCGTAGATAGAGGCGAGCGCGGCTACGGCATGGCCTTTGCTTAGGACGAAGGTATCGAGCCCGGAGCGGGTAGGGTCGGCAACATCGAGGTTGAGGAATCCGCCGTAGAACAGCGCAACCAGAGGAATCGTGGCGGAGAATGCGCCCCCCGCGTGAAGTCCTTTATCGGCCGCGTCCCGGCACTGCTCGACCGTCAGGATTCGGATATCGGAATCCTTGATTTCGAGGAGCTTCAGCAGGGCCTGGCGGCGCAGATATTCCGTTGTTCCCCCCGGCCTGCGCGCGCGGCTCAAAACCGTTGCCTGTTCGCTCATCTCAGCGCCCCAGCATGCCGTCCCAGGTATCAATCTTTTCGCGCTTCATTTCTTCGGCGTCAAACCATGTGGTTGTCACGGACTTTACCTGAGTGAAGAAGCGAATGCCGTCTTTGCCCATGGCGTGAAGGTCGCCGAAGAACGACTGCTTGTGGCCGGAAAACGGGAAGACGCTGCAGGGGACCGGAATGCTGACGTTGATGCCAACCATCCCCGCATCGGATCTTCGCGCGAATTCGCGGCTGTAATAGCCGTTTTGGGTGAAGATCACCGAGCCGTTCGCGTAGGGGTTGGAGTTCATCAGCTTCAGCCCTTCTTCGAAATCTTTCACGCGCTTGACGGAGAGCACGGGGCCGAAGATTTCCTGATCGCCCACGGTCATACCGGGTTCCACATGATCGAAGATGCAGGGACCGAGGAAGAAGCCGTTTTCGTGGCCATCGACGACGACGTCGCGGCCGTCGAGAACTAATTTGGCGCCTTCATCGACGCCGCGCTGCACCCAGTCCGCCACGGATTTTCTGTGCGCGGCGCTGACAAGCGGGCCGAGTTCGGAGGCTCTTTCGTAGCCGGGTCCAAGCCGCCGCTCTTTGGCGAAGCGCACCAGTGCCTGGACGAGGTCATCGGCAATCGACTCCTGCACGGTGACGACCGGAAGCGCCATGCAGCGTTCTCCGGCGCATCCAAACGCGCCGTTGATGATGCTGCGCGCGGTCCGATCAATCGGAGCGTCTTCCATGACGAGCGCGTGATTCTTGGCCTGGCACAGTGTCTGAACACGTTTGCCGTATCGCGCGGCGTTCTCATAGACCTGCTTTCCGACGCGTGTGGAACCAACGAACATTACACCCTTCACGTCAGGATGCGACACGAGGCGCTCGGCCTGCTCGGGGCCGCTGGTTATGAGGTTGACGACCCCTTCTGGCAGACCGGCATCATAGAGCAGTTCCAGCATGCGAATCGATGTGAGCGGCGTTACGGGCGAAGGACGTAACACCAGTGTGTTGCCTAGCGCGATACATAGCGGCATCATCCAGCCCATCGGAATCATGGCCGGGAAGTTAAAGGGCGTGATCCCTGCGAAGACACCGACTGGTTCGCGATAGAGCACCGTGTCATAACCTGCCGATGCATTCATCAGCGACTCGCCGACAGCCAGCGACGGAACTCCGCAGGCAACTTCGACTACTTCCTTCGCTTTGAGAACATCGCCGTAAGCTTCGTCCCAGACTTTGCCGTGCTCGGTGGCCACCATGCGGGTTAGTTCCGCCATGTTGGCTTCGATCAGTTCGCGAAATTTGAACAGCACCTGCACGCGCTTCATAGAAGGTGTGTCGGCCCAGGGGCCGAAGGCTCTGACTGCGGACTGAACGGCGGCGTCGATTTCTTCCGCGGTGCAGTCCGGCACCTGGGCAATGACCTCGCCTGTGCTGGGGTTAAAAATGTCGAAATAACGCGTGCTGCGCGATTCGCGCGCCTTCCCGCCTACTATGAAACCGGTGCGCTTCACTTCCTGGATCACCATATAATTTCCTTGTCCGCCCGGAGGGACCAGTCCGGACGCGTCTCAGTATACCGCTCAGGTCAGGCGGCTACTTTCCTGAGCCCGCCTGCCTGACGGCTTCCGGCAGTGCAAACGCCATCCAGCTTTTTGACACTGCCGGCGGCATTGTTCCGCCGGGGGGGAGGTACGCTCCGGCAGGGTAGGGATTGCCGCCGGTTACTGCCACCAGAATGAACTCTCTGCCGTTCACTTCATAGACTGCGGGTACACCCAGTGAACCGTTGGGGAGATCCTTCGTGAAGATCACGTCCCCCTTTTCTTTATCCAGCACGTAGAGCTTCGAGTCATTGCCAGCGAACATGACGAGTCCACCTGCCGTGATGACGAATCCGCTCTTCGGGTAGACATTACCGCGCAGCTTGTCGCCTAGCCCGGCTTGCGGCGTGTCGCCGTAGGGAGTCTGCCATTTGATGCTGCCGGTGTTCAGGTCGTATGCGGTGATCGTTGACCATGGTGGCTTTATTACGTACTGCTCGTTGCCGTAGCCAGTCCGGTAGCGCGAGGGGGGCGGCTCCACATCGTCGGGGTAAGGCGGTTCCCCCGGACCTCGGCCCGGACCAGCAGCGGGTGCGGCAACGATGGCGGTACCGGCAGGAGCCAGCGCAGGCTGCGCCAGAAACGCAATGAGATTGTCCATGGAGGCGGCTGGAATGCCGCTGAGCGCAGGCATGGTTGCTCTGCCGTTGACAATGGTTTCGCGGGTAGTCTTTTCTCCCAGACGCGCGATTACCGTGAGCAGTTCGGGGCCTCGGTCGCCTTTCAGATCAGTGCCATGACAGGCGGTACAGTTCTGCTCGTAGACAGCTCTTCCCATACGTTGGGGAACTGCCGCTGCTGCCGGAGTGGCCGTGCCTCCGCGACCCGGGCGAGCGGGAATCAGGCCGCCTGCATTAGCAGTGGTCGGCTCGCCGGCCGGCACCAGTTTGACGATTGACGGCATGTCTTTCGACTGCACGAATACGACTCCGTTAGCGGGATCGGCTCCGGTACTGAAGAAGAGAGCTCCGCCGTTGACACTGGGGAGATTGATTGTATCGCCTTTCAGCGAAGGCGGTGTAAAGAATCCGGTTCTCGCGCTGGCGAGCCGGTCTGTCCACCAGGCCTTTTCCGCAGGAGACATAAACCCGTCGTACATATCTTTCACGGTCATGCCCTGGCGGCCGAACGGCGGAACAACAGTAGGGAATGGCTGAGTCTTTGAACTCACTTCGCCGGGTACATCGCTTTGCGGTACTGGCTTTTCAACGATCGGCCACAAGGGCGTTCCCGTGACGCGATCAAACACATAAAGGAAGCCATTTTTCGAGGCCAGGGCAACGGCATCCACGCTCTTACCGTCATGTTTTACGGTCACGAGTTGCGGCGCGGAGTTTGGATCGTAATCCCAAAGGTCGTGGTGAACCGTCTGGAAATGCCAAAGATGCTTGCCTGTGCGCGCATCGAGTGCAAGCAGGCAATCGGCATAGAGGTTATCGCCTTTTCTGTCACCGCCGTAGAGCTCGTACTTGGCGGAGGCCACGGGAAAATATGCGATGCCACGCTTGTCGTCCACGGTAATTTCGCCCCAGACGTCCACGCCGCCCATGTATTTGTAGGCGTCCTTTGGCCAGGAATCATAGCCCGCCTCTCCGGGGCGCGGAATGGTGTGGAACGTCCAGAGTAGGCTTCCTGTGACGGCGTCGAACGCCCGAATGTCTCCGGGGGGCGCCAGATATCCTTCACCGGTTGCGCTTCCCAGAATAATGATGTTCCCAAAGACTCGACCGGGGTTCCTGGAGGACAACGGCCTGGTAGCCCGGTCCAGTCCGGTCTTCAGGTCGAGCTTGCCGTGATTGGCGAAAGAATCGATAAGTTCGCCGGTGAGCGCATTTATGGCGTCCAGCGTACCGCCTTCCGATACGAAAATGCGGCGGTCTTTGCGATCCTGACTCTCCCAATAGTTGGCGCCGCGCTGCGCGGAGATACCGCCTCGTCCACCTCCCGCGCCGCCGAAGGAGTGAACCCAGAGCTCTTTTCCGGTGGTGGCGTCGAGCGCTACCAGCGAGCCCTGCTTCGCCGCTACGTAGGCGATGTTGTCCACAACGAGCGGGCTAAATGTGTAGGCAGTTGAATCACCGGAATCGTACGACCACGCAACATCCAGCTTATTCACATTCGCTTTAGTAATCTGCCGCGACGGAGAGAAGTGCGAACTATCGGGTCCGCCGAGGTGATCCTTCCAGGAGATGGCGGACTGCTGGGCGGAAGCCGCCGCGATAAAGGCGGGTGCGGTTACCAAAACCATCGCCGCCAGGCAGGGAAGAGACCGTTGGCTCAATCTGTTCATAAACATCCTCCGGCTTGCCCAAAGCACCTAAGTGGCGAGATTAATTCCGTTTCCTGGGCGACGAGTATATCACGCCTGGCAAGCGACGATCGCTCGACAGAAGACATGCGTTTTGCTTCGCAACGCCGCTGATATATGCTTGTTGTGCTGTTGAAAGGAAGAGCCAGATGCCGAACCTGATGGATCGTCGAAAATTCGCGAAAATCGCAGCCGCGAGTGCATTCGCTCTGAAGGCACAGAATCGACATCTGAAGATAGGCCACACAGGCATTACCTGGGGCTTTCAGCCCGCTGACGCGGAGCAGGCAATTAAGGATGTAGCGAGCCTTGGCTATCACGGATACGAATCGTTCGGTAACGTACTGGAGGCGTGGGAGCCGAAGGGCGGGCTCGATAAGCTGCTCGGAACAGTGAATCTGGGGCTGCGTTCGGCTTACTGTCCCGTGACGTTAACGGAGCCTGACAAACGCAAAGCGGAGGTGGAAAGGATAGTCGGGTGGGCGAGGCTGATCCGCAAATGCGGGGGCTCGGTGGCGGTTATCGGACCGAATTCGGTGCAGCGGAACCAGTACAGGTTTGCCGACCATCAGTCAGATATCGTGGCGGGTCTGAATGACATGGCTAAGGCTGTGATGGATGTGGGTCTGGTCGGAGTGCTGCATCAGCACACAGGGACTTGCGTGGAATCGCGGGAAGAAACGTATGCGGTGCTGAATGCCGTGGATACGCGCTACGTGAAGTTCGGGCCCGATGTCGGTCAGTTGGCAAAGGGCGGTTCCGATCCTGTGGCGGTAGTGAAAGATTTTCTGCCGATCATCCGCCATGTCCATCTGAAGGATTTTAGTGGCGGTAATGCCTACCTCGGGTACTGCCCTTTGGGTCAGGGGAAGGTGGATGTGCCCGCGATCGTGGATCTGCTGGAGAAGTCCGGCAACGACATGATGATCATGGTGGAGCTTGATCCATCAAATGGCATGCCGATGCCGCCGCTCGAGACGGCGCGCATCAGTAAGGCTTATCTGCAGAAGCTGGGCTACACGTTTCGTTCGTAACGGCTATTTGCCTGCCCAGCCACCGTCAACGTGGATGGACTGACCGGTGAGGTAGCTGGCTTCATCCGAAGCGAAATACGCTACGGCGGTTCCGATCTCCCGCGGCTCGCCCGCGCGTCCGACAGAAATCTGCGCGAGGATGCCCGGCAGCAGGTCGGGGCGCTTCATCACCCATTCGGTCATATCCGTATCGATAAGGCCCGGATGCACACAATTGACGCGAATTCCCATTGGTGTAACTTCGGCTGACATGTTGCGTGTGAGCGCCTCGAGGCCGAGTTTGGTGGGCGCATAGTGAGTACGCCCTGGCAGAACCTTCGCGGCCTGAATTGATCCGATATGTACGATCGAACCCTTGCGGCCTGCTGCGACGGCGCGCCGGCAAAAGACCTGTGAACACAGCCAGGGACCACGCAGATTGACGTCAGTAAGGCGGGTCCATTGCTCGTCGGTGAGTTCAAGAAACGGCACAATGGTTTCGATCCCGGCGTTGTTGACGAGGATGTCAATGGGACCGAGTTCATTCCAGGTTCGATCGACCATCGCTTCCACATCGGTTCGATTCGCGACATCGCCAGGGACGGTAATGGCACGGCGGCCCTTGCCGCGAACGTAGTCGGCGACGGCCTCGGCTTTCTCCGCCGCAGAAACGTAGTTCACCGCTACGTCCGCGCCCTCTTCGGCGAATATTTCGGCGATGCCGCGGCCGATTCCCCGGCTGGCGCCCGTGATGAGCGCGATCTTTCCTTTTAGTCTCATGGATTGTCTTTCTCAAATTAGGATTAGTGAATCGTCCAGCCGCCATCCACCATCAAGACGTGCCCTACCACCATATCGGACAGCGAACTGGAGAGGAACAGAACTGCGCCCACCAGATCCTCGGGCTGATTCCAGCGCCCGGCCGGAATCTGCGTGGTGGTTGCCCACTCCTTATAGCCGGGCTTTTCGAGGATAATTCTGCGCGTCTCGGTTTCGGTGATGCAGGGCGCCACTACGTTCACGTTTACTTTGTCTTTCGCCCATTCGAGCGAAAGGGCTTTACTCATATGATGAACACCACCCTTGGCGACGGCATAAACCGAACGCGATTTGAACGCGATTTCGCCGAAATTGGAGCCGATGTTGACGATCTTTCCGCCGCCCTGGGGAATCATGATGCGCGCCGCCATCTGGCAGGCAAAGTATACACTCTTGAGTGAGGACGACATCGTGCGGTCATACTCCGCTTCGGTAACCTCGATGGCCATGGTGTTGCCGGTCCATCCCGCATTGTTCACAAGGATATCGACGGTGCCGAAGGTCTCCTTCGCCGTCGTAAACATGGCCTGAAGCTGTGGCACGCTGCCCACATCAGTAATCACGATCAGAGCCTTGCGACCCAGGGCTTCAATCTCGGCTTTCACCTTGTTGATTTCTTCGTGGCGGCCTTCCGGATGCTTCGCGAGAACCAGATTGGCTCCCGCCTGTGCCAGCCCGAGAGCGATGGCTTTGCCAATTCCCTGAGATGCGCCGGTGACGACTGCCGTTTTTCCCTGCAGGCCGAAACTCGAATAGTCTTTCATGACACTCCTGTTGTTTTCAAATCAGTCCGCGGATGGTTCCGCCGATATCGAGGGTGGAACCGGTAATGAATTTCGCCAGCGGCGACGCGAGAAAGACGATGGCGTGAGCTACGTCTTCGGGCTGTCCGATACCGAGAGGCAGGTAGCGGTCGCGCAAAAAGCGGTTCACGGCAGTTTCCTGATCAGCTACTTCATAGTGAGCCTTGAGCTGATCCACGATGCCGCCGGGACGCGTCCACATGCGAGTCCAGACAGGACCGGGCAAAACGGCATTAACTCGCACGTGCGGTGCGTACTGTTTTGCCAGCGCTTTCGTCAGGTAGAGCAGACCGGACTTGCAGACGCCGTAATCCATGAGCGAGGGTTCCGGCTGCTTGGCGAGGTCTGAGGCGGTGTTCACGACCGCGCCTCCACCGTTCTTTGCCATCTCCGGAATGAGACTGCGGCAGATTCGCACACAGCCCATCAGATTGACTTCAATGCTATTCGCCCAACGCTCGTCGGAGATGTCTTCGAAGGAGGCGGAATCGCCGACGCCGAGATTATTAATCAGGATGTCCGGTGCCTTGCCAAAGGTTTTCCTTACATAAGCGAGGGCGCTTTCCACACCATCGGCAGTTGCAAGATCGGCCGCGACTGTACTGGTCCATTCGAGAGACTTTTCAAGCAGCGCGTTCGCGTCTCGATCCGCGACGATTACACTCGCGCCTTCCTGAGTGAGAAGATTCGCAACCGCTTCTCCAATGCCGTAAGCTCCCGCAGCAACGAAAGCCTGTTTGCCTTTTAGTCCGTAGTCCATGCGGGCTGCGAGTTACCAGGCTGGCGCGAACGCCAGGAGCACATTGCCGGGAACGCCATTCTGAAAACCGACGTATCCCGAGCCTACGAAAACCATACCGTCTGCGACAATCGGCCCGCCGGCGCCGATCGATCCACCCTTGGCCGGTACTCCGTTGACTGTTTTGAACTCCTGCACAGTGTTGAACTCCCAGATCGAATTGCCGTTTTCCGGCTGAACAGCGCGCAGTATTCCATCCATCCCACCGGCGAAGAGAACGCCTGGAATCAGAGTGACCGCCGCGACGATGCCCTTATGACTGGCCATGGGACCATCAGCCGGCTGCTGCAAAGGCTTGAACCATTTTTCTACGCCGGTCTGGAGATCCATGGCGACAATTCCGTTTCCCAGCTGGAGCCCGTAGTAAATCGTGTTGCCATGCACGGCGCCACCGAAAACTGTTTCACCGGCGCCGCCACCAATTCCGCGCGCGATATCCTGACGCCAGATTTCTTCGCCACCCTTCGCCGGATCGTACGTGCGAACCACCGCCTGCTTCGGTGAGGCAACAATGACGCTGCGGCCATCGGGCATCGTCGCCAGATTCGGAGAAGCCGCATAGTCCCAGTCCGGACCGGTCTTATCAACGCAATTGTCCGCGGGATAAGCCGGTCCGCGGCCGGCCGGCAGCGCGCCACCGCGTCCACCACTAAAGCCGAACGGTCCACGCCCGTTGGCGCCCGGTGCCCCACGCCCGAATCCGGAACGACCGGGAACGGTTTGTTGGCAGCCACCGTGCCAGACGTCATCAGCATTGGCCTGCTTGTACCAGAGCATCTTGCCGGTATCGGCGTTCAAAGCCATGATGGAGTCGGAAGTCGTTGCAGGCTCGGAGAAGCTGTTGCCGGTGCCGAAGTAGATTTCGCGGCGTTTGGTGTCGACAATCGGCGCAGTCCACACGCCCGCTCCGGACGGGCCCATGTAATTCACACCGACCGAATTCCTCTTATAGACCTTCGGCGGTTCGAGCGTGGTGTAGGTTTTCCATACGATCCTGCCGGTCTCCGCATTTACAGCGACAATCGCGCCGCGGAACGTACAGCAGATGTGCGCGGGGCTGCGAGATTCGTCTTCTTCGAGCGATGCCAGCGGCACGTAGAGCTTTCCATCGAAGTACCGTGGATTGCCGGTCACGCGAGCCAGGGGCTGAGTGTCGGTCAGAGTTTTCCATACCAGTTCGCCGGTGGATGCGTCGAGGGCATAGGCGTTTCCTCTGATGTCTCCGAAGAAGGCGGCGATTTTGGAGGAGCCCGGCTTGAGCGGTCCCATAGTGATGTTGCTGCGCACTACAGCGCCCGCTTTGTAGGCCCAATGTACGCAGCCCGTTCTTGCGTCGAGCGAGTAGATATATCCGGCATCGCTCGAAACGTAGACTCTTCCTGCGGCTTCGGTCACGCCGTAAAGCGCTGTCGCGCCGGGGAATCCAAACGACCATTTCAACTCGAGGCGCGATACTTTTCCTGCCGTCAAACCCGCGGATTCCGCAGGCTGGAAACGCGAATTGGAAAGATCCCCCCAGCCATTCCACATTGGTGCGCTCAGGTCCCTGACTGCCGGATGGCTCGGGCAGATGTTGGGCATACTCTTCATCGCGCCCGCATCTGAGGTATCGATCTTGCGGCCGCCCATATATTCCGCGAGCAGAACTTTATCCGAATCGCTCAACATTTTCGCGTTATTCGCCATCACTCCTGTCGAGATGGCGGCCCAGATACGTTCGGGCGTCATGGTCTTGATCGTGGCCTCAGACGGAGCGTGTTCCACCGGAGTATCGCCGTGGCACGTCAGGCAGTTGTTCTTAAACAGATTGACGCCGGTGCTTTCGGAGCGTCGGACCTGCGGCACGGGCGGTGCGCCGGGGGCCGGGGTCTGGGCGATTCCGGCAGCGGGCATCAAAACCGCGACAAACGCAAAAAGGCAGGCGGCAAGACGTGGCTCATGCTTGAATTGCCAGAGGGGGGCTGATAGCATGCGTCGCTAAGTATAACGCAACGAACATACAGCGATTTGCCGATTTACGCGCGTTTCAGGTGGATCAGCCGAAGCGAACACCCGCATGAAGACTGCGCCAGGTCTCAACCTGATTTCTGCCCTTGGGCACCTCGGCTTGCGCTCCACCCGCAGCCCCGCCGGGCGTGGATATTGCCGACGGAAAGATCAAGGCCGGGATTTGTCTTCCTGATCAGCAGAAGGTATCTTATCCTTCGACGCGCGTTGACTGATCAGGCATCCGGGCAAGGATTTCAGCCGAACGATTACGTGGTTAACGCCCCACTCAAATAAGCCGGATAGAGCGGAGAAAACAGCGATTCGCGAATCGCTTCGAATGAGGTGTAGCGCGGCTCGTAACCGAGCCGTTCCCGTGCGCGGCGAATACTGCAGTGAGGCGAGCGGGAAATGTGATCCCAGGTGACGATGGCTTCTTTTTCTGATACGGTGCGTCGCCACTCTTCCCATGGCTGGAATGCGATACGCGCGGTCTTGCCGAACCACGCGGCCACGGTCTCGGCAAAGCCCACCATAGTTACGGCCCCGGGGGATACTGCGTGGAAACTCAGACCTTCCGCTGCATCCCATCGCTGAAGCGCTTTCACAAAACACTGCGCTACGTCGTCCGCATGAACGTGATGAAGTGTTTCACGGCCGAAGTTCGGGAGTGCGATCTCAGCGCCTGATGCAAGATCCGCGAAAACCTTCGGATTGAAATTTGCGGCAGGATTTAGCGGCACCCAGCCTTCGCCGACCAGGTGCCCGGGATGGATCACCGCTGCCGGGACGTCGCGCTGTCTGAGCAGATAGTCCTCGATCTGCGCTTTTCGGATGCCGTATTCGGAGGTCGGTTGGCGCGGCCGGTCTTCGGCGGTGGGAACTTCCACACTCGTGCCGTGGACCCATATCGTGCCGCAATGCAGCAGTCGTGTACCGCCCCCCCGCAGCGCCTGGACGAGAGTTGCCGCGGCTTGCGGGGTATAGCAGGTCAGATCGACCACACCATGTGCTCCGAGTTCAGCAATGGCGCTATCGAAGCCTGGCTCACTTCGATCCAGACTGAGGCGTTCTACGTTATCCCAAGCCGGGTTCGCGAGATAAGGAGCACGAGCGCCGCGCGAAACGCTGATTGTATGGAACCCTGCCTCCACGAGTCGCGGGACAAGCCAAGTGCCAATGTGGCCGGTTCCTCCAATGACGGCGATGCGCACCTCAGTCGTTCCAGTGCACCATCGGCAAGCCGCCGATGGGTGCACGGAAGTACGGAATTGCCTTCCCCTTCAGCGAACCGAGGTACGCGGTATCGAGCGATGGTCCGCCGAACGTGACGCTTGCCATCCATGGCGCCACGCCGCGCCCGGTGGCAAACAGAACATCTTCGGTGACCGCGCCCGCGAAGAATTGCTTTTCGAGCGCATCGACCTTTGCCGGATCACCTTCATCAAGAAGAACGCGCATGTCTCCCTCCGGCGTGAGGATGAACAGCTTGTCCGAATAAACCGTCGTTCCCCAGAGATTGCCGAAAGTATCGAAAGCGATGCCATCGGGCCACGCGCCTTTGCCGAGGCTGGACGGACCGAAGACTTCGCGTTCAGCCACGTTGCCGCGTTCATCGATGCGAAGGCGCGTGATACAGCCGCCCGTGGTTTCCACGACGTAGAGCCACTGCTCCGCGGCATCAAATCGAACTTCGTTAGTGAAGCCGAAGCCGTCGGCGACAATCCTGAACACGCCATTCTCATAGAGTGCGATATAGCCGTCTTTCAGGTCGGTGCGCAGCGCATGCATCCAGTTCTTAACCCGAGTGGATACCGTGACCCACAACCGGCCCTTCGAATCGCGCAGAACGAAGTTGACCTTGCCAATTTCGCGACCCTCCAGCCGATCGGCAAGCACGATGGAATCGCCCCCGCGCGTCATTCGTTCCAGCCGGTCCGTACCGAAGTTTGCAATCAGGAAGTCGCCATTTGATGCGAAGGCCAGTCCATTGGGAAGCGTACCGGTGAGATAACGATCTGCTTCGCTCCCCGCATTTTCAAAAAGGCCCGACTGCTTCTGCGTCACCAGTTGCTGGTCCCCATCATTCCCAATGCGAATTACACCACCGCGCGCATCAGCGGCCCAGAGTGTTCCGTCGCGCTCGGCGAGGATGCACTCCGGCCGCTGCAGGTCGTGGCCGATGTATTGGAGAGATTCACGATCGATTCCAAAATCAAGGATGGGATTAGCGCGCTTCAAAACGGGGACGATTTCCTTTCGGGCCGGGCGGATGTCGAGAATCTAGCAGCAGTTGGCCGGACAAGTCAACCGTTTCGGCAATGCATCCGGAAAGTGTGATAGGCTTTCCTGCGAACGTAGCGCGGCGCTCATGCGGCCACCGCGTAAGGGGAGTGGGCCATGTCCAGAAGAATTCTGTTTTCCATCCTTGGCGGTCTCTTGCTGTGCTTTTCCGGAATCCTCGCCGTCACGAAAGATTTTATTCCTGACTTCGCTTTTCAGGGATCGTCCCTCAGCGGATGGCGCCCGATCGGGTCGGTGGACTGGAGCGCTTCTAATGGCGAAATCGTGGCGACACCCAAAGCGCCCGAAGGTGGCTGGCTGCTACTGGATAAGAGCTATCAGGACGTTGAAGCTTACGCCGAATTTCGCTGCACAGGTCCGTGTACGGCCGGCCTGCTGCTGCGGGCGGAAAAGACTCCGGATGGTGGACTGAAGGGCCTCCTCGCGCAGGCCGGCGAAGCCAACGTCTTCGAAGTGACTCTGGATGCCCAGGGCAAGGAACTGAAACGTGAACCGTTGCTGAGAGCAACCGCGCAATTCACCCGTATCGCAGCCGGACCGTGGGCGAATGGAGCCGCGCAGGTGCCCGGATTTGCGCGCCCTGCTCCCACCCTGGCTGAGCAGCAGGAGGAAGCGGCAAAGCAGGCGGCCACACCAGCGAATGCCGCGCCCGCCGGAAGAGGCGGTGCCGCGGGGCCCGCACGGGCAGGAACGCCAGGCCGCGGCGGCCCCGGAGGACCCGCATTTCAACCAGGCGAATGGACCACGCTCGACGCGATTGTCGATACCGACATGGTTACGGTCACCCTCAATGGCCGGCGCGGCGGCAATTCGGCTACAAATGACCGAATGATGGGCTATGGGCCGGTTGCACTGTTCGTTGCGGGATCGTCCGAGGTTCGCTTCAGAGATTTCGCGGTAAAGGATCTGAATCGAAAGACAGAACCGGCGGTGAGGCTTTCCGAACATTTTCGAATGCAGTCGCTGAGCGATTTCTTCTATTCCTGGGGCGCCGGGGTGGGCGACGTCAACCACGACGGCGTGCCCGATGTGGTGGCGGGCCCCTTCTATTTCACCGGCCCCGACTACACCGAACGGCATGAATTCACGGCGGCACGAACCTATAGTCCCGGCACGGGGTTCCCCGAAGGAATGACGTATTTCGTCCACGACTATACCGGCGACGGCTGGCCTGACATTGTTTGCGTGGATTCGCGGCCTATCTTCCTGTATGTAAATCCGAGGGGTGAGTCGCGTCGCTGGGATCGCTACAACATCGTTCCGAGCGCGAATTCCGAGTTGGAAGTGTTCCGCGATATCGATGGCGACGGTGTACCAGAAATCCTGTTCATGGGTACCGGGGCAGCATTGGCGTATGCCAAACCCGATCCGGCGAACCCGACAGCTCCCTGGAGAACGTTTACGGTTTCCGATCCAGGGCTCGCCAGTGCGCACGGCATGGGAATCGGCGACGTCAACGGTGACGGACGACTGGACATCGTGAATAACCGCGGCTGGTGGGAAGGTCCGACAGCAGGCACCGCTACGGGTCCCTGGAAGTTTCACGCCGCAGCGTTCGGGAACGGCGGCGCGGAAATGGGCATTTACGACGTGAACGGCGACGGATTGGCGGATGTAGTCACCGGCATCATGGCGCATGGATGGGGGCTGGCCTGGTTTGAGCAGAAGCGCTCACCGCAGGGTGAGATTACGTTTGCTCGCCACGAAATTATGGGAGATTTCAGCACTACCGCGAAGAATGCCGGCGGAGTGACGTTCTCTGAACCTCATGGCATCGCGTTCGGCGACATGGACGGGGATGGAATCCCCGACATGGTGACCGGCAAGCGCCTGTTTTCGCATCTGGACAGCCACCTGGATCCGGATCCACAAGGTGCGGCGGTTCTTTATTGGTACCGGACGGTGCGCGATCCGAAGGCGGAAGGCGGCGCGCGTTTCGTCCCCGAACTGATACACAACCGGTCGGGCGTTGGTTCGCAGTTCGTAGTGACGGACCTGAACGGCGATGGCGCGCCGGAGGTGGTCACTTCAGGGCCAAAGGGCACGTTTGTTTTCTGGAACCTGATGAAACCGGCGCGCAAACGATAGCCATATCGGTTAGAGCAGACGCCGGAAATAGTCCAGAACGCGCGATCGCAGAGAGGCGCCGTCGCGCTTATACAGGTCGGGCGCCTGGCACGCAACACTCATTTCGATAAGTGATTCAATGACGGCGGCACGCTGCCCGCGACTGACGGCCGAGCCGGGGCCGTGTTGCGGAGCGTGTTCGCCGAGCGAAACATGGAGCAACACGCCGAAAACGTCGGCCTGACCATAGCGTAAACAGAGCCCGCGTGCGCGGGGCAGCAGAGACTGCAGTTGCCTTTTGCAGACCTCGAATTCAGCCTGCTGCGGCAAAAGATCGTCGCTGGGCCGGACCGATCCCGGCATCCGGTAGAAGCGGTTGTACGCCGATTCCCAGGCATCCACAGCCGCGAAGTAACGCTCGGAGGCCAGGCGAAGGGAGGCGATGAATTCGAGGTCCGGACTGGGTTGCGGCGCCATCGGGATCGGTCGCTATTCCATAAAGCGTAGCGCGCCCTTCACGTTAACCGGTTTGCATCGAAAAGAACCTGGTACTGCCGATATGCGACAAAGACGATAAAATAACGATTGGTACTTACCTCGCGAAACGAACAGATAGTTCAGTTGGAAGGCCTAACGCGGATCTATCCGTCTGGTGCGAGCAATCTCGCTATTTTCCGCGAGCTGGACCTCATCGTGGAAGAGGGCGACCAGATTGCCATCATGGGCGAAAGCGGCGCAGGCAAGAGTACTTTGTTGTACCTGATTGCGGGCCTTGATCGCCCCACGAGTGGCGCCGTGAAGTTTCGCGGCCGCGATATCGCCCGGCTTCCGGAAGCGGAGGTTTCGGCGTTCCGCAATCGTGAGATCGGATACGTCTGGCAGCAGCATCATCTGCTGGCCGATTTTACCTGCGCGGAAAACGTAATCCTGCCACGTCTGATCGCGGGCGCAAATCGCGCGGCGGCATTGCGTGAGGCGAAAGAGCGTCTGGACGAGGTGGGCCTCGCCGATCGTGCGGACCATCGCGCAGGTGAGATTTCCGGCGGCGAGCAGCAGCGCGTGGCGATTGCCCGGGCGCTCGCATCAGATCCGACGTTGCTGCTGGCCGATGAGCCTACGGGGAATCTGGACGAGAGGACGGGAGAAAAAGTCTTTGCTCTGCTGGAAGATCTGCGACGGCGGCGAAACCTCACGTCGATTCTGGTCACGCACAATCCGCGGTTTGCAGAATCGTGCGGACGGGTACTACGACTGGAAGGCGGGATGCTGCGGGAAACTGCTTTGCAACCAAAGCCCGGCGCGGAGTATCTTTAAGATAGTAGCGGTCATTTCGGTGGAATTTTTGAGGGTGTGGAGTGGCTGGCGCATTACCGGCCAATTGCCCCAGGGAGCGTCCTAAGATGTTTGAACGATACACGGAAAAGGCCCGGCGCGTAATCTTTTTCGCGCGATATGAAGCGAGTCAGTTTGGCAGCCCGTACATCGAGACGGAGCATCTGCTGCTCGGATTACTCCGGGAGGACAAGCAACTGGCGAACCGCTTTCTGCGGTCGCATGCCGCGGTAGAATCCATCCGCAAGCAGATTGAAGGGCATACGACGGCCCGCGAGAAGGTTTCCACGTCGGTCGATCTGCCATTGAGCCACGAGTGCAAGCGGGTGCTCGCGTACGGCGCCGAAGAAGCAGAGCGGCTGAGCCACAAGCATATCGGCACCGAGCATTTGCTGCTGGGATTGCTGCGCGAGGAGAAGTGCTTTGCCGCGGAGATTCTGCATGAGCGCGGATTGCGGCTCTCTTCGATTCGTGAGGAGTTGCAGCGTACTCAGTCGGAGAAGATCTCCGCCAATCGTCCGAAGGAAAGCTCGCTGCTCGCGGAGTTTTCGCGCGACCTCACCCAGGCTGCGATGGATACGACGCTCGATCCCCTGATTGGCCGCGATGCGGAAGTGGAGCGCGTGGTGCAGATTCTGTGCCGGCGCACGAAGAACAATCCGGTGCTGATTGGCGAGCCGGGCGTAGGAAAAACCGCCATCGTGGAGGGCCTGGCGCAAAAAATCGCTGATGGCGACGTACCGTCGTTCCTTGCGGATAAGCGCATTTTGGCGCTTGATCTTTCGCTTATCGTTGCCGGCACGAAGTATCGCGGCCAGTTTGAAGAGCGGCTGAAGACCATTATGAAAGAGCTGATGGAGAATCAGAACGCCATCATCTTTATTGATGAATTGCATACGCTGGTAGGCGCGGGTTCAGCCGAAGGTTCGCTTGACGCGGCCAACATCCTGAAGCCGGCGCTTTCGCGCGGTGAGATTCAGTGCATCGGCGCCACGACACCTGCGGAGTTCCGCAAGTCGATTGAAAAGGATCGCTCGCTGGAGCGGCGTTTTCAGGCGGTGAAAGTGCCGCCGCCGACCGAGTCCGATGCCATCAAGATCATGTTCGGCATCAAGGACCGCTATGAGAAGTTCCATGCGGTCAGCTATACGGACGATGCCATTGAATCGTCGGTATCGGCGTCGAACCGATACATCCCGGATCGCTTCCTGCCGGATAAGGCAATCGACCTGATTGACGAAGCAGGGGCGCGCGTGAAGCTGAAGCAGACCACGCTGCCGGCTGACCTCGCGGACATCCAGAAACGCATCAAATTCATCGTGAACCGGATGGAAAACGCCATCCAGAATCATGAGTTCGAGAAGGCGCGGTTCTATTCGGACGAAGAGCGGAAGGAGCGCGAGAATATGCGCCAGCTCCGCGAGAAGTATAACCCGGATGACACGTCGACCGGTGTGGTGACTAAGCACGACATCGAGGAAGTGGTGGCGCGATGGACCGGCGTGCCCATGACCGCGATCAAGGAAGAAGAGATTTCGAAGCTTCTCCGAATTGAGGAAGAGCTGCACAAGCGAATCGTAAGCCAGGAACGCGCCATTAGCGTGCTGGCTCGGGCGATTCGACGTTCCCGTGCGGGGTTGAAGGCTTCTAATCGCCCGGCAGGTTCGTTCCTTTTCCTCGGACCGACGGGTGTTGGCAAGACGGAAGTGGCTCGTGCGCTGGCAGCATTCCTGCATGGCAGTGAGAAGAATCTGATTCGCTTCGATATGTCGGAGTACATGGAGAAGCATGCGGTCTCGAAGCTGATTGGTTCGCCTCCGGGATATGTCGGTTACGAAGAGGGCGGACAGCTCACGGAACGCGTGAAGCGTGCGCCGTATTCGATTATTCTGCTGGATGAAATCGAGAAGGCGCATCCGGACATCTTCAACATTCTGCTGCAGGTGTTTGAAGACGGACAGCTGACCGACGGCCTGGGTAATCAGATCGACTTCAAGAACACGATTATCATCATGACCTCGAACATCGGGGCGCGGCTGCTCGAAAAGAAGGGCAACCTGGGTTTCTCGGCTCCGCAACCGGAAGGAGCTGCGTCAAAGGTTGAGGATCAGGTGCGGGCCGAGGTGAAGCGGTCTTTCAATCCGGAGTTTTTGAACCGCCTGGACGACATCATTCTGTTCACATCCCTCACCGACCCCGACCTGCTGAAGATCATTACGCTGCTGGTGGACGGGATCAACAAGAACCTGGAACCGAAGCAGATTTCGATTCGGCTCGATACGGATGCGGCGAAGTACATCCTCGAGAAGACCTGCGGCGACA
This sequence comes from Acidobacteriota bacterium, assembly GCA_048498815.1. Classification (GTDB taxonomy): domain Bacteria; phylum Acidobacteriota; class Terriglobia; order Bryobacterales; family Bryobacteraceae; genus BOG-234. The sequence continues at coordinate 33,423 of JBEHXG010000009.1, read as the reverse complement.
GGAACTACGGGGCGCGCCCCCTGCGCCGTGCGCTGCAGAAGTACATTGAGGATCCGCTCTCCGAGGCGCTGATTCAGGGAACTCTGCCGAAGCCAGCCGATCTCGAAGTGTACCTCGGTGAAACGGGGCTCTATTACCGGCAGATCAGCACGGCGGTGCCGGAAACGGTGCTGGCCGGTGCTGGTGGCGTGGCCGAGGCAGAGCCGGAGTCTGCGCCTGCAGCGGGCGTGCCTCTGTTCCTGTTCTGATAGTGCAGTAAAGTTACAACCGTGTAAAGAGCTCCGGCAGCCATGAAGACTGCCGGAGCTCTTTCCGTTTCGGCTGACGATAAAGCAGGTCAGGCCCCACTGTGATGTACTAAAAATTTAGTATAATGAGAGGCGCCATGAGTCAGCTCCCGGCCACCCTCCTGTTTGCATTCTCGGTGCTCGCGGGCCCGCAGGCGATCCGTGCCCAGAGTGCCGTGGAAGCCGGTGACCGGCTACCGCGTTTCGATGTTGTCTCTCTCCGGAAGGCGCAGTTGCCGGTGGTCGTCCCCGGCGCTGGGGGCGCTTACAGTGTTGGACTGCGTATCGATCCGGGCGGATTTGTGAGGTGTTCTTATTGCAGCGTCGGCACAATGATCGAGATGGCCTGGGATGCAAAGCCCTATCAGGTGACGGGCCCCGACTGGATTCAACAGGACACCTTCGAGGTTGAGGCTCGTGTGCCCCCAGGAACACCCACATCGACGGTGTTGCAAATGTTAAGAAGCCTGCTGCTGGACCGTTTTCATTTGCGACTGTCCGTTGAAGAGCGGACGACGAAGGTTCTGGCTCTCACCGTTAGCGGAAAGGGCGTGAAACTGAGGCGCACGGAGGAGCCCGCCACTTCAGTTGGGGGCGGAACGTACTCGGTTATTTCGTCCGCAATGTCAATGGGGGATCTCGCACAACGCCTGTCGCGGCGGCTGGAGAAACCCGTCATCGATAAGACTGGCCTGGATGGCCGGTTCGGAGTGAGTCTGACGTGGAAGCCCGATAGTGAGGAAGGTACGGCGACCGACTCTCTTTTCCGCGCGTTGCGCGACGAGTTGGGCCTGGAAATAACGTCGCAAAATGCCCCGATTCAGTCGTACGTAGTTATTGGCGCCTCAAGGACCCCCACCGAGAACTGATTTCGACTGACGGCGCTCTTGACTTCGAAGTAACCCCAATACTATCATGAGTTTGTCTGGGTTCTGCAGGACGGAACCGGGGGACGCCTTGATAAAGCTGGATATCATCAACGAAGTCGTAAGCAAGACCGGGATCACCAAGACCAAGGCCGAAATGGCTGTGGAAACGGTGTTTGGAAAGATGAAGCGCGCGCTCGAACAGGGTGATCGCATTGAGCTTCGCGGCTTTGGCGTCTTCACGGTAAAGCCCCGCAAGACCGGTATTGGGCGCAATCCGCGCACGGGCGCCGAGGTTTCCATTCCTCCTGGAAAGGCTGTGCGGTTCAAACCCGGCAAAGAGCTGCAGACTCTGCAGTAGTGTTTCCCGAAGATCTGATCGAAAGCGCGACGGCACCTCCCGGTCGCGAAAATCTTCCGTTCCGTTTTGAACCTCCGGACTATTTTGAAGAGCCGGAAGTGTATGTACCCGCGCCGCGCCGGCTCTGGCTGCATATCCTGCTGTTTGTGATTACGCTGTTCACCACGACGCTCGTGGGCGCGCACATGATGTTCAACTTCCGACACGACCTGCCGTTTTTCGATCTGGATCGCTGGAGCGAAGTGTTTACCACCGGGTTGCGGAGCCCTGCGGCATTTGCGAGCGGTCTGCCGTTTTCGCTCACGCTGCTCACGATTCTGATGGCCCACGAGATGGGGCACTACATCGCGTGCGTCTGGTATGGCGTGGATGCGACGCTACCGTTTTTCCTCCCGTCTCCGATGCCGGTGACAGGCACCTTCGGGGCGTTTATTCGGATTCGGTCGCATATTCCGGGCAAGCGTGTGCTGTTCGATATCGGCGTGGCGGGGCCGTTAGCCGGCTTCGTTTTTCTTGCGCCGGCGCTTTGCGTGGGGCTGGCGTTTTCGCGGGTGCTGCCAGGGATCAATAATCAGGGCACGCTGCAACTCGGCGTTCCCGCGTTGCAGTGGCTGGCACAACACTTGATATTCCCCGGGGTTCCCGCCGCGGATATTTATCTGCATCCGGTCGCGCGGGCGGCATGGGTTGGGATGTTTGCCACTGCGATTAACCTCCTGCCCGCGGGTCAACTGGATGGCGGGCACGTTGTCTACGCGCTGCTGGGACGCGCGCATAAATGGGTGACATGGGCATTCCTCACCGCGCTGCTGCCAATGGGTTTGGTGTGGAACGGCTGGTGGCTCTGGGCAGCGATTCTGTTCCTCTTTGCGCGGAAGCATCCGCCGGTTTACGATCATCTGGAAGTGGGGCGCGGGCGCGTACAACTGGGAGTGGTCGCCCTCGCCGTGTTCCTGCTTTGCTTTTCTGTCGCGCCGATTAACGGGTAACAAATGCAGGTAAGCGCCACGATTGTCGCGCACAATGAGGAACGCAACATTGCGCGCGCGATTCGCAGCCTGTTAGCGTGCGCCGATGAGGTGATCGTAGTCGACAGTGGCTCCGCCGATCGCACCCGGGAGATTGCGGAGGAACTCGGCGCGCTGGTTGTGGAGCAGGCGTGGCTCGGATATTCCGGACAGAAGAACTTCGCGGCCTCGTTGGCACGGTTCGACTGGATTCTCTCGATTGACGCCGATGAGGAACTGACGCCGGAGCTCGCAGGGGAGATCATAGCGTTGAAAGCTGCCCCGGCAGCGTTCGATGGCTGGACGATGCCGCGCCTGGCGCGATATCTGGGGCGCTGGATCCGTCACTGCGGGTGGTACCCCGACCGGAAGATACGGCTTTATAATCGCGGCCGTGGGCAGTGGGTTGGCGATTTTGTCCATGAGAGCGTGGTTATGAACGGCCGCGTGGGAGATTTGCGCGGCGATCTGCTGCACTTCACCTGCGATTCGCTTGGACAGCATCTGCACACGATGGATCGCTACACGACGCTCGCGGCAGAAGGACTCATCGCAAGCGGAAAACCGGTGCTGTTCCGACGGCTGGTCTTCGATCCGCCCTGGACGTTCGTCCGTTCCTATGTGGTTCAGCGCGGATTCATGGACGGCATGCATGGTTTCGTTATTTCCGGTCTGGCCGCGTTCTATACCTTCGTGAAGTACACGAAGGCGCGTGAAATGAAGGCAGCCGTCCGATGAGGATTCTGCAGCTGGATAGTGGACGCGAGATGCGCGGCGGACAGTGGCAGGCGCTTCGACTGCATCGTGCGCTGGTACAGTCCGGGCATGAATCGCTGCTTTTGGCGCGCGAAGGTAGTCCCCTGTTCGGCGCAGCCGCGGCCGCCGAGTTGCCTTGTCAGCCGTTGCGTTCACTTCGCGTTGCGCACCTTTCACGTAGATTCGATATTGTCCATGCCCACGATGCGCACAGCCATTCGCTCTGTGCACTTTGGGCTCGGGTGCCGTTTGTCGTTTCGCGCCGCGTTGCTTTTCCGGTGCGGTCGTCCGCTGTTTCACGGTGGAAATATGCGCGCGCGCAGCGTTATATCGCGGTGTCGCGATTCGTGGCCCTCATGCTGCAGAATGCCGGAGTCAACCGGAACCGTATCGATGTCGTCTATGACGGTGTGGAGGTGCCACCACAACCAGCAAACGGTAGCGCAGTGATCGCCCCTTACACGACAGACACCGCAAAAGGAATGGCGCTCGTCGAGGAGGCGTCGCGACTTGCCGGCATCCCCGTGGTCTTCTCACGCGATCTGGAACGAGATCTCGCGGAAGCCCGAGCCCTCGTCTACGTGACATATAGCGAGGGGCTGGGATCCGGGGTGTTGCTTGGCATGGCGCATGGGCTCACGACCATCGCCAGCCGTACCGGCGGGATTCCGGAATTGATTGAAGACGGAGTCACCGGAATTCTCATCCAAAACGAAGCCAGTGCGGTTGCCGACGCCATGAAGCGCATCGATCCGACACTCGGCGCCGCGGCACGGTCCATTGTTCAGCAGCGGTTCACCGTAGGTCACGTGGTTCAGGGGACGCTCGATTCGTACCGAAAGGCACTCCATGCCTGAGGCGCTGATTGCAGGTTTGTTCGGACTTCTGCTGGGCAGTTTCCTCAACGTTTGCATCTACCGCTGGCCACGCGATCTATCCGTCATACAACCGCGTTCGGCGTGCCCGTCCTGCAATGCGCAGATCGCATGGTACGACAACATTCCGGTCCTGAGTTTCCTGCTGCTGCGCGGTCAGTGCCGGGGATGCCACACAAAGATCGGCTGGCAGTATCCGCTCGTGGAACTCCTGACCGGGCTCCTCTTCTTCTGGTTCACAGCAACGGGCGGAATCGGCATATCCACCGCGAAAGATTGCCTCTTCGCGTGGATGATGCTGGGCCTGATCTTCTGCGATCTCGAGACTCGTCTCCTCCCGGACGAATTCACCATCGGCGGTCTCGTCGCCGGGCTGGCGCTTGCCTGGGTAGTCCCGGTGCCACCTACGGTGTTTACGTGGTTCGCGGGAATGATGGGATGGCATCCCGGCCTGCGATCTACATCGGTGGGAGAAGCCGCACTCGGGGCATTCGTACCCGCTACCGCAATGTGGCTCCTCGGCTGGCTCTTCGAAAAACTGCGCCATAAGGAATATCTCGGGTTCGGAGACGTAAAGATGATTGCGATGATGGGCGCCTTTCTCGGCATCGAAGGCGTCATCGCAACCCTGTTGCTTGGCTCTTTGCTGGGCTCGATCATCGGCCTTGCCTACCTGAAAATCGCCCGCCGCGATCCTGCCACCTACTACCTGCCTTTTGCCACTTTCCTGGGTGCAGCGGCACTGATAGTCGTTGCGGCGCATGGCGGCATTACGGGGTGGTACGACCAGCTTCTGCGATGATGGAGTAACTCGCGCCCCGTACATGCTGGTCGAATTCGAACTCTTACAGCAGGCACAGAAAGGAGATGCCGCCGCCTTCAATCAGGTGGTCACGGCATATCGCCGGCGGATTCTGGGCACTATTTCACGCCTGATCGGACGTCCGGAAGACGTGGAAGACGTGGCTCAGGAAGTATTCCTGCGGCTCTACTTTTCGCTTGATCAGCTCCGCACCCCGGAAGTCTTTGAGCCCTGGCTATACCGCCTTACCGTCAATGCCTCGTATGATTACTTACGCAAGAGCAAACGGCGCCCGGAAGCCAGAATGTCCGATCTCTCCGAACAGCAGGTAATGATGGCCGACGCGGCGGCAGGATCGAAAGCGCAGGCCGAGGACGCCGAAAAGCATCGGGTCCGGGATATGGCGCAGAGCCTGCTGGCGGCAGTTTCGGAAGAGGATCGCATCCTTCTGACTTTAAAGGAAGTGGAGGGGCTGTCGCTCAAAGAGCTTGAGCAGATCTACCACGTTAATGAGAATTCGCTGAAAGTACGCTTGTTCCGAGCACGCCAGCGCGTGCTAAAAACCATGAGGAAGGCGTAACCCCGGAGCCAGGAAATTGCGCCTTACACTATGAGTCCGATTGTAAAAATTAGTAAGATGATCTTTACCAGCGGACGGGGTAACTGAGGTCCGGGTGTAACTGCGGTCCGGGTGTAACCGTCCTCTAGATGTCCAATAAGAAGGTACACGCGCAGGTGGTGAATAGAGAATGAATGCGATGAACTCAAGGACGACGGACCGCGATGAAGCGAAGCTCGACGAACTGCTTGCTGCTTATCGCGCAGCGTCTCCGGATCCGGAACCTTCGGTGAATTTCATGCCGGAGATGTGGGCAAAGATCGAGGCCCGACAGGCTTCGACTACCATCTTCAGCCGGTTTGCCAAAGGCCTGGTGACTGCCGCGCTCGGCGCTTCGGTATTGATTGCAATGATGTCGGCTTCTTCGAATCCGCCGGTCGCGGTGTCAGAAGGATCGTATATTCAGGCGCTCGCGGCCGATCATGTATCCGATCTTGAGCCGCTGCAGGTCGAACGAATTTCTGAACTCGAGCAATAGAAAAAGCAGGAAAAAATGCCACGTACGCGTTTCAGCGCCGTAGTTTACCTTCTGGTTGTTTTTGTCAGCGGGATCGTGCTGGGTGGGTTCGCAACTCGTTACTATACGGCGAAGGCTTCCGTCCAGCCCGTAGCCGCGCCGCGCACGATGGCTGAGTTCCGTAAGACTTACATGGAGCAGATGCGGGCGAAGGTCGGTATTTCAGACGATCAGGCTGCCCAGGTCAACCGCATTCTTGACGATACGAAGAAGAAGTTTGACGAGTTGCGTAAACAAGAAAAGCCGCACCGGGATCAGATTCAGCAGGAACAGATCGATTCGATTCGCGCAGTGCTGAACAAAGATCAGATCGCGGCGTATGAATCCTGGCGGGCAGAGCGACAGAAAGCGCAGCAACTGCGGCAAGGCAGGAAGTCAGAGGCCACTGGAAACTAGAAACTCACAGAGAACACGAAAACGGGGCGGCACCATGTCCGGTGGCCGCCCCGTTTCGCATTTCAGCAGAAAATTACTTGTTCGCGAGTGCAGCGGCTTTTTCTGCACGCTGCTTCTGATACTTCTTTTCGAATTTATCCACACGACCGGCGGTATCAATCAGCTTCTGCTTACCAGTGAAGAACGGGTGGCAGCTGGAACAAATTTCGACGCGGATGTCGCTCTTGTTGGTGGTTCTGGTGCGGAAGGTGTGTCCGCAGGCGCAGATCACATTCACTTCGTTGTAGGCGGGATGGATTCCGGCTTTCATAGTTAACCTCTCAGGGAACCTTCAGTTTAGCACGGCCCAAATCACGAGCCCCCGCGCACCGGCGAGCGGCGGCGGGGGCCCGATATAGCCTTTAACCAAGAGGCAGTTACAGCGTCCGCGACGAAGCAACCGTCCCACAAGAAGTTGGTCCTGTCACTGACGGCAGAACCCGCTGCGTTGACACGGGTCGTTTCAGCATTCAGTCACCTCACGCGGTCGTTTACATGAACTCATCTTTTAGGACCACCTCCTTCTTCAGTGATAACTCCAAAGTACGCCCGCTTTTGCGCCTTGTCAACAACAAAAACGGGTTATTTTGTTTTGGACTTTTCTGCACTTCTGAATTTGCGGAACCCGGCGTCAAAGGCTGCGGTGACGGATGAGATCACGAAAAACCAGAGGAGCCAGTCCTGGTGGCTGGGGTGAATTACATGGGCTCCGTTGCGGAATGTGAGAACGCCGTTCTGCGGGCTGGTTGCCCGGATGCGCCAGGCCACGGTTCCGTCCGCAGAGTTCCGGACCGGCGGAGTCTCGATAACAATTCCCGGAAGTGCGACGAGCGGGATCTCAGGCGCAGGCATTGTAACGACGGCGGTTTCACCAGCAGCAAGCGGACGTGCGCCCAGGCGCACATCAAGCGGTTTGTAGAGCAGTGCGAAGGCTGACGTAAGGATCAGCACCGGAGAAGCAAGCAATGCGAGGAACCGGAGGTTTTCGGCAAGGAGCGCTTTCTGCGCACGCCAGACAAGCCCGGGATCGGCGGAGTAGAGTCGAATTTCCAGAATCCTGGCGTAGATACGCTTCGACGCGCGCGTCAACGCCAGACCGTTCGTAGTGCTCCGGAATACCCGGATGGCAACCAATCCCCACAGTGCGCTCGCCAGCACCAACATCAGGCGCTGCATGCTATTCGAGATAGCCGAGGCCACGGAGGCGCTGCTCAGCGTCCTGGCTCGCCTCATCGGCCTGAGCAAGTTCGCGCTCAATCAGATGCGTGACAAATTCTTCGGGCGAACTGTAGCCGGAGGCTTCGGCGTGCTCGGCGATTCGGCGGAACAGTTCGGCTTCGATTTTGACGGATTTCGCCATTGCCTTCAGTAGACCGAACGGCCGTGCATCGCCGCCTCGGGCTGTATTCCGAACTCCTGTAGCACAGCAACCGTCATATCCGTGAGTTGAGGATCCCGCAACTTCGGCGCGCGAGTGCCAAGCAATACTCCCGGAACTCCCGTCGCGGTGATGCAATGATCGGCAATCCACGGATCGTTGTTTTTGTAAACGACTTCGGGAGGCACGGCGCCGAGTCCGGTTTCCCAGGACGCTCTGAATCCCGGCGCATATCCGACGATCAAATCCGGTGAGAAGCGGCTCGCGGACCGTCCAACGCGCGTTACGTCCGCGACCCACGGCTGTTCGCGAAGGCGGCGCGTCAGGTCGATCACCAGCTCTTCGCGCGCATTGCCTGGCATAACCTGGCCGTACTGTTCGCGACCCGCCTGATTGATGTAGAGCGCATTGAGGCCCATAGCGTATGCCCGCGTTTGCTTCCAGTCTATCGTCGCAACGGAGCCCGGGATAGTGCCCAGAAAGCCTTCGCGCTGCAGCCACGTGTTGAGATTCACCGCATAATCAAAGCTGGCGAAACCATGGTCGGACATAACGATGACGGTGGCAGCAGGCTCACGCCGCAGAACCGTGCCAATGTCACGATCGACTTTCCGGTATGTTTCGAGGAGGAGGTCATCGCGCCTGCCCCAGAGGACGTGCGAGTCCTGATCGATTTCAGAAAAGTAGAAAAAGAGTAAGCCCCCGTGGAATCGACTCAGCGCGTCTCCAAGAAGTCTCGTATGCTCCTCTCCCACGAGCCGGCTCTGAGCAAGGTATTCGTTCAGATTGAGCACGCCCTGACGAAGCGCTGATGTATCTTCCTCGATGCCCTGCGTGTAATAAGCACCAGCGCGTCCCGCAGTTTCTCTGGCGAAACGAGGCGGTGCGGAAATCGGCAGCGCGGGATCGGCAGGATCGATGTTTAAGGGCGAGCGATAGATTTGGATGCCGGGAGTGAGTTGCTGTGCATAGATTCGGAACATGCCCGACGCCCCGGCGACGTTCATCGGCAGGAACGGAAATCGCACGTGAATCCAGGGCGACCATTCGCCTTCTTTAATAATGAAGATTTCTTCTCCCATGCGGAACTGTGCGGCATGCGCCTCTGGATCAATGTCCGCAACGAGGTTGAGCGAAACCGGCGCATGATCGGGACGCAGGGTGTTAGCGGGACCCTGGACCGGCAGGACCACGCGATTGTTCTCGGAAGTGACCGGAACGACCCTCCCACCCGAAACGTCCGCCGGAGCCGCGCCCGGATTGTCCGTGTAGAAAGTGAACGTTCCGAAAGTGCCCTCAAGATCGGGCGTGCCCATCCCCGCAAGTGCGTCGCCCGCTCCCGTAACTGGCGGATAGTTCGTCGGCATCCGAAGCACGGAAACAGGAATTCCGGCATTCGACAGAGTCTCCCAAAACGTTCGGCCTCTCCGCATCGCCTGCACGCGCGGCGACGACAGGGGCAGTAGCCACTTACCGAGCGTCAATGTGTGCGACGGCGGAATAATCTCGGCCATAGACGATACCGGCTGCATGGTCGTCGGCTCGCGGTGGACGAAGTCGAACAAACCGTGCTGCTCGGGTGGCGTGCCCGTAATGAAGGTGGCCCATGCGACCGGGCTCTGCGGCGGCACAGTCGTGGCAAGCCGTGTCAGACCACCCCGATCACGCAGACTGCGTAGATTTGGCAGATCGTTCCAGTGCCGTTCCAGAAAGCCGGGATCCATTCCATCCACGCCAAGCACGATCAGAGAATGCGGGCTTCGCCTTGCGCATCCCCAGAACAGCAGCGCAAGCATCCACAGCGCAGCGATCTTCATGACTGATGAAACAGAGGCTTGCCGTCCATCCATGCGGGCGGCTTCAAACCGAAGAGATCGAGAGCGGTTGGCGCCATGTCTTCGATCCCGGGATCTTCGGCGTCGATCTTCCGATTGCAGAAAAGAACTCCCGGAACGAGCAGTGGATCGACACAGTGATCGCCGCTCCAGGGTTTGGGATTGTCTTCAATCACTCGCGCTGTAACGATGCCGACCGCGGCATCCCATGAAGTGCGAAATCCGGCATTGTAGCCAACAATAAGATCGGGCGCTGCGCCGAGGTAGGGGCCTCGATAAAGATGATTCGTTGCATAGACCCGCCGAATGGCTTCGCACTCGCCATCCGGCAGACCGGACAGCTTCTCTATCAGTTCACGCTTCAGCGATTCGGACTCAACACCCGGCGTCACCGTGCCGCACGATTCGCGGCCTTTAAGATTCAGATAGAGCCCGCTGAGTCCGAGACAATAAGCGCGCGTGCGGGACCAATCCACACCCTCGAAGTACCGGCCACTCACCTCGCAGCCGTCCTGAAGCGAGAGATAGCCATGCTGGTGCAGCCACGAGTTCAGATTCACGGCCCGGCGGAAAGCGCAGAAGCCATGATCGGAGAGCGCGAACAGCACCGTGCCTTCGTCCACGCAGGCCATAGCCTTACCGAGCAGGCGATCCATGCGCCGATAAAGGTCCTCAATCACCGGCTTGTCGTGAAGATGGCGAAAAAACATGTGCTGTACGCGGTCGCTGGTATCGAACACGCAAGCCACCACGCCGCGTTTCGTATGCGCCAGCGCGTCGTCAAACATCGCTTCCCGTTCTTCCATGATGCTGTAAGCCTGCGCGAGGAATTCCGATTCATCGATTGCGCCCTCATTCAGCGCCCAGGTATCCTCCGCCATGCCGACCGTCGCGAACGAACCGAGCAATTTCGCCAAATAAACGGAATAGTAAGACGGGTGGCTGATCGGCAGCGCGGGCGCCTCGGGATCGATCTGCACCGGAGTGACATAGAGCGAGACTTCGGGAACAGTCTCCGTAATCAGGAAGCGCGCGATCCCGCGTACGCCGATACCCGCAACGGCAGAGAATGATAAACGGACCCATGGAGAGTATTCGCCGCGGCGCAGGCGATGGGTTTCACCGCCAATTGCGAGAGTTGCTTCATCTGGACCATTCAGTTCCAGAGAGAATTTCAGTGCGAGCGGGGCGGCGCCTTCGATGAGTTCGTTATCCGGCCCCTCCAGCAGGCCTCGCAGTACTGCAGCTTCTCGCGTGAGTTGGCACCGAGTTCCGCCTTCGGTTTCAATGCCCTCCGTACGGGTACTGAACAGCGTAAAACTGCCCTGCGTGCCGCGCAGATCCGGTGTACACATCGCAGACAGCAGCCGTCCCTCGAAATCTTCCGGCGGAAAAGTAATCGGCACTCGCAGAATCGTGCTGCCGACGGAGTGCTCACCCAGGATCTTCCAAAAAGACTGGCTCTTGCGTCGCATCTCCACTACCGGTCGGGAGAGCGGCAAACGGAGCCGTCCCATCCGCAATACCCGCGGCGCAGACCGCACGCGCGACGCCGCCAGTTCCGGCACATATGTCTTCAGACTGCGATTCAGAAAATCGAAGATGTTATGTTTCGCCGGACTAACGCCGGTCGCAAACGTAGACCAAGCCACGGGCGAGAGAGCGGGAAACGTCGTCCGCAGGCGATGAAAGCTTCCCTGCTCTTTCAGTCGGCTGAAGTTAGGCAGTCTTCCCTCTGCCATGTATCGCTCCGTCAGGTCGGGATCGAGGCCATCCATCCCCAGAAAAATCAGTCGCCTGATCTTCGCCTTACGGAGACTCTTTCGACGTCGAACCGCGGCGCGGATCGCGCGGAACGGCCACAGCATCAGCGCCGTCAAAGTGAGAAGAAACGATGCCGCCAGACTCAAAAACGAACCGAGAAACGCGAATCCCGCGCCCGGTCCAATATACGCAGGCAACATTCGCCACTATGTTAGCGCGGATAAAATCGATACGGATGCGTCACGCCACGCCGCGCAAAGCGTTTTTCTTCCTGGCCATTGCCACGCGACTGATGGCACAACCAGGCACGCCCGTCATACTGATTTCCATCGATACACTGCGCGCCGATCATGTGGGCGCGTACGGCTACAAACGCACGCCGACTCCGAACATCGACGCCCTCGCCGCCCGCGGCACAGTCTTCACCGAGGCGGACTGTCAAATTCCGTTCACGGGTCCGTCGCATGCAACGCTGATGACATCCACCTATCCGTTCCACGATCTTGTGGAAGAGAACGCGGTCCCGCTTCCTCATAGCGCCGTAACCCTCGCATCGGTGCTGCACGCCGGCGGCTACAAAACGGGGGCGTTCATCGGAAGCGTGTTCCTGGAAAAGCAAATGGGCTTCGATCAGGGGTTCGATTTTTTCGACGCGCCTTTTAGCTACGACGCTTTTTCACCGATGTCGGGGTCGATGTTCCTGGGCGTCGCACCCGGTGCGGTCAACGGAGGCCGGGAGCGCCGCGATGGCGCGCTGGTTATGCGCTCCGCGCGGCAATGGCTGACAGAGAACAAGGACCACCCGGTGTTTGCCTTCGTGCATCTGTTCGATATGCACAAGCCGTATGCGAACGGTTACGATGGACAACTCGAGTACGTCGACAAACTGCTCGGCACATTTCGTCAGCAACTGGTTCAACTCGGCCTCTGGGATAAGGCTCTGATTGTTCTGGTCTCCGATCATGGCGAGAGCCTCGGCGATCATGGTGAATCGAGCCACGGCTATTTCGTCTACGAGAGCACGCTGCATGTGCCGCTTATCGTGCACTGGCCCGCCAGCGCGGGCAACCATCCCGCCCGAGTGACCGATCCCGTGGGCTTAATCGATGTAGCGCCCACAATTCTGGATTTTCTCCACATTGCGCGGCCAGCAGCGTTTGAAGGCGAGAACCTGCTCGAAGCGCACAACGCGGTTTATGGAGAAAGCCTGCACGCGCGCGACGCGTTTGGATGGGCTCCGCTGCGCAGTCTCCGAGCCGGGGCACTGAAGTACATCGATGCGCCCCATCCCGAACTCTACAACCTGAAGGCCGATCCGCGGGAGTTGCACAATCTCGACACGGCTGGTTCGAAAGAAGCGAACGATTTGCGCGAGCAACTGACAAAGCTGATGGCACGCTACAAACCCGCACCAGACTCACGGCCGCCTGCAACCAGCTCGGGGGCACAGGCCCTGCTCACCTCGCTCGGATACCTTTCTTCCGGTCCGCGCGCAAAGACAACTCTCCGTGATCACTCGGACGATCCCAAAGATCGCCTGCCCGATTTCCGTCTCTACGAAAATGCGCAGCTGGAACTTTACCACCGGAAAATGCCGCAGGCGATAGCAACGCTGCGTCAGCTACTCGCGAAAGATCCGCACAATCTTCTGGCCCGTCGCGACCTCGCGAGCGCGTACATTGAAACCGGAAACTTCGCTAATGCCCGCCTAACTTTCCTGCAGGTATTGGCAGTCGCGCCAGAGGACTACATGGCGAACTATGAAATCGGCATCGCGGAGGACAATCTGAAACTTTTCAAAGAAGCCAAAGAGCACCTCGAAACCGCCTGCCGCATCGCGCCTGAATCCAGACAATCGCGCCGGGCGCTCGACACCGTAATCGCGAAAATCAAATAGTTCAGTCGCGGCTGTCGAATTTCCAAAGAATCTGCCGCAGAATCCCAAGCAGCAGTGGCGCATCATGCCGCCCAAGGCGTAATCGCCTGATCCACCGCCGCATCTTCTGCTCGGTCGATATTGCCGTAATACGATTCGTATACCCCGATTCCCGCAGAACATCCAGCAGCATTCGCGTAATCTGCTCAGCATCGGAGCCACTGATCTGCGGACGGACCGCCGGCGCGGCAGCAACCGAATCATTCGCTCGAATCCACTCGTAAAGGCAAACCGCGACCGCCTGGCCCAGATTCATCGAGGGTGTTTCCGGCGTGGTGGGAATGCGAATCAGTTCATGGCAGAAACTGAGATCATCGTTTGACAGACCAAACTTCTCACTGCCAAACAGAAGAGCCACTGGTCCGGGGTGCTCTCGCGCCGCCGCCAGCCCCGCCTCCAAACGCCGGACCGGTTGCTGGGGAACCCGATTCTGCCCCGCCGTGGTGCCAACAACGAGCGAACAATCCGCAATCGCCTCAGCCAGCGAAGGAAACACTCGGGCAGCCTGAAGCACCGACGCCCCACCCACTGCCGAAACAGCCTCTCGAAACGCAACCTCGTACGGGTCCACCAGCCGCAGGTCGAGGCGTCCGAAATTCGCCATAGCGCGCGCCGCCGCGCCAATATTCAGCGGGTTACGCGTGGAAACCAGAACAACTGTCAACTCGGGACGGATGCTTTGAGGATGACACGCCACTTCGAAATCTCAATGGCTACATAACGGTATGGTATTATGGTATCAGTATGGCACTCGGCAAAGTGACGTTTACTCTCGACGGCACAACTCTCGCGCTGATCCGCGACGCCGCCGACCGCCTGTCTCTCCCGAAAAGCCAGATCGTTCGCCAGGCGGTTCGGGAATACCACGAGAATCTGGAGCGTCTCAGTTCTCGGGAAAAGGCGGATATGCTTCGCGCATTCGACGAATTTCTTCCCAATCTCCCCCCGCGGAAGCTCTCGGAAGTAGCACGCGAACTGGCCGATATCCGCGCAGCGCGTCGTTCGCGAGGACGGCGATCGTCCGTTGAGCCCGAGTGATTATTCTCGACACTTCGGTGCTCGTCGGCGCACTCACCGGTTCCGCGCCACTGGCACCAGCACTCGTGGCCGCCATCGAACGCGGCGAACGAATGGCCTTGCCTTCGCTCGTCCTCTATGAATGGCTGCGAGGGCCGCGAACGGAGCCGGAGCTTGCTTTCCAGGAAAGGCTGTTTCCGGCGCAACGAGCGCTTGTTTTCGGCCCCGCCGAAGCGGAAGAGGGCGCTCGCCTGTATCGTCTGCTGAAACGCCCGCGCGGTCGGGAGATCGACCTTGGCATCGCAGCTTGTGCTCTGCTCCGTAACGGGGAATTGTGGACGGCAAACCCGGTCGATTTCGCCGACATTCCCGGCCTGCGGCTGAAGAAGCTGTCCCTCAGTCAATCCCCTCAATAGTGTAGAATCAAAACTTTGCGACGCCTGCATTCGTGCTCCATCGTACGGGGATCGGAGCATCTGGAACCGTTTCGCAACATGACGGTTTTGCTCCGGCGGCGGCGCTCATGTATATTGGAGGTCTTATGGCATCAGCGGTAGAACAGAAGGTCAAGCAGATCATCGTAGAGCAACTGGGTGTAGACGAGAGCCAGGTCGATAACAAAGCTTCGTTTGTTGACGATCTGGGCGCCGATTCGCTCGACATCGTGGAACTCGTCATGGCCTTCGAAGAAGCTTTCGAGCTCGAAATCCCCGACGAAGACGCCGAAAAGATCGGCACCGTCGGCGACGCCGTCACCTACATCGAAAACAAAAAGAAGTAGGCGCGGCGGCATCCCCGCCACAGCCTGGGACATCTATCATTGAGGTAGGGCCGCCCGGGGGCGATGCATTGCCTTTTCGCGTCCTGACGTAAGGAAGGAGTTCCGGTTATTTCCCGCAGAGTCGTAGTGACAGGCGTAGGCCTGTTGACCGCCATCGGCGACACCACGGAGCAGACGTGGCAGTCGCTGCTCGAGTCGCGCAGCGGTATTTCGCGCATCGAAGCGTTTGACACAACCCTGTTCAACGCCCAGATCGCCGGCGAGATCAAGCATTTTGATCCCGGCAAGTTCATCGAGAAAAAAGAAGTCAAGAAGATGGGCCGCTTCATCCAGATGGCGATCGCCGCCTCGGAAGATGCGCTCGCCTCTTCCGGCCTCAAAGTCACCGATGAAAATGCGGAGCGCGTGGGCGTGTACGTGGGCAGCGGCATCGGCGGCTTCGAGGTCATCGAGCGCGAACACAGCAATTATCTGAATCACGGCCCGCGACGTATCTCGCCGTTC
The DNA here is from genome assembly GCA_048498815.1 of Acidobacteriota bacterium. Taxonomy (GTDB): domain Bacteria; phylum Acidobacteriota; class Terriglobia; order Bryobacterales; family Bryobacteraceae; genus BOG-234. The sequence continues at coordinate 17,683 of JBEHXG010000009.1, read as the reverse complement.
TTTATTCCTGCCACCATCGTGAATCTGGCCTCGGGCTATATTTCAATTCGCACCGGTGCAAAAGGACCGAATTCCGCTACCGCCACAGCCTGTACCACCAGCGCCCATTCCATCGGAGACTCCTTCCGCATCATTACACGCGGCGATGCCGACGTAATGATCTGCGGGGGCGCCGAGGCCTGCATTACTCCTATGGGAATCGGTGGATTCGCCGCCATGCGCGCGCTTTCGCAGCGCAATGACGATCCGGCACACGCTTCGCGTCCGTTTGACCGCGATCGCGATGGCTTCGTTGTGGGCGAAGGCTCCGGCATTCTCATCCTTGAGGAACTCGAAACCGCGAAGCGCCGCGGTGCCCCGATTCTGGCCGAGATCATCGGCTACGGCATGAGCGGCGACGCGTTCCACCTGACCTCCCCGCCCGAAGACGGCGAAGGCGCCTACCGCGTGATGCGCAACGCGCTGAATGACGCGAAACTGAATCCCGAGCAGATCGATTACATCAACGCCCACGGCACCTCCACGCCGCTGGGCGACAAAGCCGAAACCGCTGCGATGAAGCGGACATTCGGCGATCATGCCCACAAGCTTGCCGTCAGTTCTACGAAGTCGATGACAGGACACCTGCTCGGCGGCGCCGGCGCGCTTGAAGCCGGCATCGTAGTCTGCGCACTGCGCAATCAGATCGCACCGCCGACGGCCAACCTGGATAATCCCGGTGAAGGTTGCGATCTCGACTACATTCCGAACGTGGCGCGTCCCATGAAGATAGAGCATGCGCTTACGAATTCGTTCGGGTTTGGTGGCACCAATGGTGCGCTGATCTTTAAGAGATTCGAGTAACAAACCAATGAAAATCGTTGTCGCTATCAAGCAGGTCCCCGCACGGGACAGCCTGCTCAAGGTCGATTCCGCGGGCACGTGGATCGACGATGCCGATCTCTCCTGGGAGATCAACGAACCCGACGCGTATGCGCTCGAAGCCGGGCTTCAACTGCGCGAGACTTCCGGTGGCGAGGTTGTCGTGATTTGCGCCGGCCCCGATCGCGCGACGCAGACGATCCGCGAAGCCCTGGCTAAGGGCGCGGACCGCGCGATTCACATTGAACTCAGCGATCCTTCGGGTGATCCGTTGTCACTCGCACGATCCATGGCAAGCGCGCTGGAATCGGAAAAGCCGGATCTGATTCTCACCGGATTGCAGTCGGATGATCTTGGCTATGGTCAGACTGGCGTTGTGCTGGCCGAAGTGATGGGCTTCGTACATGCGACCCTTGTGATGAGCGTGGAGGCAACGGATGCCGGTATTCGCGCAAAACGTGAACTGGAAGATGGCTGGTTCCAAAATGTGGATCTGCCGTTGCCTGCCGTGCTGACGATTCAGTCGGGCGCCGCGAAGCTGCGCTACGCAACCCTGATGGGCATCAAGAAGGCGAAGTCGAAAGAGATCAGGCTGGTTCAGGCCGGCCCGGCCTCACCCGCCAGAGTAAACCTGGAACGCGTCTACTTCCCCCCGAAGACGAAGCGCTCCCGGATTCTGGAGGGTTCGGCGAAGGAAGCCGCCGCGCAATTGGTCGAGAAGCTGCGGTTTGAAGCGAGGGTGTTGTGAGCGGAATTCTGGCGGTTCTCGAACATCGCGAGGGAAAGCTGCATCCGCTTTCGATCGAAGCCATCGCGGCCGCTCAGCAACTGGCGGTCGAGTTGGGCCAGGATGCGTATGCGGTAGTTGCAGGTTCTCAGATTGACGCTCTTGCTTCCGAAGTAGCCGTGTATAACCTTGCGAAGGTTCACGCCCTGGAACACGACCTGCTGGCGCACTATACCGCCGACGGCTACACGCTCGCACTAAAGCAGTTGATTGCACAACACCAGCCCGGTTACGTTGTCTTCGCCCACACCTATCAGGCGCGCGACTTTGCGCCAGGTCTGGCCGCTTCGCTCGAGCGCGTTCTGGTAAGCGACGTCGTTGCCCACCGCGTGGAAAACGGCGCTCTGACTCTGATCCGCCAGCTCTTCCAGGGAAAGATGAATGCCGATGTCACCTTCAGCGGGCCGGCGCCGTTCTTCCTCTCCATCCAGGCAGGTGCGTTCCGTGCTGAGAACGCCTCAAAGGGCGCTTCCGTCGCGCCGGTTGAAGCATTTACTCCCTCATTAGACTCCGGACAGATTCGCTCAAAACCTCAGGAGCGATTTCGGGAATCACAGCGCGCAATCGACCTTTCCACAGCCGAGCGCATTGTGTCGGCAGGTCGAGGCATTCGCGAGGCCGAAAACATCGCGCTCATTGAACAACTCGCCCACGCGATGGGCGCCGAACTTGCCGCTTCTCGACCCATCTGCGATAACGGGTGGCTGCCAATGGAGCGACAGGTCGGCAGTTCCGGTCAGACCGTCGCGCCAAAGCTCTACGTAGCCGTCGGAATCTCGGGAGCTATCCAGCATCTCGTCGGCATGAAGGGTTCGCGCACCATCGTCGCAATCAACAAAGACCCGGAAGCACCCATCTTTGAAATTGCAGATTATGGCATTGTGGGCGACCTCTTCGAAGTCGTACCCGCGCTTATTGAAGCCCTGAAGAAGTAGCGGCTTCCGCCATCTCCGCTACCTGGATCGTGCCATCGCGCTCAATCGTCAGCGTATGGCCGCGCCAGGTCAGTGTATTGCCAAAGAATCCGGCGACCCAGGCAGCGAACGTCGCGAACTCTTCTATCGGCAGCAGCCACCACCGGCGGCGAATTGCAGGATCGGACAGTACCCACGTTGACGCCGTCAATATCACCAGCAGACGCAATGCAAATGCCACTGCCACCAATTCATGCCAACGCGGAGCGAGCAGCAGAAGCGCTAGTGCCGGCACCGTAGGCCGCGTGAAAATCTCGCCAATATAACCATGCGGACGTGAACGACGCGACCCGCGCGCCCAACGAATCCGGTGTGCCCAGTTACGCCTTAACGAGTCGCTGCCGATGTAATGCTCAATAACGCATCGCGAAAGAATCACCGTTCGCCCGCTGCCGTGCATGCGATTACCGATGACGAAGTCTTCTGAGAGATAGGCCTGAAGATCCGTCAGGCCGCCAATCGCGTCGATCTCAGAACGGCGCGTTGCGATCGTGCAGCCAATCGCATAATCCATCCCGTTCAGCATTCGCGCCGAGAGCATGCCTGAAATGAAATCAATATTCAGCCCCAGCGCCTCCATTCTCGACCAAAGGCTTGAACCTGCCGTCGCACGATAGGGGCACGTCACCAGGCCGACGTTCTCCTGCGAAAGCTCGGAAACTACAACGCGCAGCGTGTCCGGCGACCATTTGATATCACTGTCGGCCATCACAATGGTCTCGTGTTTTGCAGCATCCCAGAGCGAACGGAGTTGCCATACTTTCCGATTCGGATAAGGCGAATCGCCGGTGAAAATCAGGCGCGAGCGGCGCCGGGGATACTCAGCCATTAATCGCCGCGCGATTGGAACTGCGGGATCTTCAGGCGATGCCGCGCCCAGAATCACTTCGAACTCGGGATAATCCTGCTCGAACACCGCGCGCAGACCCGCCTCCGTGTTGTCGCGATCGCCCGCCATGGGACGCAGCACGGACACCGGCGGAAACTTGCCCAGCATTGGTGCACCGGACCGGCGGTAACTTGCGGCGGCAATGATCGCGATGATGCAGTACGCCACCGATCCGGAAACCAGCACAATCAGCGGGCTTTGCCAGAGGAGATTAAGCGAGAGAATCAGCGGCCAGCTCCCATCGCTGCTATCCGAGCCTTGCTTTCAGGCCTGACGAATTCTCAACGGAGCTTTCGCGCTTCGCGGGCTTTCGGTTTACCGAAGCCCCGGGTTGAAAGCGGCGCAACTGATCGGTAATGCACACCAGAAACATCGGCTGCTTCGCATTCTTCAAAACATTGATAATGCGGTCAGGCTGATCTTCCAGATAGATGTTCTTGCCGTCTGTAATCAGATGAACGTCGCTGTTCTCCGCCACCGCATCGGCGAGCCGACGTCCCATTTCTCTCTGCAGGAACTTGAGCACGCGCCGAATCTTCTGCAGCGAAAACCCTTTGCGGCGTAGTTCCGCGATCACCGAAACTTCCACTACGTCCTGCTCGCGATATACACGCCGGTGGCCTTCCTGTTTCGGCGACACCACGCTGCGCTCATCCCACCACTGCAATTGCCGGAGACTCACCCCGGCAATGCGGGCAACATCGCCGCTGGTGTAATGAATCTCACCGGTTGGCGCCGCAGCACCTAAGCTCGCGACGGACTGTTCCTTTTTTGTTTTGAACATTTCCCCAGGTCCCCGTTGCCCCGGCGGGAGGCACTACAAAAGTTTACCAAATACTTTATGACTATTTTGGAGCGGTGGTCGGCTCCGGAACGTTCCGGAAGACCCGAAAGGTCGTCGCCCAAAATTGACGCGTAATCCGCCAAAATGGTAGACTCTGCCATTCGCAAGGTGAGTTTCTCCCATGTATCTTCAACGATCTTTACTCATTGCATGTTGTTTCGCTCTCTCTGTCTCATTCGCATCTGCACAGCGGGGAGGCCCTCCGGGCCGGGGTGCGACCACAGCGCCTGTAGACATCACCGCCAGTCGTTCATTTGACATGACGCAGGTTGATCGTGGCGGCAAAACGTACGCCGCGCAATGCGCTTCCTGTCATGGTGAGCACGGACGCGGTGGCAAGAGCGCGAAGGTAGACGTCGATCTCATGCGCTCCGATCTTGTTCTCCTCGATCACGGCGGGCGCGAGCTCAACGAATTTCTGAAGTTCGGCCGTCCTGACAAGGGCATGCCGAAGTTCGAATTCGCACAGGCCGAAGGAGTCGATCTCGCCATCTTCCTGCATCACGAAGTCAGCCTTGGCGCACTCTGGCAGCAATACACCCGGCTCAACGTCTTCTCAGGCGACGCCAAAGCGGGCGAAGCGTATTTCAACGGACCGGTCGGCAAGTGCAGCACATGCCACTCAGTCACTGGCGATCTGAAAGGCATTGGTGCAAAGAACAATCACGATGCACCGACCCTGCAGGGCGCTATCCTCGGCGGCGGCGGGCGGGGTGGACGTGGCGGGGGCTTCGTCGGTGGCGGCCGTGGCGCACCAGGGGCGATTGCGGGAGCGGCGCCAATCACAAACATCACCGCCACCGTAACCCTGAAGAACGGTGAAAAGTTCACCGGCTCGCCCGGACTCATTAATGACTTCGTGGTTCAGATTCGCCTCCCTAATGGCGATGACAAGAGCTGGGTGAAAGACGGCGAGTGGCCAAAAGTTGTGACCACGAACCGGTTGCAGGCCCACATCGACCTCATGCTGAAGTACACGGACGCGGACATCCACAACCTCGCCGCCTACCTCAACGACAAATAGGAACCAGCCATGACCATTCGAACCCTTTCACTCGCCGCGCTCACGCTGCTTCCCCTCACACTCGCTGCGCAGTTTCTGGATCCCGCCATTCTGAAGAAAAACGCCGCTACGGATAACTGGCCCACGTACCACGGCGACTATTCGGGCAAACGCTACAGCACCCTCACGCAGATCAACAAGTCGAACGTCGCCACACTGACCATGGCATGGGCCTTCAAGTCAGTCGCAACGGCAGATTCGGCGACCAGCGTGGGAGGGCCGTGGAAACCCGGCGATCCCACTTACTGGGGCGGACCGTCTGACTCCTACCGAATCGCCGGCACGCCGCTTCTCGTTGACGGAACCCTCTACTTCTCGGCCGTAGACCGCGCCTGGGCCGTTAACGCCCGCACGGGCGAGCAGAAATGGAGCTACTTCTTCCGTACGCGCGGTGGCCATCACAACAATTCGAGCAAGGGCATGGGTATGTATGGCGGCTGGCTATTCTTCGAAACGCCCGACTGCTACCTGGTTTCGCTCGACGCCAAAACCGGCAAGGAACGCTGGTACAAGGAACTCGCTCCCGTCGAGAAGGATTATTTTTGCAGCACAGCGCCGCTCATCGTCGGCAACCACGTCTATACAGGCGTTGCGGGCGATGCCATCGATAATCAGGGCTGGCTCGACGCCCGCGATCCCGAAACCGGCGAGATGCAGTGGCGCTGGTTCACCACCCCGCAGAATCCCGGCGACGCCGGCTACGATTCCTGGCCCGACGAGTATTCGCGCAAGCATGGCGGCGGTGGCCCCTGGCAGCCCCTCACCTACGATCCCGATCTGAATCTGATCTACGTAGCAACAGGCAATCCCAACCCCGTAGGAGCCACGCAAAGCCGAAAAGGCGATAACCTATTCACCTGTTCCATCGTGGCGCTCAACGCCGATACCGGGAAAATGTCGTGGTATTACCAAACGTCGCCCCACGACGCCCATGACTGGGACAGCACCGAAGTCCCCGTGCTCTTCGACGCAACATGGAACGGGAAGCCGCGTAAACTGCTGGCTCAGGCTGCCCGCAACGGGTACTTCTTCGTTCTTGACCGCACCAACGGCGAGCACCTGCTCACCAAGCCTCTGATCGATCCGCAGTTCCTCAACTGGGCAAGCGGCATCAACGCCAAAGGGCAGCCGATTAATAACCCCGCGAAAGAATCCACCGTTGACGGAGTACTCGTGGGTGCAGGGTCAGCCACGAACTGGCCGCCCCCGAGCTATTCTCCCCAAACCGGCCTGTTCTACGTCGGCACAAACGAGAGCATGTCCATGAGCTACCTTGTGGATACAACCGACCGCCCCGAAGGCTACGGTTTCAGCGGAGGATTTGGCGGTAATGCCGGCGGACGCCAGGGCATCCGCGCCATAGACGTCCGCACCGGCGAACTCAAGTGGATGCACGAAGGCGGCGGCCCCCAGGGCCTTCTCAGCACCGCAGGCGGCTTGCTTTTCGGCAATGACGGTGGCCAGAACTTCTGCGCCTTCGACGCAGCCACAGGAAAGATTTTATGGCATACCTGGCTGCCTATGGCAACTAGCAATGGCGCACAGACGTTCACGCTGGATGGCTTCCAGTTCGTCATGGTAGCCGCGGGCGATACGCTTTACATGTTCACCCTGAACCGCTGACACTCGGGAGGCCCGGCGATTCCGAGTCTCCTGCCTTGTTATAGCTGGAAAAAAGAGGGGGAAGGCGCTGAGCGCCTTCCCCCTCTCACTTCCGGCGTGGTAATCGGCCTAAGCCACAGCCGGATCAACTTTATCCGGATTCACGCCCAGTTCCCCAATCGCCTTAGCCGCTTTCTTCGCATCGAACTTACCATCGCGAGCCAGTCTTGACAGCGCCGCCACCGCAACCGAGGCCGCATTCACCTCAAAGTGGCTTCTCAGATAAGCCCGATTTTCGCTACGACCAAAGCCATCCGTACCCAGTGCAACCATGCGCCCGCCAAGCCACGGAGCCACCTGATCCTGCACAGCCTTCATATAATCCGAGGCTGCGATAATCGGACCTTCCGTGCCGCCCAGCACCTGCTGAATGTAAGGCGTTTGTGCCGTTTCGGCCGGATGCAGAAGATTCCACCGTTCCGCCTTCAACGCCTCGCGCCGCAGTTCGTTGTAGCTGGTCACGCTCCAAACGTCCGCCGCCACACCATACTTCGAGCTCAGAATCTCCTGGGCTTTAATAACTTCGTTCAGGATCGCGCCGCTGCCCAGCAACTGCACTTTGGCCTTTGCCTTGGGCGTATCGGCCTTCCGGAAGAGATAGATGCCCTTGAGAATACCTTCGTCGATTGCAGCCCGATCGCCTTCCGGCATTGCCGGCTGCAGATAGTTGTCGTTGTAGAGCGTCAGATAATAGAAAATATCTTCGCGGTTCTCATACATGCGGCGGATGCCGTCGCGCACAATAGCCGCAACCTCATATGCGAACGCCGGATCGTAAGTCACCAGATTCGGAATCGTACTCGCGAGAAGGACGGAATGCCCGTCCTGATGTTGTAGTCCTTCGCCTGAAAGCGAGGTGCGTCCCGCAGTACCACCCAGCAGGAATCCTTTACCGCGCGAATCTGCGAAAGCCCAGATCTGGTCGCCGACACGCTGGAACCCGAACATCGAATAGTAAATGTAGAACGGAATCGTCTCGACCCCGTAATTGGCATAGGCCGTGCCTGCCGCCGTGAACTCGGCCATTGATCCGGCTTCCGTGATGCCCTCTTCCAGAATCTGGCCGTCCTTCGACTCGCGGTAGTACAAAATCATGTCCGCGTCATGCGGACGATACAGCTGACCACCGGAGGCATAAATTCCATAGCTCCGGATCATGCTTTCCATGCCGAATGTGCGCCCTTCGTCCGGCACGATCGGCACAACTCTGCGGCCGATCTTCGGATGCTTCATCAGCTTCGTCATCATCGCCACACAGGCCATGGTTGTCGAAAGGGCGCGCTCGCCGGAACCCGTTCGAAATTCGTCCAGATATTCCTGCTCGGGAGCCTGAGTCGTGGAAGGCGCGGGATTCCGCACCGGCAGATATCCGCCAAGAGCCTTGCGTCGCTCATGCATGTAAACCAGCTCAGCGCTGCCGTCAGCCGGTTTATACGGGGTCACATTCGCCGCGCATTCATCCGGAATCATCATCTTGAAGCGCTCGCGAATGTAGACCACATCCTCCGGCTTCAGTTTCTTGTTCTGATGGGTCGGATTGCGCGCTTCAAAGTTATTCCCCAGCCCATAGCCCTTCACCGTCTTCGCAAGAATCACCGTCGGACCGCCCTTATGCTCCACGGCAGCCTTGTAAGCGTTGTAAACCTTGCGCGGATCATGCCCGCCGCGATGCAGCGAAGCCAGTTCCTCGTCCGACATGTTCTCGACAAGAGCCGCCGTCTCCGGATACCGTCCGAAGAATTCCTTGCGCGAATACGCCCCGCCCTTGGCCTTGAACGACTGATACTCGCCGTCTACGCATTCATTCATCAGCTGTACCAGGCGGCCGCTCGAATCCTTCTCCAGCAGAGCGTCCCAGTCGCTGCCCCAGATGCACTTGATCACGTTCCAACCCGCGCCGCGGAAGACGCCTTCCAGTTCGTTGATCACCTTGCTGTTGCCGCGCACCGGGCCATCCAGACGCTGCAGGTTACAGTTGACTACGAAAATCAGGTTGTCCAGCTTTTCGCCCACGGGTATACGGATCGCACCCGTCGATTCCGGCTCGTCCATTTCACCGTCGCCAAGGAACGCCCAGACTTTTCGGTCGCTCTCCGGCAGCAGCCCGCGATGCTCCAGATAGCGCATGAAACGCGCGTTGTAGATCGCATTGATCGGCCCCAGACCCATCGAAACCGTGGGAAACTGCCAGAAATCTTTCATCAGCCACGGGTGCGGATATGAAGAGAGCCCCGGAGTATCCCGGAGCTCGTGGCGGAAATTATTCAGATGTTCTTCGCTCAGGCGGCCTTCGAGGAATGCCCGCGCGTATACACCGGGTGATGCGTGCCCCTGGAAGTAAACCATATCCCCGGGCTGGCCGTCGATACTCCCCCGGAAGAAGTGATTAAACCCCACCTCCAGCAGTGTCGCCAGCGATGCATAAGTCGCAATATGGCCGCCGATGCCCTCATCCAGCTTGTTCTGGTGAGACACCATCGCCATCGCGTTCCAGCGCACCAGCGTCTTGATCCGGCGCTCCAGTTCCCGATCACCTGGATAAGGGACCTCCTGGTCCACGGAGATCGTATTCACGTAGTCCGTAGTGGTGCGGATCGGAACGGCAACGCCGTTATCGCGTGCTCGCTCCGTCAGCTTGTCGAGGAGGAAGTTGACCCGGTCCGGTCCAGCTTCGTCCACGATCTGGTCGAGCGCTTCGATCCATTCGGCTGTTTCCCGAGGATCAAGGTCGACCGTGCGGTCAATGGCAGTTTGATGCATGGTAAGCGACTATTATATGCGATGGGCCAAACCGGACCGGGGCGCAGCGGACGCCTTAGTGCACGACTGCCGCGGCCGGATTAAGGTCCGCGGCATCGGCCTCCGGAACCTGAAGAAATACGGGCAGGAAAACCTGAAAAGTACTCCCCTGGCCAGGCGCGCTGGTCACCACCACGCCACCATGGTGGGCTTTCACGATGCCTGCAGCCGCAGCCAAACCGAGCCCGCGCCCCGCGAATTTTGTTGTAAAAAACGGATCAAAAATGCGCTGACGGGTCTCGGCATCCATTCCGCAGCCGTTGTCGGTTACTTCGAGACAGACATGCGGACCTGGCGCGAGATCGGCCCCCAGCCCCATCGTCTCAATGTCTTCCTCACTGAGCCGGGCGACAGAGGTGGTCACGTGGACAAACCCCGGCACGTCGCCGATTGATTCCACGGCATTAATCGCCAGATTCATCGCGAGTTGCTGGATCTGCGTCGCATCCATACTGACTGGCGGCAGGTCGGACGCGAGTTCGATGCGGAAGTCCACCGCCCGGGGCGCGGTGGAGCGGAACAGGCTGGAAATCGCCCGCACCGCTTCGGACACATCGCCAGGCCGCACGATGAAATGCCCCTTTCCCGCATAAGCCAGCAACTGTCGCGTAAGATCAGCCGCGCGTTCACCAGCGCGCAAGGCATTTTCGAGGGCTGTCCGTCCGCGACTACTCTCCGGCAGCCCGGTCTGCGCAAGATTCACATTGCCCATGATGATTGTCAGCAGATTGTTGAAGTCGTGCGCCACACCGCCCGCCAGCAGTCCAATGCTTTCGGCCTTCGCCGCCTGGCGAAGGCGCTCCTCCAGCTTGCGATGCTCGGTGAGGTCGAGTACCCACGCGATCCAGTGGCCGTCCTCAAGCGATGCCGCGCCCACCATCACCGGAACTCGCGAGCCGTCCTTCGCCTGGAATTCGCGGCTCACCGGAGCGCTGAATCCCTGCGTGGCAAGCTGCCTTTCGGCGCGCGCGTCCACACTCCGAAATTCCTGGGGGCTTATCGATTCCGTATTGAGCGCACCTTTTTCCAGGTCTTCGCGCGTGTAGCCAAGCATTCGAAGGTAGCCGTCGTTGGCGTCCAGCGCCACATCTCCCTGGCCCGACACAATGCCGATCAGCGGACTGTCGAACAGCCGCCGCAGTCTTGCCTCACTCGTCTTCAGGGCCTCCTGCGCGGCACGAAGCGACGTCACATCGGAATACGTGGCGATCGCAACGCTCTCAAGCGATCGTGCGTTCACAATGACCGAGCGCGTGCGTCCCTCCGGATCGACAAGATCCGTTTCTTCGTTCACGACCGTGCGGTTCCCGCGCAGCGCGCCTGCGGGCGGTGTCGAACCGGCCTTGATTTCAGCCCCAAACATCTCCTGCGCCGCCGGATTCGCAAGTTCCACCCTCGAATCGTTCGCGATCACCACTCCAACGGGAAGAACGCGCAGGATGGCTTCCACGCGATCGCGCTCAGCCTGCGCCCTGGCCTGCGCCAGACGCATAGCCCGAATCGTGTAGCAGATCGCGACCGCGACCGGCACGAAAATCGCCCCGGCGAAGTTCCTGGATGCGGGCGACACCGTATTCACGAAGAAAAGATCGCTAAACGTGAAGGTCACCGTTACCAAAATGCCCGCCGTGAACAAACCCGGAACAAATCCGCCATACCAGGCGCTGAACAGGACAGCGGGAACGAAAGAAACCCACGGCGCGCTTTGCCCGGTGATCGGCTTCATAGCCAGCGGAAGCGCGATACCGGCCAGCGCCGCAAGCACAGCGACGCCATAAGTCAGAGCGGTCGAACGGCGGACCGGTTTGTTCGGGGAATCAATCACGGACGCGTCCACCATATCAAATTCGGGGCCTGGACTGCATACGCATCCAGCAACACGGCAGGTACACCGGCGAGATTACTTAAGTTTCGGCAGGAGGGCGGCTCCGGCCTCATGCCGGTCTGGAGGGCGTCACTGGCGCGTCGGAAACTGGCGGGAGCCTGCCCGCTTTAGTGGGTCAAACTACGCAGTCGCGCGCTTCCGGAACAACACGATGACCAAGCCACCGGCGAAAAGCGCCCAGGTTCGCGGCTCCGGGGCTTCGCCGGGCGCGTCAGCGGCCAGCGTGGAAGTGGTGAACGGAACGTCGTAGTTGAATTCCTTCGTCATCGTACTTTCTGGGTCAAAGGGATCGCCGTTCCAGAACGTTACGTCGATCGTAAAAGTGCCGGTGATCGATTGCCCGGTCGCAGACGGATCCCAGGTGAATTCGTACAACCCCGACGTTCCCTCTACCCACTCGACCTCATAATCGCCACTCGTCCCATAGATCGGGTAGTCGAAAACATCCGGCGAGGTGACGGCGCCCGAGTCTTCCGGGAAGCCGCTGTTGCTCAGCCCGTTTGCCATGAAGTAGTGTCCGGGATCCAGTGACAATTGAATCGAATAGCCCCACCCCACGGTAGTTCCCGCGGTCACGGGAGCGAGTGCGCCGCTGGCCGGAACGGTGGTGATAACGATGCTGTCGGCCCAGGTCGCCGCCGGAGCCAGGAGCAGAACTCCCAATGCCAGATTAATGATTTTCTTCATGCAAGAGCCCCTTACGGGATCACCGTAAAGCCGGCGCTAAGTGCAGTGTTCGCAGTGCCGTCCGAATAAGAGCCGCCCACCGTGGCGGAGAAACGCGACACTGAGCCGAGGGCCGATTCCTTCAGATTCAGGGTGACTGTCTGAGGGCTTCCCGGAAGTAACGTCCCCAGAGTGACTGGCAGCGTAGTAAGGTTTGTCATCGTACCCGCGCCCGTCAGAGTTTTCAGTGCCAGCGATGTCAGTTGCACATTTTGTGCGTTGATCGTGCCGCTGTTGGTAAGCGTCAGGGTTAGCGTGATGTTTCCGCCACCGTCGAACGCGGTCTTCGACGCCAGAGTGGCCGCGACTTTCAGGCTCGGCAACACCGTCCAGTTGTAGGTCGCCGCAGGTCCCACCTGTCCCTGCGAGTTAAGCGCGATCACCGAAAACGTGTGCGCGCCGGCAGGGACCGAGTAGCTTTGTCCGCTCGAACATCCGCGCGGGGGATTGCTGTCCAGGCTGCACTGAAAATGCGCCGTGGAGTCCGCGTCCGAGAATTGGAAGCTCGCGGCTGATGTATTAGACGGACTCAGCGGCGTCGAGATCAGGACAGGCGCGGGCACCGGGGGGGCCACGACATCCACATATTCCGTCATCGCCACCGTTGCGTAATTGGCGGCATCGGTCGGACTGAAAGTAAGATCCACTTCCTGATGTGCACCAACCGGCGGCACAGTGCCGAAGGGCGGACTATAGGTGAAACTTCCAGGCACGGGCGAGGACGCGCTGATCACATTGACCGTGGAGTAGGCCGTGCCAACCTGCAACGGCGCCGTGCCGGGCCAGTCGACAACCGGAATCGCCTTGTTTACTGTCAGGCTGACCGTCTTTGTCGTGGCGGAATAGTTCGCCGTGTCGGTGGGAGTAAACACGGCCTGCAGCGTATACGTGCCTGCGTCCAGAACTGCGCCGAGCGCCGGCGACCAGGTGAAGGAACCCGGCACGTCCGCTGTCGCATTCAATTGCGTGGCGGAAAGCGGCTGTCCGTACGAGATCGCGGCGGGATTGGACCAGGTTACATTCGGCGAAGGCAGTGGAGCCCCGTTCGGCAGGACCTTCAGACTGAAGGACTGCGTCTGGGAGCCTGCAATGTTCTTCGCGGTAATTGTCAGTGGATATGTGCCTGCGCACGAGGAACATGGTGTTCCGGAGAAGAACCCGACCCCGTCCGGAGAACCCGTCCCGCTGACGCCACTGAAAACGACGCCTTGCGGCAGCGCACCCGCCACGCCGATGATCATACCGTCCGCGAGGCCAGCCAGGCCGGACGTCGATCGCACCGGCGCTTTCGGAAAACCAGAGGTCTGAACCTCAAAATGGTTTGCCGCGCCCGCCGAAAATGTGGCGAGCGAGGAGCTCACAATCTTCGGCGCCGCGTCGATATAGATATTCATGGGGAACGACTGACTGCCGTACGAATTGGTGGCGTTCACAACAACCGGAAAATAGCCGCCGGTCGACGCCACGCTGGACGATCCGTCATAACTAATCGTCAGCGCCCCGCTCGTGGAATAAGTGACCGACGCGGGCAGCGTGCCGGTGATCGTGTAGCTGGTATCCGGCGTTGAAGGGATGAAGGTATGCGTCGAACCCAGGCCGCCATACTGGAAAAAGAGGTCGTCAAGCTTACCGAAAATCGGCGCCGGCGCGATCGATACAAGGACGCTTGTTGCCGGCAAATCGCTCAGACTTCCGGGTGCGTGCGCCTTGACGAGGATCGCCTGATTCAGACCCGTGCTGCTCAGCGGGGGCGTGCCGCGGAGGGCAAGCCCGCCGCTGCCATCGTCACTACAGCTGAGAAAACTAAGTCCGGATGGGAACTGGCAGCTGAATGTCACCTTAGCCGGGAAGTACGAGTAAACCCAGCGATCGTTTACCCAGGTGTGCTTCCGGAAAAGCGAACTGCCGCCAAAAATCGCCGTGTTTGACTGTCCGGCTCGGAATGTGACGTCGGAGGGTCCGGTCACGCTCGCGGGCGACGAACAGAACGATCCGATACCGAGTCCGGTTTCAACGGTGCCCAGCGAGTTCTGAGCGTCGACGTAACTGCTGTAGAGCAGGGGCGCCACACTCGTCCCGTCGCCCCCGATCAGCGGCGAATCCGTCGTATTACAGCCGCTTGCAGTGCCGGAAAGCGTTGCCGTGCCGTCGTGGTTGTCGCGAAAGGTAATCCCCGAAGGAAGCGGCAGGCTATTGGGTGTATTCACTTCGGCCGCCGCTCTGCCCACGCGGCTCGCCATCGCCGCCGACTGGCTCTCCCTGCCCAGAGTGGCCGGACCAGGCATGTAAATGGCCGGTGTGGGATAGCCCGCGGCAGTTACCGTGAATGAGCCTGGCACGCCGTTGAAGAAGTCCGCAAAATTGGTGGTCCCGGAGAACGCGGGGGCATCGCCCACGAGGATGTTCATCGTCTGCGTGACGCTGCCGGATGCGTTACTGGCGGTCACAGTGGCTGTGTAGGTACCCGGGTGGTGCGTCTTGCTCAGGCCTCCGAAGTACTGCAGGCGTCCATGCCCCGCGGACATGCCGCTGTTCGTGCTCGCGACGGGATTGAACTGCAGGGCGTCCGGCGCGGCTGCAAAAGTGACGATCGGCAGAGGCGCCCCGGATGCGTAGAAGTCGAAGTTCTGTATCGAGCCGCTTTCTGTGAACACAGCGTTCAGTACTGTATTGAACACGGGCGCGGACGCGAGCGAAACAGTCAGGTGATGCCCGCTGGCGCCCAGCATTTTCAAAGAGTAAGAGAGGTAGCTGAGGCAGCCGCTGACATCGCTTAGCGCGGTAACGCCGGAAACCGGGTCCGGCGCACACGCCACATCCGTGGGAGCTGGCTTATTTTTTGTGACCAGAAAGATTCCATTGGCCAGACGCGAGGCGATATAGGGAGCGCCGGACCAGTCCTGATACTGAATTGTGGGTGAAAAGCTGGTGACTGGCGCCCCGTTGATTGTGGCATTCCCCGCGAAGTATCCGTAGTACGTCGTGATATTCCAGGCGTAGTTGCTCCAGTCCAGGAAACCCAGAGTTGTGGACCCGTTTACGGCGTTGCCGGCCGACGCATCGGTAATCTGGAATGTCGCGTCGTTAGCGCCGTGCGAAGGCAGCGCGGCCGTGCTGGAAAATTCGGGCAGGGTTTGCGCTGCGAACGCCGCGCCGAACTTAAAGAGCCCCTGTGCATCGCGCGACATTGCGTTCAGGTCGGGCGGCGTGTTCATAGCGCGTGACTTGTCGTTGTCGAGATCCTGGAGACTATGCAGTGTTTCCTGATCTTTCGCGACCTCGATGCTGCCGACAATGATCGAGACGATTGCGGCCACAAGTATGCCGGGACCGGCCACATAGAGGGCGCTGGTCCCGAAGCCGGCGCCCGCGAAGCCGTACAACTCGCCGAGATATACGAAGGACGGCACGAGGGGACCGAGGCCGGCGACGGCGACCGTCGTGAGAGCACTGGCGCCGTAGATCAGGGCGCTTCGCGCAGTCATGTCCTGGATGATCTGCAGACCCTGCGGCGCAGCAAGAAGAGGTGCTCCATAAACACTTTTCAGCGCGGCGGCAAGAAAGTAATTCTTCGTCGGCACGCCAGGGGCGATGTCTGTCAGAGTCACCAGCGACGACGGATTGCAGTTTTCCGGCCGGTTGTAGACGAGTCCCGTGGCCGAAGCGATATCCGGGTCTGGCTTCCAGCTGCACGGATCCTGAGTCCAGCTGTCGCGATCCGCCACGGCGTGGGCATAAAGATTCTTTTCGTAGGTCCAGACCACGTCGCGGAACCAGTTATAGATCGCGGTTTGATGCGCGGTGAGGGCCGCACCCTGGGCTTGTTTGGCAATAATCTCGCGAATCCGGGCGAACATCAGAGCTCGGATTTCGTCGCGCAGATCGGTGCGTCCCAGCGTGTAGACCAGCGTCGAATCGGTGGCAGGCAAGCCGTGAAGAGCCAGATAACTCTGAACCGTATCCGATTCCAGTTGTGCAAGATCGGAGTTGCTGCACCCCGCTTTGAGAATCTCTTCGTTACTACAGGCGTCGCCCGGCGCAGCCGACGCCACGAAAACGCGACTCCCGGTCATCCAGCTCGAAACCGGCGCACCCAAAAGCCAAATCAATAAAGTAGCGATCAGGCGGGTGGCGTTAGGAAAGCGCGATGGAGAAGCATTCTCTGACATGTATGAGAGTAAGGGAGATCGCGGGGCCTTTTTCGATCATGTGCGACCGAAAAATCTGTGCGAAACCGGCCGACGTGCGAATCTGCCGGGAAGAACGTAAAATAAAGATCTTCCCGGATAATGAGCGCCGCACTGCCCAAACCAGACCTTGTCGCCGGTTTGATGGCGGAATTTCGCGCAGGCGATCGCGTGGCGGCGGGAAGGCTGGTAGACCTGTTTTATCCGGAACTTCGCCGTATTGCGGCTGCACTCATGAGCCAGGAGCGCGGCGATCATACGTGGCAGCCCACCGTGCTCGTCAATGAGCTTTATCTGGAACTGGTCAAATTAAAAGCCCTGCGCGCCACCGATTCCGACGGCGAAGCCGAACGTCAGGCGTTTCTGAGCCTTTCAGCGCACCTGATGAAGCGGCTGCTGATTCATCACGCGCGCCGGCTCTCGCGCAGAACCCGGAAAATTGAGCTCACGGATTTTCCGGATCTTCGGCAGACCGGGGCCAGCGCACTGGTGGAGATCGAAGGGATTTTGGCGGGCCTCGAGGCGATCAATCCCCGGTTGCGGCTCGTGGTGGAGATGAAGGTATTTGAAGGGCTTACGGGAGAAGAGATCGCCGGTCGGCTGGGTTGCGGAACTGCCACTGTAACCCGCCACTGGAACTTCGCCCGGCATTGGCTTGCAAGCCGCATGACCACGCCTCCGGAGGGAGCGTAGCACTATGTCCGACCGTTGGCCGGACATCTGGGCGGCCTACGAGGCCGCCGCCGTCCTGCCGCATGATGAGCGCGAGACCTATGTGCGCCGGGTACTGGAGGATGAGGTACTGCGCCTCCGGGTACTGGAAATGCTGCGAGCGCTCGACATCGTCTCCGTAGCGGGTGTCGCAACCAGCAGCAGCGGCTCGGCGCCCGATATCGACCCGGAGCTTGCGACTGCGGAACCACTTCCTCCCGGTTCGCTTGCGGGGCGCTTTGAAATCGGGGCTCGCCGCGGACGAGGAGGGAGGGGGGAGGTTTCTGTGGCGCGC
>JBEHXG010000008.1:0-135982 GCA_048498815.1 Acidobacteriota bacterium | reverse complement strand
CCTGAACCATGTGACACTTAATTCGGTACTCGCCCGCGCTTTCAGAGGGGTCAATTCTGAATGCTTGTAAAGGGGTCAGTTTTAAATGCGCGTTGACAATACGCTCTGCGACGGGCCATTGGTGCGGACAAGCCGAAGTATTCCATTGCAACAGGCCAACGCGACGCGCTCCAGCGCGGCGCGGCCGGCTTTTGATAACGACGGATTATGTAAGAGCCGCAGTATGTTCGGCGCGCGGCTTCCATGCTGCCGCAGGCGCTTTTAAAATTTACTCCCGCCAGCCGCTATGCCCTGCCGGCACGCGGCGTGCGCCGAGTGAGCGGTACGCGAGCGGTGGCAACAGGCACGCCGCGTCTTCGGCGCGCCGCTTCCTTGCTGCCGCGGCGCTATTAAATTTGCTTCCGCGAACCAGTGTTATCGGCCTCAGACTTTTGACTGAAGAGCCGCAAGCTCCGCCAGATCCAGGCGGCCGGTGTAGATCGCCATTCCCAGCGCGCAGTGAATATTCACCGCCGTCAATGCCGCAATGTCTTCGAGTGTCGTGATGCCGCCGGCTGCGGTGATTTCCATATTCGTCGCCGCGCGCAGGCGCCGGAACCAGTCGAGGTCCGTCCCCTGCATCATGCCTTCCTTATCGACGTAAGTGCAGAGAAAGCCGGAGCAGTACGGTTCCAGTTGTCTGATTACTTCTTCGGCGGTGAAGCGGGTGGATTCCTGCCAGCCTCGTACTACGACGCGTCCGCCCTTTGTGTCGAGTGCGAGTACGATTTTTTCGGGCGTCACGGCGTCGGCGAGACCCTGGAGGAATGCGTGATCCGGGCCTTCCGCATTGAAGGCCGAAGTGCCAACGATCACACGATGCACGCCCTGACGCAGCAGCGTTTTCGCGCGTTCGACCGAGCGTACACCACCGCCCGCGCGGATCACCGCCTTCGACGCCAGCATCTCCACCAGACCATCGTTCGCACCGCGCCCAAGCGCCGCATCGAGATCAATTACCTGAATCTGCGGGAACGCCGCGAATTTCCGCAGCATCTCATCCGGCGTGTCGCCTTCGAGAGCCTTCTCGCGGCCCTGCACAAGCTGGACGACCTTGCCATCCATCAGATCGATACAAGGAACAATCATTTCAGACCTTTCTTACCGGCACGCTTTTCTTACCGGCACGCCCGCACGATCCAGATACTCCTTCAGATCGTTGACCGTGTAGGCGCCGAAGTGGAAGATGGACGCGGCGAGCGCGGCATCGGCTTCGCCTTCCGTGAGCACGCGCAGGAAATGCTCCGGTGTGCCTGCACCACCGGATGCGATCACCGGAATCTTCGTCGCGCGAGAGACTGCGCGCGTGAGGTTGCAATCGAAACCCGTGAGTACGCCATCGGTATCCATGGAGGTGAGCAGGATTTCACCCGCGCCGAGTTGTTCGCCCCGCGCGGCCCATTCGACGGCGTCCATGCCTTCATCGACGCGTCCGCCTTTGGTGTAGACGTGCCAGCCACCGGGGCCGTGGCGCCGCGCGTCGATTGCGAGCACTACCGCCTGCGAACCGAATTCGTTGCTGAGTTCGGTGATGAGTTCGGGGCGACGTACCGCAGATGTGTTGACAGAAACTTTGTCCGCGCCGGACATCAGGATCAGCCGCGCATCTGCTACCGACCGAATGCCGCCTCCGACCGTGAGCGGGATAAACACCCGACGCGCGGTGCGAGATACGACGTTCGCCATAATGTCTCGCGCGTCGCTGGACGCGGTGATATCGAGGAAGACGAGTTCGTCCGCGCTCTGCTGGTTGTAGCGGTCAGCGAGTTCTACGGGATCGCCGGCATCACGCAGGTTGACGAAATTCACGCCTTTCACCACACGCCCGGCGGTGACGTCAAGACAAGGAATGATGCGGCGGGCTAGCACGCGAGCTCCACGAAATTCTTCACGATGGCGAGACCGAGCGGGCCGGATTTTTCCGGATGGCATTGCACGCCGAAGGTGTTACCGGATTCGAGCACGGCCGTATAGGGGATCGAGTATGTGCAGGTTGCGGCGGCCTGTTCCACTACGGGCACGTAGTAGCTGTGCGCGAAGTAGACATAGGGAGCCGGCGGCAGATCTTTCAGCAGGCGCGACGGGCGAACGACGTCCAGGCTGTTCCAGCCCATGTGTGGAACGCGCGCGTCGATATGGAAACGCTGCACCGCGCCGGGAAAGATTCCGAGGCCGGGCTGGCCGGGGGCTTCGGCACTGGAATCAAATAGCCCCTGCAGCCCGAGGCAGATGCCGAGGAACGGCACGTTAGCCTTGATCCGCGCGATCAGAGTCTGGCGGACGTTCATTTCGTCCAGCGCGCGCAGCATCTGGCCAAAATGGCCTACGCCGGGCAGGACAATCTTTGTGGCGCGTTCGAGTCCCGCGGCGTCGCGAATGAGTTCGTAGGGCGCGCCGATTTCATCGAGAGTGTTTTGTACGGAGCGGAGGTTGCCGGCGCCGTAATCGAAGATGGCGATCACAGCAGTCCCTTGGTGGAGGGCAGCTGATCTTTCAGCCGCGCGTCGGTGGAGGCGGCGTAACGCATGGCGCGCGCCCAGCATTTGAAGATGGCTTCGATCTTGTGGTGATTGGAGCGGCCATAGAGAATCTTTGCGTGGAAGTTGGCGCCTGCGTGGTGAACAAAGCCATCGAAGAAGTCGGGCAGCAGTTCGGTTTGCAGATCGCCTACGAGGCGGACCCTGACCAGATCTTTGTACACCAGAGCCGGCCTGCCCCCGAGATCGACGGCAACCACGGCAAGCGTCTCATCCATAGGCAGCACGAAGTATCCGGCGCGATTGATGCCCTTGCGATCGCCCAACGCCTTCGCGAAGAGTTGTCCAATCACGATGCCGACATCTTCCACGGTGTGGTGCTGGTCGACATCGAGATCGCCGTCAGCTTTCAGGGTTAAATCGAACCCGCCGTGTTTGGTGAACAGTTCCAGCATGTGATCGAAGAACCGGATGCCTGTGGAGATCCGATAGCGTCCGCGGCCTTCGATGCGGAGTTCGCCCGAGATTCGCGTCTCCTTCGTGTTGCGTTCGATTCTAGCGGTGCGCGGCAAGTACGGCCTCCAGTGCGTTGACGTCGTCGATCACGGCAACTGCGCCTTCTTTGAAGAGCAACTGCGTGAGTTCGTTTTGCATCGGCGCCATGGGGGACGAGATGCCGATAAACGGCACGCCGGCGGCGCGCGAAGCGCGGGCATCGTCAACCGTATCTCCCAGGTACCAGACTTTGCGATGCGGGACAGAGGCGCGAAGTTTATGCAGACCCTCGGGGTGCGGCTTGGCGTTCGAGACCTGGTCGACGCCCACGAGGTGCGGGAAGGCGGTGGGCGCATAGCGATCCAGCGTCAACTGCGCCTCCCACGCAAAGCGGCCCGTGAAGATGGCGAGCGTGTGATTCTCTGCGAGGCGATCCAGGAGGCCTTCGGCGGGCAGCCAGCGCTCGCGCAGGATCATGCCGTCATTATTTGCGCCCAGGAAGAACTGCTGGAAACGATTGACCACGTCGTCATAGGCGACCTCTTCACCGTGTTCCTGAATCATGC
Source organism: Acidobacteriota bacterium (assembly GCA_048498815.1). GTDB lineage: Bacteria > Acidobacteriota > Terriglobia > Bryobacterales > Bryobacteraceae > BOG-234. The sequence continues at coordinate 132,405 of JBEHXG010000008.1, read as the reverse complement.
GATGAGAGAGCTTCCAGTCGTCGTTGAATCCGCCTTTGTTCTTCCAGACCTGCACGTCTTCGTCTGTGGGCTGAACTCCGGTAAAGTGCAGAACCGTGGCCTGGATTGCCGCGCGGTAGGATTCGGTGACGTCGACGAGCACACCGTCCATATCGAATACGAGAAGGTCTTTCACCAGATCTTCTCCAGTTCGGCCAGCACCAGTCGCGCCTGTTCGCGGGTCCCGGCTGTGATGCGCACGCCGCCGGGAATTTCGTAACTGCGATCGCGGACGAGAATGGCTTTCTCGCGCAGGGCGTCACGGATTTCCACGGCGCGATCGCCAAAGTATCCGAGGACAAAGTTCGCCGAGCCAGGAACGTACCGGATGCCGAGCTTTTCGAAACCAGCTTCGAGTGTTTCACGCGCGGCCAGCGCTTCGCCGATGTAGTTCTCGATGTAGTCGGCGTCTTCTATCGCGGCTTCGGCAGCGATCGCCGCGAGTCCGTTGACGCTGTAGGGCGATTGCGCCTTGTGCAGATACTTTACGTTGGCGCCCTGTGAAAACAGGCACCCCATGCGCAGCGCCGCCATGCCGTAAACCTTCGAGAAGGTGCGGCTGACGAACAACTGGGGATACTTCCAGATCAGATTCAGCGCGGTCACCCCGAAGAATTCGTAGTAGGCTTCGTCGATCAGGACCGCGGCGTGCGGCGCGGCTTTAAGAATGCGCTCCACAGCGGCGAGGTTGATGGATGTACCCGTCGGATTATTCGGATTCGCAATCAGAATCGCGCGTGTGCGAGATGTGATGGCAGCGATCAGGGCTTCCAAAGGGAATTCGAGCGCAGGCGGATGATAATCAACTTCAACTACCTTTGCGCCCGCGACCTCAGAATAGAAACGATACATCGCGTACGAAGGACGCACGGTCAGCACTTCATCGCCGTCGTCAACGTAGGTATTGACCAGAACCTGAATGGCTTCGTCTGTGCCGTTGGTCAACAGAATTTCGCCCGGTTCCACGCGGAAGAAGGTAGCGAGCGCGCGCGTCACTCGCGCGTAATCGGGATATACGGTGAGCAGGCCGGCGTCGAGCGTTTCCTTCAGACGGGCAATCACACGGGGCGAGCAGCCCACGGTGTTTTCGTTGAAGTCGAGCCGCAGCTTATCGTGCCGGTTGCCGGTCGGCGGCGAGTAGGGTGCCATGTCGAGTACGGCTTTGCGTGGTTCAGGCAAGTCGCACCTCTTGTTTATGCAAGTCGACCTCTTGTTTAGACAAGGCGCACCTCTTGTTTATGCAAGTCGCACCTCGACGGATCTCGCGTGCGCTTCGAGCCCTTCGGCGCGGGCCAGCGTGGTGACGGACGGCGCGATCTTCCTGAGCGCCGCGGGGCCCAGCTGCTGCACGGAGATCACTTTCACGAAGTCGGCGGCCGAAAGCCCGCCGCGCAGTCGCGCAACACCGTTGGTCGGCAGCACGTGATTGGGACCGGAGGCGTAATCGCCGGCGGCTTCCGGACTGAACGGACCCACGAACACGCTGCCTGCATGACGGATCAGCGGGATGAGTTCTTCGTGGTGAATTGCGAGATGTTCGGGCGCGAAGCGATTGGAAAGCTCGACCGCATGCTCGAGTGAATCGACCACAATGACGGCGCTGTTGCGATCGATGGCTTTGCGCGCCACGGCAGCGGTGGAAAGTGTGCGCAGCTGAACTTCGATTTCCTTTGCCACGCGCGTGGCCAGCTTCTTCGATGTGGTGAGCAGGAGCGCGCTTGCGTCGGTATCGTGCTCAGCCTGCGCCAGCATATCCGCCGCGAGGAAACGGGGGTCGGCTTCCGCCGCGATGATCAGAATCTCGGTTGGACCCGCGACGAAATCAATTCCCACTTCGCCCGCCAGCAGGCGCTTCGCCGCAGCCACGTAGATATTGCCTGGACCGACGATGCGGTCAGCCCTGGGGACCATCTTTGTGCCATAAGCAAAGGCCGCGATGGCCTGCGCACCGCCCATCTGAAAGACCTGACTGAGTCCCAGGCGATGCGCCGTGCCATAGACTTCGTCCACCGGTTTCGGACACGCCACGCAGATGTTTTCGACTCCCGCTACCTGCGCGGGCACCGCCGTCATGATGAGCGTGGAAGGCAGCGGATAGCGTCCTGCCGGAATATAGGCCGCAACCGTATCGAGCGGGCGAACAATCTGCCCCAGCTTATGCTGGGGGCCAAACGACACCGCACCCTCATTCGGCATTTGCTTGTGGGCGTAGCGGCGCACGTTGTTCGAAGCGACTTCAACGGCATCCAGAAACGAAGCCGAAAGCCGATTCGCCGCCGCGCTCAGCTCCTTTGCCGGCACGCGCACGGACCTGCGATCCAGCCCGTCGAACTTACGCGCGTACTCCAGCAATCCTTTGTCGCCGTACTTTCGAACGGCTTCGAGGATCGGCTTCACGATCTCTTCGGCTTGAGAAAGCCGCGCGGCGCGCCGCGCCAGCAAACGTCCGGCCTGTTTCGACTGAAGAATACGAATCGCCATGGCTACATCACGATCTTATTCAGCGGGTATTCCACGATGCCTTCCGCTCCGGCCTTCTTTAGCTGCGGAATAATGATGCGTACTCTCGATTCATCGAGAATCGTATTGACCGCGAACCAGCCCTCATCGGTGAGATTCGAAATCGTGGGGCCCTTGAGCGCGGAAAGCAGCTTCACTACTTCCGGCAGATTGTCCTTGTGGACATTCAACATCAGACCCACTTTGCCCAGCGCTGCGATAGCGCCATCGAGGAGCAGCTTCAGGTCTTCCAGCTTGCCACGCTTCCACGTATCACCCCAGGAGGCTTTGTTGGCAATCAGCTGCGTGTTGGATTCCAGTACGGTTTCCACGATGCGGAGTTTGTTGGCCCGCAGCGAAGAACCGGTTTCGGTGACTTCCACAATTGCATCGGCCAGCACCGGCGGCTTCACTTCCGTGGCGCCCCAGCTGAATTCCACCTTCGCCGTGACGCCGTGGCTTTCGAGATAACGCTTCGTGGTGGCAACAAGCTCCGTCGCAATCGTCTTGCCCTGCAGATCTTTCGGCGAGTTGATTTCGCTCGCTTCCGGCACCGCGAGCACCCAGCGCACTTTACCGAAGCTCTGTTTGGCGTAGATGAGATCGGCGACCGGCACCACGTCCGCGCCGACTTCCGCAACCCAGTCGAGACCGGTCAGCCCCGCGTCCAGAATGCCGTCTTCCACGTAGCGCGCCATCTCCTGCGCGCGAATCAGCATGCATTCAATTTCGGGATCGTCAATCGAGGGAAAGTAAGACCGCGAGCTGGTGCTGATATTGAAACCGGCGCGGCGGAACAGATCAACCGTGGCGTTTTCGAGGCTACCCTTGGGAATGCCGAGCTTGAGCTTCATGGCTACTGCCTGCCTCCATAAACCGCATTGGGATCGTAGACCTGCTTCTCCGACTCCACCCATTCGTCGCCTTCAAGTCTGCGGTAGAAGCAGCTCTCATAGCCCGCGTGACAGACGCCTGGGCCGAGCGCATCGACCGTGATCAGGAGCGTGTCGTTGTCGCAGTCATTGAAGATTTCTTTCACCACCAGCTTGTGGCCGGAACTCTCGCCCTTCATCCAGAGCTTGTTGCGCGTGCGGCTGTAGAAAGTCACGTTGCCGGTTTCGAGTGTTTTGCGCCAGGCGGCTTCATTCATGAAGCCAAGCATCAGCACGCGGCGCGAGGTGGCGTCCTGCACGATGGCGGGAAGCAGCCCGTCCAGTTTCGAGAAGTCAAGGTTCGTCATGTTGTCAAATCGCCGCGAAACGACCGGGCAAAAAAAAGGCCCGCCGGTATCCGCGGCGGGCATCCTTTCGTTTGAATCTTAAATCAACTCAGTCGGGCACCCGGCGCGCAATTGTAGAGCGGTGGTGGTGATGATGCCCGATTGCTGCCAGAGTGGCCATGAAAGATTCAGTGTACCAAACAGCTCAGGCCGCGCATAGAATCGAGGCCTGATCGGGGGCCATTGGCTGATCAAAGACTTCGTCGGTGATGACGAGAAACTTCGAGAGTGATGATTGCCCGAACGTGGTAGTAATCGCCACGTCCGCCGCGTCGCGGCCGGTTGCCATAAGGACACGCCCGATGCGCGGCTTGTTGTGGCGCGCATCGAATGTCCACCAGCGATTGCCGAGATAGACTTCGAACCAGGCGCTGAAATCCATTGGTCCGCCGTAAGGAACGCCGATATCGCCGAGATAACCCGTCGCGTAGCGCGCGGGGATGTGCATGGCGCGACAGAGCGTGATGGCGAGATGCTGGAAGTCGCGGCAAACACCCCGGCCTTCGCCATAGACGTCAAGGGCGCCTTTACGGGGATTGGCGGAGTTATAGTCGAACGTGATCAGACGGTTAACCCATGTGCAGATGGCCTGCACCATTGGCCAGCCGGGCTCAATGCCGCCGAACGTCTGCCAGGCGAGGTCGGAAAGTTTATCCACTTCGCAGTAGCGGCTGGCGAGAAGAAAGCGCAGGGTGTCGGCCGGAAGCTGATCTACAGGATGCTGGCGCGCAGTCCAGTCTACGGGATCGGGTTCACCGGAATCGTAGATCAGGGCCGAGTTTTGCAGGCGCAGAGGCCCCGCGGGCGCGGCGAATCGCGTACAGCGATTACCGTAGCCATCAATATACTCTTCTTTTACAACATCCGGGGAAACCCGAAGATCATCGGGAGTTTGCAAATCCCGCAGGCGCGATGGATGAACGTTCAGCATCGCCACGGTTGTTACGGGGGTCGGCAGCAAAAGCTCGATATCGTAGCCAATTCGAATCAGCATAAGTAAGCTGCTGACAGTGCAACCCTGGGGCCAAATGGATTTTGTATTCTGTGTTATCGATTCGTGGCCCTTCGCATCGGCATCAACGCGCTGTATCTGATTCCCGGCGGTGTTGGCGGCACGGAGGTTTATCTGCGGGCGCTGGTGCGCGCGCTCGGGCACGTCGATCGCGTAAACGAGTATGTGGTGTTTGTGAATCGCGAAACGGCGGCTGATCCTCCGGATGGCGGCTCGCGTTTCGAGACGGTGGTTTGCGGCGTTTCCGCGCGATTTCGGCCCGGGCGGATTCTATATGAGCAGTTCGTGCTGCCGCGAGTACTGCGTTCTCATAAAATTGACGTGCTGCTGAATCCCGGTTTCACCGCGCCGCTGATGGCGGGTTGCCCGCAGGTGACTGTATTTCACGACCTGCAGCATAAACGGCATCCGGAATTTTTTCGCGCGTGGGATTTGCCCTTTTGGAACATTCTGCTGGCCGCATCGGCCGCGCGCTCGCAGGGGCTGATTGCGGTTTCTGAGAATACAGCGCGCGATCTGGCTTTGTTTTACCCGGCGACGAAGGGAAAGGTTGCTGTGATTCCGCACGGCGTCGATCCCGAGTTTTTCGCAATCGGAAGGAATCGCGGGGAGACGTCTCCGTTTGTTCTGGCGGTATCCACGCTGCATCCGCATAAGAATCTCGATCGCCTGATCGATGCGTTTGCGCGCTTCCGGAGGAAGTATCCGCAGTTCCGGCTCGTTGTGGCGGGTCTGGACGGATTCGCCTCGGCCGAATTACGGCGTCTGGTTGCGGATGCCGGGCTGAACCAGGCCATCCAACTAACCGGCTGGATTCCGCGCGGCGATCTTCTGGACCTTTTTCGCACGGCGCACGCCTTCATCGCACCGAGTCTGTTTGAAGGATTCGGGATGCCGCTCGCCGAAGCGCTCGCCGCCGGAATCCCCACAGCCTGCTCGACTATTCCATCATTCGATGAGGTTGCCGGAGATACCGCGCGTCGGTTCGATCCGTGTTCGATTGAAGCGATTGAAGCCGCACTGGAAGTGATCGCAACCGATGAGAAATTCCGCGCCCGAGCCTTAGCCGAAGGGCCCCAGCGAGCGGCGCGATTTGACTGGCACCGAGCGGCCGCCGCGACTCTTCAGGAACTCAGCAGATTCTCAAAATAATCGAGGGACTCCCGCGCGGCCCGCTCCCAGGTAAACATCCGTGCACGCTCGCGCCCCCGCTCGCTCATTTGTATCCGCAGCGATTCTGATTCCGCCACGCGGCGCAGCGCCGCGGCGATTTCAGACGTGCTCGATGGGTCAAACAGCAGACCCGAATCGCCAGCCACCTCAGGAAGCGACGATACACCCGAGACGATCACCGGACACCCCGCCGCCATCGCCTGCGCGACGGGGATTCCGAAGCCTTCGTAGAAGCTGGGATACACGAGCGCCATTGCGCCCGCGGTCAGCCCGGGAAGTATCGCCTCATCAACGTACCCCAGGTACCGCACCCCTGACTCCCGGTTTTCGATCTCCCGCAGTCTCGCCATCGTGGCATCGGACTTCCAGCCGGGCATTCCCGCGACCACCAGTTCATGCGCATGCCGGAAATCGCGGGGCAAATCAAGCCATGCGGAAAGCAATCCGTCCAGATTCTTACGGGGTTCGATTGTGCTGACGAAAAGGAAGTATGGCCTTTCACTCTTCGGCGGTCGCGCCCGAAAAAACGAAGCCGCCACGCCGGGGTAAATCACCCGTATCCGCTCGGGATCAATGCCCAACTCCCGCTCTGCGTCGCTTTTCGTATGAGCAGAAACACAAATCAGGCCGCGCGCGGGTCGCAGCGTGGAGTCGGCGAAGCGATCGTCCGCGGCACGCTGCTCAGCGGTGTGGAATCGCGGCAGGAGGCGAGTGGTCAGGTCGTGGATCGTCGCAGAAAGCACCCGTTTCCGCGGCACGTGTCGCAGCAAATTTGACGCATGAAAGACATCGCAATCGGGGGCCACGGCTGAGATCGCTCCGGGACCCAATCGATTTAAGGCGCAAAGCAATCCCAGCTGGGGAAAGTTCTCAGACATCGACGCTCCGTGCTGAAGAGCGTCATCACCCGGATCAAGAAAAGCCGTGATCGAATTGCCGGCGACATGACGCAGCGCCCTCAGCCAGTGGTGGAGATAAGTCTTCACTCCCGCGCTGCGCACCAGCAGCGGTGAGCAATCGATACAAATTCTTTCCGTCATCGGCAGATGTGATTCCCCATACTACCGGGCCGTATAATTGTGCAGTGAAACGGCCGTGGATCGTTGTGGCGTTCGCGGTCGTCGCCGCATTGCTCTTCCGCATTTTACCGGCATGGAATACCGTCTTTACTCCCTGGGGGGTCGGCTTCCAGGAGCCCGATGCATGGTTCCACATACGCAATGTTCACAACCTGCTGGCACACTTCCCGCATCACAGCGGCTTCGACCCGTACGCGCTTTTTCCCCGCGGCGAAAACATCGTAACGGGTCCATTCTGGGATTACACCGTCGGCTGGACCGCCTGGATCATCGGACTCGGTTCGCCGTCGTCCGTACTCATCGATGAAGTCGGCGCGTGGCTGCCCGCGGTACTCGGCGCCCTGCTGCCAGTCCTGGTTTTCTTCCTGGCTCGCCGGCTGTTCGGCCAATCGGCCGCGTTGTGGAGCGCACTCTGGGTGGCGATCATACCCGGCACATTTCTCTGGGTCAGCCATCTTGGCATGGCGGATCATCACGCCGCTGAGGTATTCGCGAGCCTGCTGGCGCTGGTGCTGCTGTGCGAGGCCTGCGAAAACGAAGGCCGCCGCCGCTGGCTTTTCGCCGTGTTTTCGGGGACGGCGCTCGCCGCATATCTCGACATCCAGGTCACCGGTATCTTTGCGCCGGTCCTGTTCACAATTGCCGCGCTCGCAAGCCCGGGCCTTGCCGATGTGTGCGCTGCCGCAATCGCGTCCTGTGCGGTTTTCCTGCTAAATGCAAGCGGAATCGCACCCTGGCTCCAATACCGCTGGCTCGCCCTGGGCGGAACATTCGCAGTGACAGCCGCGCTGGCATTTCTGAATCGTGAAGGCCTTCGCCGCAAATGGCCGTTCACCCGCATCGCCGGCACGGGAATCGTGATTGCCCTGATCGGCGCGGGCGTCGCGGCATTGGCGGAACCCGCGCTGCTGCAGTCGCTCCTCGCGCAGGTGCGCGCCTATCAGCCGGGGCAGCCAGGCTCGGAACTGACCTCCACCGTCAAGGAGCTTCAACCGCTATGGTCCAGCGCGCCCGGTGGCTTCGGCGCTTTCTTCGCTCAGTTCGGAACTTCGTGGGTCTTCGCCGTTCCGGCCTTCGGGATCGCCGTCGTCATGGCATTTCGAACGCGTCGCCCTGCGCTGGCGCTGTTCGTCGTCTGGGGCGTTGGCATGATCCTGGGCGTGGTCTCTCACGTCCGCATGGGCGCCTATACGGGCATTGTTGTCGCAGTTCTGGCGGGCTTTTCTTCGGCATGGCTCGTGGAACGCATCCCGGCGGCCGCACCACGCCTGCAGGTCTTTACCTCCGCGATTCTCGTCGTAATCTGCGCCGGAATCTCCCTTCCCGCGGGCATCGCCCAAACCGGCCATTCCGGAGTCGACGAAGACTGGCGGAAGGCGCTGAACTTTCTGCGCTGGTCCACCCCGGAGCCCCTGCGCACGCCGGAAGCCTGGTACCGCTACTGGCTCCAGATGCCGCCCGGCCACATCTATCGCTTTCCGCCGACTGCCTACGGCGTCATCGCACCCTGGGACAGAGGGTGGTGGATCAGCGGTATCGCCCACCGCATCCCCTCTGCCAATGGCGGAGAAAGTGGCGCAACCGAAACCTCGCGCTTCCTCACCGAAACGTTCCCGGCGGACGCACAGCGCGAAATGCAGGAATTAGGTGGACGTTACGTTGCTATTGGCGCGGGCGTCATCAGCGTGGAGCTGCCCGGCATTGTCTCTAATGCACGGCGCCGTATTGATGATTTTTCCCGGCAGTTCTACCTGTCAAACCCGAACGGCGCCCCTGTTCCGGTCCGCCTCTATCTGCCGGATTTTTATCGCTCCATGGCGGCGCGGCTCTATATCTTCAACGCGCATCGCGTGGATACATCCGAAAAGGGTGTGCAGGTGTTTCTCACGTCTTTCGTCGACTCGCGGGAGATCATCGGCTCGGTCCTGCGCTTCACCAATGAAGCCGAGGCGCAGGACTGGATGAAGAAGAATTCCAACATCTCCGCTGTGCTCGCCAGCGCAGACCCCACCCGCAGCTGCGTCGACCTCGAAGAACTCAGCTGGCTGCAGCCCGCCTTCGTGTCAAGACAGGAGACGATCGCGCTGGGACGTCAGCCGGTCGCAGTGAAGGTTTTCGCGCTGCGCCCCTGAACATCGGTTTCCTGACGCATGCGGAACTCGAGGATGGCCGCCTGCTGCGCAAGCATGACCTTTTCATCCCAGAGCCGCGAGACCAGGCGCGTAACCCAGAAAACCAGGTTCGCAAATACCAGACCGGCCGCGATCAGAAAATAGAGGCGCTGATCGAGCTGAATTTCTGCCCACACGGCCTTCATTCCGCCTGGAACCAGCCCCGCGACGAACAGCACCGCGCCTGCTGCCAGCCAGCTAACGGAATACTCCGCGCGGATGTGCTCACGCCGCAGGCCGTAAAGTGTGCCCGCGGTGAGTGCTGTTCCCGCCACCAGCAGAATCGGCTGCAGACTCACTGACTTACCTCCTTGCCGGCCTGCACTCCGTCAACACGAAGGCAGTGGATGAAGGCGAACACCAGCACATGAAACGCATATCGGCACGATTTCAGGATGGTGAGCGACGACTTACCGGTCTGCCGGGGCCGCATGCGGCAGGGGATTTCATGGAATCGCAGATTGTGCCGCCGCAGCATAGTCAGCACACCGATTTCCGGCCAGGCGAGCGGGAACTCCCGAGCGAACACTTCGAGCGCGCGACGGTTCACGCCGATCAGGCCGGACGTTGGATCATGGATCGTCCATCGCGTAACGGAACCGAGCAGACGCCGCAACAACGTGATCCCGACTGAGCGGGGCCTGGAAGTCTGCCGCTCATGCCCGGCCACAAATCGCGATCCAATGACGATATTCGAATCGGTGGCTTGCAGTGCGGCCAAAATGCGCGGGATGTCCTGCGCCTCATGCTGCCCGTCGCCATCTACGCGAACCACGTAGTCGTAACCCAGTTGCAGTGCGAGCTTGTACCCCGTCTGGACGCACCCGCCAAGACCAAGGTGCACCGGCAGCCGGACCACCTGCGCCCCGGCCAGTTCCGCCACCTGCGCCGTGTTGTCGATTGAATGATCGTCAATCACGAACACCGGAACGCCTGGCACCGCGCGCTGCACCGAACGAACCACGCCACCCACGGCCGCTTCTTCGTTGAGCGCCGGAATAATGACTGCCAGGCCGGCGGTATTCATGCGTGCGCCAGCTCCTTTGCAGGGATTCGATGCCGCCGCATCAGCTGCGAGAATTCGCGCGCGGTCAGCTTTCGTCGACGGCGCATTTCCGCACGCTTCCGAAGCAGCGCCGGCAGATGCAGGAGTGTATCCCAGTGGGCCTTTGCGATGATGGCCCCGGCGGTTCCCCGCGATTGGCCCGAGCGCAGGAATTGAGCCGCCGCGCCTTCGCCCTTTGACGCCGCGCGTATTTGCCAAAGGCACCGTGCCAGATGCACGGCGGGAGCGCCGATCAGGAGCCGAAGCGGAAAATTCTTGATGGCCACCCAGAGGCGGTTCCGTTCCACATAACGCGCCTTCAGTGGAGAAAACGCTCCGGCGGAATGGGAATACCGGTGCTGCACGCCGGCCTCGGCAACGTATGCACAATCCCAGCCCGCCCACCGCGCGCGCAGGCCAAGGTCCGTATCCTCGCAGTACAGGAAGAAATCTTCGTCGAACAGCCCGATTTCATCCAGCATTTGCCGGCGATACAGCGCCGCGCAGGCACTCGGCATCAGCACATCTTCTGAGGCTGCAAAACTTCCGGCAGGCGCACGATGGCCACGCTGGCGGCTGCTCCCGTCGAAACAAATCGACATTCCCGCCGAATCGCGCAGCCCACTTCCCGCGAGCCGAATATTCGAGGCGCACATCCCGAGGCGAAAATCTGCCTCCATCCGCGCCACAAGTGCAGCGAGCCACCCGGCGTCAGGCTCCGTATCGTCGTTCAGCACGGCAATAAACGGCGCATCGGAAGCTGCGATCGCCAGATTGACCGCCGCGCCGAAACCAACGTTGCGCCCGGGTGCGATCGTTTCCGCCGAAACTGCGCGCGCACCCGGGTTATCTCCGTTGTCAACCACGATCACCCGAAAATCGGCATACGTCTGACGGTCCAGCGCGCGCAGACACGCTTCGAGCGCGTCGTCATTCCGCAGCGTGGGGATGGCTACTACGACGGATGTCATTAAACGTCCAGACGAATATTAAATTTTAGCGCTTACGATGCCGAAACGCACTACCTGTAATCCGAATTGAGTCTGGTACTTTTGGGGGACTATCTGTCGTATAGCCAGGACGGCCGAAGGTTCTGCGGAATCGCCGCCTTACGGCCCATGGCGAAGAGGCAGTCGTCTCTCAGCTCAGGCGAAAAGTTCTCGGTGATCAGCAACTTACGGACTTTGTCGATGTCGGCCAGAATCTTCGGCTCGCTAACCGCGGCATAAGGGCCGGTCTCAATGTGTTCCGCCAAGAATCCCGCATCTGTGAGCATGCGGGAAAGCTCAGCCGGTGTATACTCCCGGGCGTGACGCGGATTCGCGCCCGGATCGCCTGCCGGATTCGGATATAGCGTATAAAACCCGGGATGCTCACCGCGCAGAGCCGACATCACGGCCCGGTGAGAAACCGCGTTCGGCGTACTTAGAATCAGCACGCCGTCCGGCTTCAACACCCGGTGAATCTCCGCCATCATGCGCATCGGATCGTTCTGAAGGTGCTCGATCAATTCGCAGCACAGAACCGTATCGAAGTGGCTGTCCGGGTAAGGGAATCTTTGCATCTCGGCATCAAACGTTTCGATCCTGCACTCGAAACACTCGCCGTCGCGCGCTTCCGTCATCTTCAGTTCGGTGCCAGGCTCGCCAAGGTAGCAGCCGCGAACTTCGCCGTATCCCAACACGTTGCGCAGAGCCGGCGTGATCTGCAGGTAGCACCCCATCTCCAGGATGCGCGCCTCCGCACCACCCGGCGGCGTGAGTTGAACGGTGCGGACCAGCCGGTCGGCGTGCGCCACGAAATACTGCGCCGCTTCCTCATTGCCGGCCCAACGTTCCAGATACCCGCGCAGATCTTCCGCCTGAGCGCTCGACTCGCCCGTGGCAAATTCCGCGTAGCGACGCGCCACACGCGCCCACGTGCATGTATCTTCCACCCATTTCGCAGCGCCGGCGCCAATTTCGTCCGTGATACGTCGATCCGAAGTGAGCCACGCCAGTGTCTCCAGCAGCACCCCGTGGTGATACCGATCCCATGGAACCCTCACGCACACGTCGCCAGGTAACTCCCGGCTCGCGCCACCATCGGTCACGACGACCGTCCTGCCCAGACCAAACGCCCTGGCCGCAATGCCGGAACTCTCTCCAAACGTGGGCCATCGAAGGTTCAAAACAACGTCGCAGGCGGATAGATATCCGTCGACATCTTCAAGCGGCTGCAACCCCAGACAAAACACTTTGTCCGCAATGCCGAGCCTGGCGGTCAACTCCTGGAGCGGCACTTCCGGATGCGGCTGCCCCGCGATCAACATTCGCGCATCGGGCCGCCGTTCGAGCAGATCGGCAAATACCGCGAGGCACTCGGAAACCCTCTTGTCCGGCCGGAGATAGCCAAAGACGCCAAGAAGCGGCGCGGTGTCCGCAACTCCAAGGTTCCGTCGGTAAGGCGCGCCATCAATTCGGCGGACTTCGGCGCCATGCAGGATTCGCGACACGGGCCCGCGAAAGCCTTTCATTCGCACGACACCCTCCGCGTGGCGACTGTGAACAATGCATCCGGTGCTGTTATCCAGCAAACGCCGCATCATCGTGAACTCACGCGGCTGCTGCCCCATCGCCTCCTTCTTCTCTCCGTACTCCGCCACATGGCCGAACACTTCATACGTAAGTTCGTCCAGATAGGCGCCACGATGATGTTGAGTCAGACCGCGAATCAGGTCGTGGAGATTGGCGTCGTGGAGAACCACAATGCCCGGATGCTTCAGCGCCGTCTCGTATATTCCCGCGTGATATGGATTATTTCCAATCTGATAGATAACGGCATCGAAGTTCTGCGGCCGGAACCCGACCGGCGCCTTCTCGAAAACATGGAGATCAACCAGGTTTTTCAGTTCGCCAATCAGCGCGGCGGCATAATCCGCCGTCCCGGTTTCGGCGGGCGGCAGGGGAGTAAACAAAGCGATACTCTTAGGTTTCACGTCGGCCGACCAGCCCGTAATCCCGCGGCCCGTACAGTTCCCGGTCCACCTGCCGGATCACATCAATCTCCAGATAGGGCAGGTGGTGGTTTTCCGGCGCGGAGTTGAGTTCCACCCGCTCTACGGGATTCAGTCCACAGTACCGAAATATAAACTCGAGCAATCGCGCCGGAACTGGCCGCTGGTGGGTGGGATCGATCCAGAAATGATGCGCGCCCATTGGCAAATTTGCCGCATTCGGCGTCTCCATCACGCAAAGCCCGCCGGGGCGCAGAGCGCGGGCGATCTTCGCCACAAGCGTGAGCAGAACGTCCATGGGCAAATGCTCGACCACGTGGAAGGCTGTCACAACGGACAGCGACTCTTCCGGCACCGAAGAGAGGTACTCAATCGCATCGGTCCTCTGCGCGTTAAGCCCGCGCGCAACACAATATTCCACCTGCGCGGGATTCGTGTCGATGCCTCGCACTTCGCGGCCTTCGCGCATAGCCATACTCAGCCACTCACCGCGTCCGCAACCGATGTCGAGCCAGACGCCATTTGAAACTTCCGCTGTGGCGATGCTTTCGATCGTTCGCAGCCAGTGGGCCTGGCTCTCGGCAATATGCTCTTCCGATCCCCGGAAATGATCCTGCAGTGCAAAGAGGAAGGCCTCCGGCAGCGCTCCGCCGTGCGTTTGGCCTCCGGAGCCCGACGTATCCGCGCGCCGATCCATTTCGGAAAGCGCCTGCCGCCGCTGCAGGACCTCGATCTCTTCCCGCAGCGCTTCTATCGTCTGCTGGTGCTGTTCAATCAGATCGTGTACGGTCGTAAACGCCGCCGCAGTCTCGCCCTGAAAGCGCCGGATCTGCCCCGTATACCAGAACAGCGCTCGCTGCATGAGGTGCACCACATGCCCGCCCATGCGCGCGCGTACCGTGCGGGGGGCGGGTGGAGTCTCTCCCACCAGTCCGCGAATCTCATACAGACGGCTGCACGCGGCTTTGAGCGGCGTCAGCTCATCGCCACGACGCCCTCGCGGACGAAGCGAATCCGCGCCTTCCCGGCGCCGATCGTTCTCCGCCACGCGGGCGTGAATGCCCTTTACAACCTGCAGTACGTCCATTCGTGCAGGTGTCATCGTAGCACCCTGTTACGCGATAATAAAACCATGCCTTATCCTGAGATGCTTGTTGTCCCCATGCGCGAAGACCTGACGAAATACGGTCTGGAAGAGGCCCGCACCCCCACTGACGTCGACCGCATTCTTGCCCAGCCCGGCACCACCATGATGGTGGTCAACTCCGTTTGTGGCTGCGCTGCCGGCAAGGCCCGCCCCGGCATTGGCATGGCACTGCAGCACGGCACGAAGCCGGATCGCTCCGCCACCGTATTCGCCGGCGCGGACGAAGCCGCCGTCGCTCACCTGCGTGAAATCCTCGCAGGCTATCCGCCGTCGTCGCCGTCGATCGCACTGTTCAAGGACGGCAAGCCGGTCTACATGGTCCATCGGCGTGACATCGAAATGCGCCAGGCGCCGGAGATCGCGAAGCTCCTGACCGGCGCTTTCGATCAGTTCTGCGCCTGAACCCCCGCATCCTGATTCTGATCGCGGCGCTACTGTTCTCGACCGGCGGCGCCGCGATTAAACTCGCCGCGCTTACCGGCTGGCAGATCGCCTGTTACCGCGCCCTCATTGCCTCCGCATTTCTCTGGATTGCATTACCTGGCGCGCGGCGCGGGTGGTCCTGGCGCATTCTGGCCTCTGGCGCGATCTACGCCGCGATGGTGATCCTGTTCGTTCTTTCGAACAAACTTACTACGGCGGCGAACGCGATCCTGCTGCAGTCCACTTATCCGCTCTATCTGCTTCTTCTGGGCCCGCTGTTGCTGAAAGAAAAGCTGCGTACTGTGGATGTGGCCGTCGTCGCCGGAGTCCTTTTGGGCACCGGCGTTTTAGTTTCGGGCTCCGAACAGGTTGCCGCAACGGCGCCCGACCCCGTACGCGGCAACCTTGTAGCGATTGCGTCCGGACTCGCATGGGCTCTGACACTGGCAGCGCTTCGCTGGACCGCAAAGCATGAAAAAGCAGGCGACCCCGCCGCCGCTGTCGCCCTCGCGGGCAACGCAATCGCGTTCCTCGTCTGCCTGCCCTGCGTCAACTCCGGACCACCGATCACCACCGGCTCTGCCGCGGTGATTCTCTACCTCGGCCTGTTTCAGGTCGGGCTCGGCTACTACTGTCTGACTCGCTCGATCCGTCACGTGCCCGCGCTGCAAACCGCTACGCTGCTCCTGATCGAGCCAGTCTTAAATCCGCTGTGGGCGTGGATTATCCACCACGAGCGTCCCAGCGCAATGGCACTCGCGGGCGGAGCCGCCATCCTGGTGTCGGCACTGGCGGGTGCGTGGTGGCAAAACCGGGCTCCGGAACTTACCAGCTACTGACCAGGCGCCGGGAAACGGCCCGTGTAGGCGGCCTTACCCACAACGTGCCCTTCCATCGCCTTGATCAGTTCATCGCGAGTGGTGTTCGCCGGAAGATCGAGCTTCGTATCCAATGCATAGAACTCGAAGATGTAGTGGTGAATCGGCCCCGCCGGCGCCCCCGGCCCGAAATATCCCGGCGCGCCACCCTGGCGGCTCGCCAGAATCCCCGGTCCGTTGCGCGTACCATCGGCGAGATCGCCCGTGCCGAGTGCCGCAGCCAGGCCCTTCGCAGTTCCCGGGATATTGAACGCGGTCCAGTGCAGCGTATCCACAGGGCCTTTGTTGTTGGCATTCTCCACATCGTGCAGAATCACAGCAAAGGTCTTCACACTGTCGGGGGTCGTAGTCGGGTTCGTTCCCAGGTTCCAGTGAAACTCAAAATCCGGCGACTTGTTGTCACCGCGCCCCGCGTTGAGCATCGGGATCATTCCGCCATCCGGAAAAGCGGACGACGTCACCCAAAACTGCAACCGTGGAGCCGGGCCCCGCCCGGTCCCGCCCGGTGCCTGCGCAAAGGCGCTTACCGCCAGCGCAACGGCAATTCCAACAACCTTAACAACTCTCATTCCAGCCCTCCTGATACCGCAATATATCAGGCAGACGGCGAAGGAGGTGCTCCCGCCTTCTCCACCACGATGGTGAATTTCGAAGCCATCGCGGCTATCGCGCCGACCGCCGCCAGAATCGGAGCGAACACGGCGCCCACTGCCGCCACAGTAACCGGAATCTCCACGAACGTATTTCCTTTTTCATCCTTGATGATGATCCGGTTGACGTTGCCTTCGTGAATCAAAGTCTTTACCTTGTCCACCAGTTCATGAGCAAGGACTTTCACTTCTTCAACGAAGTTGTTGATACCTTCCATCTTTATATCCCCCGTATAACGCGAGCCGGCAGCATGAACAGCGCAACAATCAGGGCGAAGACGCCGCCCACGGCGATCCCCACCAGGCGGAACGGCAGCAGAATCAGCCAGATCAGCGGAAACAGCACCAGGGCAACGATCGCCAGCGGCCAGCACAGCACCAGCAGAATGCACCACAGCAGGAACTTCACCATGAGAACGATTCCTCCCTTTCAGCATTACGCGCCACACGGGCCAAAAGTTCAGTGCCGAAACAGCGTTGGCGTGGTCGCGCTTTCTGAAACCAGAAGATACATGGAAAAGCCGTGGCTCGTCCACCCACGCGCGATCCGCATGTCGAGCATGCGCGAAATCTCCAGCGCACTCATCGCCCGTTCGTATTTGTAATATCGCCCGAAGAACCACTGAAACGCCGGGGTGCTCCGCACATGCCACGGATCGAGCTCGGTGTCGTAAACGAGCATGAGCGGCGGCGGATCATTCTTCAGCGCCTCAATCGTCGTAGGATGAAAATCCGGAATCTCGCGGACCGGATGTGGCAGCATCAGGTAGCCTTCATCCGGGTGAGCCAGCGCGGCTGACATCGGGAACGTGGTGGCCACCAGGCCGGGATAAGTGTCCGCCGCGAACGCGGCTGCGCGCTGCACGTCCACAAAATCGACAAACATCAGATTGTTCTCGAAGGGAAAGGGGTAAGGCGGATTGATGAAGTTCGCGCCTACCAGACACGCTGCCAGACATCCCATTGCAACGCCGCGCGTCTTCGGCAGCAGAGCCCGAAGTGCAATCGCGAAGGCCGCGTACAGAATCGGCAATACCGGGAGAAGATAGCGCTCCAGCACAGCACCGCCCAACACGGTCACCGCCAGAACATGCGCCGCCGCCAAAGACCCCGCAATGCGCCAAGGCCGGTCCCGAAACAGGGGCATCCGTTTCCACGCGTATATAACAGCCGCAGTCCCAATGAAATGGCCGGAGCCGATCAGCAGATAATACAGCCGCCGGAACAATGCAAACAGCAGCCGCGCCGGATTCAATGGGAAGTAAAGGTTGTACTCGGCAAAGCCCGGGTTACCAAACCAGTGGCCGGTGTAGTAGCGCAGCGCCGCCAGCCAAAGCCCCAGCGCTACCGCGGGCAGCACAAACCAGGCGGCTTGCCGGCGGATCTCCCGGTACCGCCCCGGTTCAAATAGCAGCCACGCCGCAAACAGCGCGGGCGCAACGATGCCGGTCTCCTTCACCAGCACAAGCCCAATGCAAACCAGCGCTGAAGCCCGATAACGCGCCTGCAGGAACAATAACAGCGCCAGGGCCGTAAACCCCATCGCCGGCATATCGAGCAGCGCCATCATCGACTGCGCATAAAAAAGCGGGCACAGACATAGCAGCGCTACCGCCCCAAACGCAGGCGTCCCCGGACTTCCGCGCGAGAGTTCAATCGCCAGCAGAAACGTGGCCAGTACGCCGAAGGAAGCCAGCATCACCATCGCCACGCGCGCGGTCGCAATGGAAAATCCGAACAGATGCCAGGCCAGCGCGAGCCATGCCATCACCCCCGGCGGATGGACATTCGGCGTCGCGCTGTGCGAAATCCACGAGCCGTAGTTATAGATATCGCTGGCGGCCGGAATGAACTGCCCGGCCTCATCCCAGTAGTACGGAAGCTGCAGCAGCGAGCTATGGGCGGCAAGCAGAACCGTCGCCGTAATCGCGAAGATCAGGAGGTACGACGAGGGGCGAACCCGCT
This sequence comes from Acidobacteriota bacterium, assembly GCA_048498815.1. GTDB lineage: Bacteria > Acidobacteriota > Terriglobia > Bryobacterales > Bryobacteraceae > BOG-234. Next base: position 114,050 of record JBEHXG010000008.1, on the reverse strand, counting down.
TGCGTGCCCCTAACATGATCTACTGAACGAATTCCGAACCAGGCCGCGACTCCAGCCGAATCTCACCGAACGCGGCCTCGTACTGACCCACGTTCTGCTGCAGCAGCCCGAGGAGGGCCTTGGCTTGTTGCGGGCTGAGATACACACCCTGAAAATTACGGATCTCCACCTGCTCCGCGCCCGGCTGGTTCACGGTGCCGAACATCAGAAAGAAATCCCAGAGGTTCACACGGATCTGAACGCTGTTGGCGTAAGTTTCCCGGTACTCGTCGGTTTTTTGCAGAAGGATCCGGGTAGGGTTAGGAGTCATTGCCCTTCATGGTAGCGCCATACCGGCGCATGTTGCAGCCGCCGCATCTCCCGCGCTACCATTCGGTTTCCCCCTGTTTTCATCTGCATGAGCGTTCAACCGCGAAAAATACTCGCCGTGATGACCGACCTTTTCTTTTCCGCCAAGATTATGGATATGGCGAAGAAATTCGGCATGTCGGTCGAATTCCTCAAAGACAAACCCACTGTGCTTGAGAAGGTAAAAGAGAAGCCCTCGCTTGTGATCTTCGATCTCAACTGCGACGCTGCCGATCCCATCGGCGCCATCCGAGCGATTAAGGCCGATCCTGAGACGAAGCGTGTCAGTACGATCGGCTTCGTTTCGCATGTGCAGACCGATCTCAAGCTCGAAGCGCAGGAGTGCGGCTGCGACATGGTCGTCGCGCGCAGTGTCTTTCAGCAGAATCTTCCGGTCATCCTGAAGCGCCATGCGACTGCGCCTCCCGCCCGATAACGGATTCCCGTGCGAACTGTCGCCTTACTTCTGCTTATCTCCGGCAGACTGTTCCCCCAGGCGGATACGAGGACCTGCTCAATCGACGGCTCCGTGATTAACTCTGTGACGCGGGCTCCGGTCCCGCGCGCACGGATCTATCTCGCCGCAGCCGGCGAGGAAAACTTCTCCGCTACCACGGACGCGGCCGGAAAATGGAGTGTTCCGCATTCGCCCTGCGGTAAGCTGAGCGTCTTTGCGGAACACTTTGGCTTCCTCGAAAAAGAATCGGGCGGGACGCCTCCCGCCGCCCTGGTCCTCAGCGCCGAAGCCCCTCTGCGTGATGTTTCGATTGAGATAACGCCCCAATCGGTGATCTCCGGAAAGGTTCTGGACGAGAATGGCGATCCTCTTCCCGGAGCCGAGGTCGCACTCGCAAGACTTGGTGTTTCAAAGGGTGTTCGCGGCATTCGCATGCGCGTAACTGCGACGAGCAATGACCTTGGTGAGTATCGATTCTCTACACTGGCCGCGGGCAGGTACATCATCTGCGCCACCGGGCATGGCGTCGGTCGTATCCCGGGAACTCTTGAGGGTCGATGCTTTCCGGGAGCGGCTCTGGACCCGGCCGCACCCTCGATGAGCGTTTCCGCCGGTAACGAGGCGCTGGTCGACCTCAGACTTGCCGCGTATTCCAGGGTGACCGTTCGGGGAACGGTATCGGGGTTCCCCCCGAAGACTCCCGTGACCATCGCGCTCTTTCCACGCGAGCTTTTTGGCGCTGATTCGGCAAATGAGTTTGAGTTGACTACAGTGGCAGGACCGGATGGAAAGTTTACGTTGCGGCGCGTGCCGCCGGGGGCTTACCGGGCGATTGCCCGCACAGACGAACAGGACAGGAAACGATCCCGACTGATCCCCCTCAGCGTTGGAAATCAGGATGTGGAAGACGTCACACTGCCCATGGAGCAAGCCGCCGTTATTCAGGGCACGGTAAAGGTCCTGTCTGTTTCGGGGAAGAAGTTCATAACACCATTCGACCTGGTCATGCGGGCGCTGAGCGGCATCCAGTTCTCGGATCGCATGGTATGGAATGAAGACAAAACAGCCTTCTCGATCTACGGTGTTATGCCGGAAGATTATCGTCTCGAATTCCCGTCCATGCCGCCGCCCTTCTACGTAAAAAGCGTGGTGTACGGAAATCGTGATGTGATTGGCTCCGACGTAACCGTCCCTCCCGGCATTACAGATCTGGAAATCACCGTCAGCGACGACTCCGGAAGCGTGGAAGGCGATGTTTCCGGCCACGGCGCACCCGCCAGCGCCTGGGTTCTGCTGCTACGCGAAGGATCGCAGCCACATGAGATGCGCACTGACAACAAAGGTCATTTCGCAATGGGCGGAATCCCGCCGGGCGACTACACAATCTTCGCCTGGCCCAGCGATGCCAACGTCGAATATGCCAACCCGGATTGGGTGCGACGCAACGCCAAAGGCGCGCCCATCACTATCCGCACATCGGAGAAGACCACCGTTAAGCTGGAAAGTCAGACGGCACCCGCCGAATAACCCCGCTACCGGGTGTGCGTCTCCACCTGATCGCCCTGTGACTTCCCATTCAGCTGATTGATCACAAGCGGCGTTCGCGCCTTCACGAAGGGCTTCAGCCGCTCCCCAAACATCCGCCGCTGATCGGACTCCTGCGGATCAGCCACCACCGCGTCGAATGTCCGCACCATCTGCTCTCCCTCTTCCGCAATCGCCGGACGAATCGCCGGCGCCAGTTCATCCACCTGCTTAAACAAACGCGACGGCTGGAAAATTGTATTGCAGAACTCGCGCATCTTCGCCAGATACAAATCGCGGAATGCGGGCACCGCGAACAGGCGCGCCATGAAATGGTTCGCAGTGTTCCACGGATGATAGATCGTGAAATTCTCCGTCTCCTGCACTGACGCGCGCCCCATCTGCCCGAAGCTGTGATCGTGGTCCCACGCCACGAACCGGAAGCGACCATTCACGGGGTCCATATAGGCGTAGTAATTCTGACCCACCTTCATGATTCCGTCGAAGTCGCTCAGCCACACATCCACGGCAAGGAATCGCGCGAAATTATCCAGATCGATATAATTCCCGATTTTCGCCGCGAACTCCTCATCGGAGCCACTTGTCGCGAGCCGGCACAATTGAATGATTCGGGACTTCTGCGCATCGGTTAGCGTCGTCCTGGGATCGTAGATCTGGTTATATGCTTTCCAGTCGTCGCCCAGATACGTAAACAGGCTCAGCGGAATGGGCTTGAGCAAAGCGCCTGTTTTTGACCCAAACCGATCCTGAATGAAATCATCATCCACATCCTCAATCAGCGAAAACAAACCCGCATACCGCCGGCCTACACCCGCAACCGTGATATAAACCTTCGCATAAGCCGACCGCGGCGCCGGAACTCCGGCATCGCGGAACAGCCGGTAGGCAAGCTCCTCGTTCATCCAGCCCGCATCGGTTATGTTGTTCGCCAGATTGAAAGTGGACATGCCGGCCAACTTCTGCCCCTTCACGTACTTGTTCAGGTGCAGCTTCATCGAAACCTTGCCGCGCACCGACCCTTCCATGTAAGTGCCGTTGCCCTTATCGCGCACGCCAATATCGTCGAACTTCACGCCGCCGATCGACACGTTGGCATGAGCCCAGTTATAGACAAGCCCCTGGAACGCGAGATATCCGTTGCGGCTTCCCTCCGCGCCGACCAGCATAGACGGGCCCCGAGGCCCGTTGTAATTCGGCTTCATCGCTTCCCACTCGGCGGATGTAAAGCTCAGTTCGACGGTCCACACCTTCGAAATCTGAAACAGATCGTTCGGGCCGAACCCAGGCGTGCCAATCTCAGCCCCCGCCGCCAGCCTGACCAACAGCAGTAATCCCGGCAATAGTTTCTTCATAACCGACCGAATTCCTCTTGCAATAAATCTTACAGAGTCCATACGCGAAGCGCATCTACCCGGTTCCGTGCTTTTCCGGACTCTGTGCTAGTCTGAGAATGCTTCGAGCAGCACGCAGGCGTTGTATTTGGGAAGCCGGTGTAAATCCGGCACGGCCCCGCCACTGTAAGCGCCGAGGATCCATTCACAGGCCACTGTCCCCCACGGGATGGGAAGGCGAATGAAATCCGATGACGCGCAAGTCAGGAGACCGGCCCGCGTGATCCGGAATTCATTTTCCGGATAACCTGCCGCGGCGGAAAGGACGGCAGCGCAGGGCTGCCCGATATATGCACACATCCAGACTGTTTTTCTGTACGCTCGTCTTTTCGAGTGTATTCCTCCACGCGCAGGCTCAGGCCGCTGAACTGAAGGGCGTGGTGCTCGATCCCGCAGGCCATGCCGTCTCCGGCGCTCAGGTTGCCGCGGTCAATCCGCTCGGCGTCATCACCGAACAGGTCACCGACGACCACGGCGCCTTCGACCTTTACGTCTCTCCGCTCTACGAAAAGATCAGCCTCCGAGTAGCTGCACAGGGCTTCCAGACTGCGGTGTCGGCACCCACGGCAGTAGTCCACCTCATTCTCGCGGCACAAAGCGAATCCGTAGCCGTCACCGGGTCCGCAATTGACGCTCTTCCCAGCCAGCAAGGCTCATCGGTCAGCGTGGTAACCAGCGCCGAAATGCGCGAGCGCAACGAATCGCAGGCTGTCGATCTTCTCCGCACGCTCCCCGGCATGGTCTTCTCGGCCAGCGGTACGCGCGGTACGGTAACCGACCTCTTCGTACGCGGCGGCGACTCCAAATACAATCTCGTTCTCTTCAACGGCGTCCCTATCAACAGCTTCTACTACGGCGGACTCTTCGACTTCGCGCATCTCCCCACAGACGCCCTCGAAGAAATCCAGGTGGCGCGCGGCCCGCAGTCCGCCGTCTATGGCTCCTACGCACTCTCGAGCGTGGTCAGCGTGGAATCGCGCGCGCCCGAAAGCGGACCCGCACTAGACCTCGTCGCCGAAGGCGGCACCCACGCCGAAAACCGCTTCGCACTCAGCGGCGAGACCATGTTCGCCCGCAACTGGGGCATCTCCGGATCACTCTCCAGCCTGCTCTCGAACGGCCCTGTCGCCAACAGCGACTATCGCGACGACAACGCGCTTATCGCTCTCGATCACCGCTGGCGCACACAAAAACTCTCGCTATTCGGCGATTTCACTTCAAACAACGTCGGTGAACCCGGCCCTTACGGATCGAATCCGGCGCACCTTTTCTCCGGCATCGACTCCATCAGCCGCAGCAAGAACAACACATCCACCTACGGGGTCCACTACAGTACAGAGCTCTCGGATTCTCTCCGCTTCGATCTCATCGGTGGCGCTTTCTGGAACAACAACCTGTATCTCAGTCCGTATGGTCCAAGCTTCAACAAAGACCTCAGCGGCAATGGAGAAGGCCGCCTCACCTGGTCGCTGGGCAAGCAGTCCACAGTGGCGGCGGGCGTCGTTTATCATCGCGAGGAATTGCGCAATACCTACGTCACTGTCACCAGCGGAGACAGCTTCCTGCTGCGCCGTAACGACGTCAGCGGATACTTCGAAGACCGCCTCAACTTTGGAAAGTTCTACGCAAACATCGGCGTGAGGTGGGAAAGCTATCTCACGCCGTTCGTGCCCGGAAACGCTTTCGGCTTCCCGGCACGCCCCGATTTCCCCGCGCGCACGGATACCGAAACCAGCCCGAAAATGTCGGCCGCGTATCTGTTCAGCGCTACCAGCCGCCTGCATGGTTCTTACGGCACGGGCATCCGTCCGCCGGGAGGTTCCGATCTCGCCTTCACCAACAACCCGGGCCTGCTGCCCGAACGAACCCAAAGTTACGACGCCGGCATTGAACAACGCTTCCTCTCCAATAAACTCTCGCTCGATGTCACCTGGTTCCACAACAGCTATCGCGACATGATCGTCTCCCTTGGCGGTTCGCTCGCAAAGCTGATTCCGTACTCCACGGGCAATCTGGCGAGAGCCCGCGCCCAGGGCATCGAAACGACCGCGCAGGTGCGCCCGGCCGGCTGGATTTCGTTCAACGCCAGCTATACCTGGCTCGAATCGCAGGTATTGGCACTTCAGGGCAGCACCGGCCTCGTTCAGAACTACTACTACCTCGGCCAGCCGCTGCTGCGCCGCCCGAAGCAATCGGGCTCATTCAACGCAGGCCTGCACCACGGCCGCGCCGCACTGAACCTTACCGCCTCCTGGCGCAATCACACCCTCGACGTGGAGCCGAACTACGGCGCCTCCGCCGGACTCTACTGGAACCCCGGATACTTCGATCTCGGCATCAACGCCAACTATCGCCTGCGCGGCAATCTGACGGCATACGCCAACCTGCGCAACGCGCTGGATCGCCGTTACGAAGAGATCTACGGCTTTCCTTCGCCGCTGCTCAATGTAGTTGCCGGCCTCAAATGGAACCTCGCCCGCGCGCGATAAAGTAAGCCGCATGGACGAAGTCTTCAACAAACCCCGCCTCGCCATCAACCGCGTCTACACGCGGCGTGGCGATGGCGGTGAGACCTCGCTCGTCGGCGGACAGCGCATTCCGAAAAGCGATCTGCGCATCGAGGCCTACGGCACGGTCGACGAGCTGAACGCCTTCACAGGCCTCGCACGCGAGTCCTGCCTGGGAGATTCCCGACTAAGCGAACTGGCGAGCATCCTGCGACGAGTCCAACACGAACTCTTCAACGCAGGCTCTATGCTCGCAACACTCTCCGAAGACCTGCATCCAAAGCAGCCAGTTATCACCATCGCCGAATCAGCACAGCTCGAACAGGAAATGGACCGCATGAACGCCGTGCTCGAACCGCTGCGTTCCTTCGTTCTCCCCGGTGGATCGCGACTCAACGCCGAGTTGCACGTCTGCCGAACCATCTGCCGCCGAGCAGAACGCATCTGCGTAGCGCTCGCAGCCCGCGAAAACGTCGCGAACGAAGTCATCACCTACCTGAACCGTCTCAGCGACGCCTTCTTCGTCTGGAGCCGCTGGGCGGCGCACGAAACCGGCGCGACAGAAAACCTCTGGAACCCCAACGAAGCCGCATCCGGCGACCAACATTCGCGATAACCTTAGGAGAAGACGGATTGCGCGATGAACCTCCAGATTCATAACCCAGACTTAGCCCAGCGCGTTAGCGCGCAAATCCGCACCCGGCGCCTGCACGGTGCGGATGAGCTGATCGAACAGGCTCTCGAGGCCCTCGATCAGGTTTCGCCCGCTGTCGACTCGCCATCGACAACACCGAATAATCTCCTTGAGCTCGCCGCTCCAATGCGTGGCTTGTTCACCGATGACGAAATAGATACGCTTTTTAAGCGCGAACCCTCGCCCGACCGTCCGCTCGACCTCACATGAGTGGTTTTTTGCTGGATACAAACGTGCCGTCTGAAACGTTGCGTCCGATGCCCGACCCGAGCGTAGCTTCATGGCTGGAGGGCATTAGCAAAGATGTTCAGTTCGTCATCGTTATATCGATCGGTGAGCTGAGAAGAGGAGCGGCGCTTCTGGCTTCAGGCTCGGCACGTCGTCTGCAACTGGAGCAATACATCGAAAGCAGCATTCCTTTGTTGTTCGGCAGGCGCGTCCTTCCCGTTACACAGGCCATCGCGGAACGGTGGGGCACTATTGGCGCTCGACGCCAGGCGGCAGGCAAGCCACTCGGAATCGCCGACGGCATGATCGCTGCAACCGCGCGGCAGAGCATGGCCTTACGCTGGTTACGCGTAACGAGCGCGATTTCACGGGCCTTGGCGTATCCATTCTGAACCCGTGGGTGCGGTAGGGTCCAGCCCGACTTCAACGCTTTGCCATAACCGCGCGTCTACCTGTTCCAGAGGTTCAACGATGAAAATTTCCGCGCACACGCTGTTGTGGAATGCGGCGGCTGCCTGGTTAATACTGGCAGTGCCTGCTCGCCTGCCCGCGCAAACAAGCGACGCTGCTTCAGCGCCCTACACAGCAACGATGACGTTCGACGTAGCCTCGGTGCACGAAAATAAGAATCTCGATCCGACCGCCGGTATCAGAGTGAGTGGTCAGTTTGTCCCTCGTACCGCAACATTCCATGCAAGCAACTGGACGATCGACAATCTGATCGGCTACGCCTACCGCGCGAATACGCCCCAGGTGATCGGCCTCCCGAAGTGGCCGTTCCCGACCATGTTCGTGATCGAAGCCAAAGGCAGCAGCGAAGCCGACGCCAGGATTGCGGCGCTCACCCAGGAACAGCAATTTGAGGAGCAACGGCACATGCTTCAGACACTCCTCGAAGACCGCTTCAAGCTCAAGACCCACTGGGAGACAAAGGAAGGAGACATCTACCACCTGGTGGTAGGTAAGGGAGGACCGAAGTTCGGCGGGGAAGGCTCCATGCCTCCGTCAGCCGATGAACTGAAGAGTTTCGGAGACCATCCGATACCCCCTCTTTATCAGAAGAGCGATGGACAAGGGTTCGACTTCCTCGCTCACGGCTGCTCGATGAGCCAGCTGGTGGAGACACTGACGTCGCAGTTCGGGCGACCCGTCGACGACAAAACCGGCTTAACAGGCAAGTACGACTTCGTGCTGAAGTACAAGGGCCGATGGGACAGCGACCGGAGACCCGACGACCTCGACCCAACTCTCCCCATGGATCAGGCACTCCAGCAGGAGCTCGGCCTGAAAGTGGAAGCTGCCAAAGGTCCGCTGAAGATACTGGTCATCGACCACATCGAAAAACCTTCCGAAAATTGACCTGACGACGCTGGATCGGATACGGTCCACTCCAATCTGCGAGATCCTGAAAGCATGAACTGGCTCCTCTGGGCTCTGCTTTCCGCACTCTTCGCAGCCGTCACCGCCATCCTCGCCAAAATCGGCGTCACCGGCATCGACTCCAACCTCTCCACCGCCATCCGCACCTCAGTTATCCTGATATTCACCTGGGCCATCGCACTCACCACGCGCGCCCACTCCGGCCTGCAGGCCATCTCCTCAAGGAGCTGGCTCTTCCTCATCCTCTCCGGCATCGCCACCGGACTCTCCTGGCTGTGCTACTTCCGTGCTCTCCAGCTCGGCCCCGCCTCACGCGTCGCACCCATCGACAAACTCAGCGTCGTGCTGGTCATCGTCTTCGCTGCCGTCTTCCTCGGCGAAACCATCACTCCGCTCAAAGCCCTCGGCGGCCTTCTCATCACCGCCGGAGCCATCGCCATCACGTTCAGCTAATATAGGAGATACAAAATGTCACAGCAGAACCACAACCGTTCCTACGCCATCGGACTCACGGTGCTCAGCGCTCTCGGCCGCCTGATTCCCCACGCTCCGAACGTCACGCCGCTCGGCGGCTCCTGTCTGTTCGCAGGCTCGCGCCTCGGCAAATACACGGCGTATCTGCTGCCATTGATCGTCATGCTCGTCACCGATCCCATCGTGGGCGCGGCCGGCGGAGGCCACAGCGGCTACACCTGGGGTTCGCCTTTCATCTACGCCAGCTTCATGATTAACGTCTGGCTCGGCCGCCAGTTGGTACGCAACGTCACGCCACTGCGCGTGGGCGGAACGGCATTTCTCTGCAGCCTGCAGTTCTTCCTCATCACGAACTTCGCGGTCTGGCTCCGCGCCTCCGATGGCGTTACGCGAATGTACGCGGCGAATCTTAGCGGACTGATGGCATGCTACGCCTCAGCGCTTCCGTTCTGGGGACGGACCCTCGCAGGCGACCTCTTCTATTCCGGCGCCATTTTCGGCGTCTACGCCTTCCTGGCGCGTCGCGCTCCGCAGGCTGACGCCATCACCGCTTAACATCTCTTCTCCATGGCGAACGGACTTCTCAGGCGCATCGCAATCGTCGCCGGAACCGGGCTGGCCATGGGGATGTCCACGCGCCCGCGTCAAGTCGGCGCGCCCGCGTTACCACCCGCGCCGCCGACACCACCGGAGCATTTTCCCGAGCCCGATAATTTCCTCGACCTCGAACCACTCCTCGACCGCCTCGAAAGCCTGGAATCCCGTCTCGACTGGCTCTCGCGTCTCGAAGCGAAGCTTGAAAGCCTCTCGCGCGCGCCGCGCATTTCGGCGCCTGTCGAAAAACCAGCCGATAACAGCGCCGAACTGATCGCCGCGCTTACCGAGCGAATCGCGCATCTCGAACAAAATCAGCCCAAAGCCGCTCCAACAACCGACGAACTTCGGGAACTCATCGAGCAGGCCGTAAACGCACGCCTGGCCGCAATCGACCCCAAACTCGCGGATCACTCCGGCTCTCTTGAGACCCTGCGTTCCCGCCTGGCCGAAACCGATGCCAACCTGCAACGCCTGGTCTCCGCAATCGAAAAACTCTGTGAGCGCGCTCAGCTCATCCCGCCAACGCCGCCCGTGGATCCCGCCGCGCGCTTTGCCGCCGCCCTGCCACCGCGAGTTAAGCTACCCGAACCACCGCCGCCCGCGCCGCGTCCGCCGTTCGAATCGCAACTCCTGGACGCCATGCGCCGCGAACCCGTGGTTCCCAAACTTCGCACGGAAGAACCCGCGCCCGAACCACCGGTTATCGAGGTCCGTCAAGCCGAAGTGGAAGTAACCCCTCCCGCCTTTGGGTCCGCCCCTGCTGCGCCCCCAAAGAAGCGCTTTCTCTTCCGCAATCGCTCCTGAACGGATATGATTCGGTCTTTTCTTCGCACGGCGCTTGTAACGTTCCTGCTGCCGTCCCTCGCGTCTGCCCAGCACAATAAGGTCGTCGTAATATCCCTCGACGGCTTTCCTGCCAGTGCGCTCGAAGATCCGAAACTCCCCATCCCCAACCTCCGCAAACTCATGCAATCGGGGACAGGCGGAGACATGACCGCCATCAATCCCACCATCACCTGGCCGAACCATACCACCATGGTGACGGGAGTCGGCGCCGATACCCACGGACTGCTGCTCAACGGTGCTATCGTCCGCACCAATTCCTGGCCGCCCGTGAAGGTCGATACCTCGGTCGACAAAGTGAAACTGGTCAAATCCCCCACTGTTTACGATGCGGCACACAATGCCGGATTGACTACGGCGCAGGTCGACTGGGTTGCAATCGCCAACGCCCCCACCATCACGTGGGCATTTCCGGAGAAAGCCACTCCTGATGGGGCGCTCGAAAAAGAGATGATGGGGAAGCACATTATTACCAGGGCCGATCTCACCGATTTCGCCAAAGCCAACATCCTCTTTCGCGACGAGCGCTGGACTGATGCCGGCGTATATCTCATCGAAAATCACAAACCCGATCTCCTCCTGATTCACCTCCTGAGTCTCGATTCTGCGCAGCACAGCTATGGACCCGGCACTCTCGCGGCCCGCGCCGCCATCGCTTTTCTCGATAGCTGCGTCGGCCGGCTCGTCGATGCCATTCGCGTCGCCGGTCTCGCGAAGATGACCACGATCTTCGTCGTCTCCGACCACGGCTTCAAAGCCTTCACAAAGGAGATCCGCCCGAACAATGCACTCGAGGCCGCTGGTCTGGATAAGAAGGTGTACGTCCTTCCCGAAGGCGGATCCGGTTTCGTCTACGTTGAACAGCCGGACCTGATCGCGAAAACCCGGTCGCTTCTCGCCGGACTCGAAGGCGTCGACAAAGTCTACGGCGCAAGTGACTATCCCGCTCTCGGACTTCCCCGGCCCGACAAAGATCCGCAATTCGGGCAGCTTTGGGTCACTGCAAAGGACGGCTACTCCTTTTCCGGCACAAAGGGCGGCCCCGTCACCATGGAAGTCAAACAGACCGGCGGCAGCCACGGCTATCCCGCAAGCGACCCCGACCTTCACCCAATCTTCATCGCCAGCGGAAACGGAGTCCGGCCAGGCGTAAATCTCGGTTTAGTCAGCAACCTGGATATTGCCCCGAGCATCGCAAAGCTGCTGGGGGTTCCGCTGGGAACGGCAACAGGCAAACCACTCCGATTGCAGTGACAACAAAATTCGGCGGCCTGAATTTGCCGTGTTATCAGCGCGTTGCGTTAAAACCGGCCAAGGGTGATATAGCCGCCATGCTACGTTCCAGTCAGGATACTCCTGTCGCATGTTGAACAAGAGAACAAGAAATTGGGTTCGTTTTTTCATTTTTGATTTTTCCGGCGTCGGCTCCCGGAGATCGGACATAATTTAGAGATGCCTGTCCCCATCGTTCAGGTCGATGCCTTCACGGCCTTGCCATTCCGGGGTAACCCCGCGGCTGTTTGCGTCTTGTCCGGCCCCGCGCCCGAACTCTGGATGCGCAGTGTGGCGCGCGAAATGAATCTTTCCGAGACGGCGTTTCTCTATCCGGATCAGGGCGGCTATGCACTGCGATGGTTCACACCAACCGTGGAGATCGACCTTTGCGGGCACGCCACCCTGGCCAGCGCACACGTTCTCTGGGAAGAAGGACATCTCCCGCCGCATGCCGAAGCCCGCTTCCACACCCGCAGCGGACTACTTTCCTGCAGCCGCATCGGAGCCTGGATCGAGATGGACTTCCCGGCAACCGTCGTTGAACCGGCCGATCCGCCCGAAGGAATGGCGGAAGCCCTCGGCGCGCAAATTCGATTCACGGGCCGCAGCAAGTTCGACTACCTGATTGAACTCGCCGACGAATCCACGGTGCGTAATCTAAACCCGGATCATCGGCTCCTCGGAAGACTTCCGGTCCGCGGCGTCATCGTTACCGCATCCGGGAGCGCTGAATACGATTTCGTCTCCCGCTTCTTCGCTCCGGGCTCCGGTATCGACGAAGATCCCGTCACGGGGTCGGCGCACTGCGCACTGGCGCCTTACTGGTCGAAAAAGACGGGACGCCACGAAATGACCGGCTACCAGGCTTCGCAGCGCGGCGGAGTGGTGAAAGTCCGCCATCTCGAAGATCGAGTGATGCTCGGGGGGCAAGCCGTGACCGTATTGCGCGGAGAACTCACCGGAGACGCGGGTCGGCCGGAATGAAATTCAGACTGCCCGCCGCCGCCCACGACCCCGAACCGCCACCTGTTCTCGGATCGTGGCGCAATATCTATATAACGGCGCTGGTCTGGCTCGCGTTTCTGATCGCCCTCTTCTACGCCTTCACCAGGTATTTCTCATGAGACCGGCCGATTGGATCGTCATGATCCTCGCCATCGTGGGCATCCCGGCTTTCGGACTTTGGCGTGGAAGCAAAGCCCGCATGAACGTGAGCGAATACCTGCTCGCCGGCAAGACGATGCCGTGGTACGCGATGGGTCTTTCCATCATGGCCACGCAGGCGAGCGCGATCACCTTCATCGCTACCACCGGCCAGGCTTATGTGGATGGCATGCGCTTCGTGCAGTTCTACTTCGGACTACCGATAGCCATGGTGATTCTCGCCGCCACGGCGGTACCAATCTTCCATAAGTCAGGCGTTTTTACGGCCTACGAGTATCTGGAAAAACGCTTTGATGCCAAAACCCGGGCGCTCACCTCAATCGTCTTTCTGGTCTCACGCGCGATGGCGGCGGGCATTGCGCTCTACGCGCCGGCGATTGTCATGAGCTCAATCTTCGGATGGCCGGATCGCCTCACCACTCTAATCATCGGCCTCGTCTGCGTGATCTACACCACTACAGGCGGCATCCCGGCAGTGACGTGGACCGATGTTCTGCAGATGACGGTAATCTTCTCGGGCCTGATCATGGCGGTCATCAGCGTCGTGGCGCTGATGCCGCACAACGTGACCTTCGGCGATGCGGTCTATCTCGCGGGCGCGGTCGGCAAGCTCAATGTCGTCGATTTTCGGCTCGACTGGAACAATCGCTACAACGTCTGGAGCGGATTGATCGGCGGAACATCGCTGTTCCTCGGCTACTTCGGCTGTGACCAGTCTCAGGTGCAGCGGTACCTCACCGGCAAATCGGTGGCGCAGAGTCGTCTTAGTCTGCTGTTCAATGCGATGGCGAAGGTCCCGATGCAGTTCTTCATTCTGTTCGTAGGCGCAATGGTGTTTGTGTTCTACCTGTTCACGCAGCCACCCTTGCTGTTCCAGAAGGACGCAATGGCCTCGCTTTCCTCACAGCCTGGCTACACCCAAATCCACCATGACTTCGACCAGGCCTGGAACAAACGCGAGCAGGCCGCGCTTTCCATCAACGCGGCGCGCAAGGCGGACAACGCCTCTGCTCTCTCAATCGCGGTTTCCGATTATCGCGCCGCCCAGCAGGATACCGACACCGCGCGTGCGGCCGGGATCAGGCTCTACCAAAAGAGCGAAGGCCAAAGCGCTTTCAGCGACACCAACTACATCTTCCTCTCTTTCGTTACGAAGTACTTCCCGGTGGGTTTCATCGGACTCGTGGTAGCTGTGATCTTCACAGCCGCAATGTCTTCGAGTTCCGGCGAGCTCAATTCGCTGGCTGCGGTAAGCGTTATGGATATCTACCGCCGCCACTTCCGCCCCGACGCATCGGATCGCCACTACCTGCTCGCTTCGCGGGTTTTCACCGCAATTTGGGGCGCGTGGGCAGTAGCGTTCGCGCAATATGCCCGCCACCTCGGTTCGCTCGTGGAAGCCGTCAATCAGGTGGGCTCATTCTTCTATCCGGTGCTGCTGGGCGTATTCATCCTCGGTTTCTTTTTTCAAAGCGTGCGGGGCGGCGCCGCCTTCTGGGCACTCCTGATCGGGGAGGCTACCATTGTCTTTTGCGCAATATTTACGAAGATTGCGTTTCTCTGGTATAACGTAATCGGCGCCGTGGTCGTAGTTGTATTTGGTGTGCTTATTTCGATCCTGAGCCCAACACAGCCGGAGGCTTCCGCTTGACGCCCGGAAGCCAGAAGCAGCCCGTCTCCTGGACCGGCTACCTCTATGCGGTTCTTGCATTCGCCGGAATCGTTGCGTTGCGTTGGGAAACGAATCACCTTACGGGCGAACTAATTTCCATGCCGCTCTGCGGCCTGGCCGTCGTAATCTTCGCGACGCGTCTGGGCACCGGGCCGGGAATCCTGGCGGCGGCAATAACAACGATCTGGTGCGGCTACGAGTCCTGGAGCCCCTCTCTCGGAATCGCTGACTGGTTCCGCTGCAGCGTCTATGCGCTTGAAGCGAGCCTGGCGTGCGTCTTTGCCAGGCAGCTTCGGATAGCCCGGGAAGAAGCCGCAACGGGCGAAGCGTGGCATCGTCAGGTCGTCGAAACCTCCGGCGAAGGCATCTGGATGGTGAATCCGGACGGCACAATCGCCTATGCGAATCCGCGGATCGCCGAAATTCTGGGCTGCACGGTGCCAGATCTTACAGGCCGGAGAGTTGAAGATTACTTTTTCCCTGAGGATCAGGCATCCGAACGCATCCGTTTTCAGACCCGAAGACCCGGCGTTCGCGATCAGTTCGACCGTCGTCTGAAGCGTGCCGACGGAAGGGAAGTCTGGACGCTCGCCTGTTCAAGCCCTTACTCTCGTGGGGGCAAAGACGCAGGCGTGCTCACGATGATGACGGACATCACCGAGCGTAAGAAAGCCGAACACTCTCTGCGCAGTTCCGAAAGAAAGTTTCGGGAGCTTTTCGAAAACATCCGCGAGGGCGTCTACCAGACTGCGCCGGACGGACGAATTATGGCGGCAAATCCGGAACTCCTCCGCATGCTCGGCTTTTCGACTCCCGAAGAACTGAACGTGCCCGGGGTTGTGCGCGATACGTTCGTCGATCCGTCCGTACATGTGAGTCTGCGCGACAAACTCGAACGCGACGGAAGCTACGCCAATATCGAATTCCAGCTGAGAACGCGGGACAAGCGAATCATCACGGTGCGCGAGAATGCACGAGTCGTACGGGACGACAACGGCAACGTAGCTTATTACGAAGGCACGCTGACCGATCTGACCGACAGCATGCGGATCGAAAAGTATCTGCGTCAGGTGCGCGAAATGGAAGCGCTCAGCCGTCTGGCTGGCGGTGTGGGGCGCGATCTCGTTCAGATTGTGCAGCGGCTGCGTACTTCCGATCGGGATTCGGGCGCGCTGGCAAAATCGATTGAAGATGCAGAGAGGCTGTGCAGCCAGATTCTGGAATTCAGCCACCGCAGTATGGCGGTAACCGACGCGGTTATCGATATCAACGGTTTTGTGCGGGAGTACGAGCCGGAACTCCGCCGCTATCTGAGGCCGGGCGCCACGCTTGCACTTTCACTGGGTGAGCGGCTAATGCCTGCACTTGCCGACGCGGGCTACCTGCAGCAGATCGCCGTTGGGTTCATGATTCACGCTGGGCAGTTCCATCCGGACCGGATTGAAGTTGTCACGAGCATCGAAGAACCGGGCCCGGCAGGAACAACCGGGCCCTATATTTGCCTCTCCGTAAGGGCGCCGTTGGCGGACAGCAGCGCGGAAGCGACGCCCTGGGTGGGCGCCGAAACCATACAGGCGATCATTGCGCGCTCCGGCGGAATCGTGAGGGCGGTTGTGGAACCGCCCACGGCGACCGCCGGTGCCGAACTCCGCTGCGAACTGTATCTTCCGCTCGAGGCGGGAGCCGGTCTGGCCCAGCCGCAGGCTGACGTCGCGGATTCAATCGCAGCGCACGGCGATGTTCCAGGCGTGCTGCTACTGGACGAAGAGCCACTGCTGCGTGAACTCAGTCGCGACATGCTGGAACGCCAGGGCTTCCGTGTTCTCGCTGCCGCCTCTGTCACCGAAGCCGAACGAATCGCCCGCGGTCCAATGCCATTCGAGGCACTGATCACGACATCCGCCGCCAATCACCTCGCAGGCAAAGAGTTCGTCGCCCATTTCCGCGATATTCGTCCCGGCGCACGGGTTCTGTTCATCGCAGGATATTCCGAAGCTGCGCCCGACGCTTCGGCATTGCCCGAAGGCTGTTCTGTAATAACGAAGCCATTTTCCGGGAACACCCTGGGTCGGGAACTGAGACTACTGCTCGAAATGGCGAAGGCGAGGAACGCGAACCAGTAGGGGTTGGTAGGCGCGGCAGGATTCGAACCTGCGACCACCGGCTTAGAAGGCCGGTGCTCTATCCAACTGAGCTACGCGCCCGTCCGCCTCTCGATTGTAGCCTGGCGGGCCTGCAACCGCGCGAGGAAGGCCTCGTCGGCAAAAGCCTCGGTTTCACGATTCAGGTCGCGCTCCCACTTCGCATGGTCGTCGTGTTTCAGGTTTTCGAGAACCTTGAGGTTCTGATGTGCCTCAACCATCTGTTCGGTAGCCGCGACGAGAGCTTTGCGGGCGTGTGAAAGTTGCTCCTGAAGTTGTGCAATGTTCCGATTGCAGCGGTCAACGTAGGAACTCCAGGAATGGAAAGCCGCTGTGCCGGCGTTCATCAGTTCCGATGAGCCGGAACGCAGCGCGGTGTAAGTAGCGATGATATCGTTCTGGATTTTGGCGACCTTTGCCGCGGCGCGGGAGACGGACTCGCGTTCGAGACGAAGCTGGGTCTCTCGCCATCGGACTGCGGGTTCGAGGCGAAAATGGAAGGCCTTCATACGATGCCTGCCAATGCCTCCATGCGCTTCGCCGTCTCTTCGCCCGAAGAGCGATCAGTTGGCTTCTGGCGCAGGAACTTCATGACTTCATCGCGCGAACGAATCGCAGAATCGAGTCTGGTATTGGAACCGGAAACGTATGCGCCAAGGTTGATCAGGTCTTCGGATTGCCGATAGAGCGCAAGCGACTCGCGGACTCTTCGAGCAGCCTCCGACTCCTGCGGCGTCGCAAGCTTCGACTGCAGGCGGCTGACGGAGTCAAGCACCTGAATGGCTGGGTAATGTCCGGCGGAACCGAGTTCGCGGGAAAGTGTGATATGACCATCGAGGATGGCCCGAACGGCATCGCAAATGGGTTCGTTGAAGTCGTCGCCCTCTACGAGAACGGTAAAGAAAGCCGTGATCGAGCCTACACCGAAGTTGCCCGCACGTTCGCAGACCTTTGGCAGCAAACTGAAGACCGAAGGCGTGTAGCCCTTCTGACTGGGAGGTTCGCCCGCGGCGAGCCCGATCTCGCGCTGCGCCATAGCAAGGCGAGTGATGGAGTCCATAACGAGAAGAACATCTTCTCCCTGATCGCGGAAGTACTCGGCGACAGCGAGTGCGACGAAGCAGGCCCGTACGCGAAGCGGCGCCGGCCGATCTGAGGTTGCAACGATGATGACGGAGCGAGCCATGCCTTCCGGGCCGAGGTCGTGTTCAATGAACTCACGAACCTCCCTGTTGCGCTCTCCGATGAGAGCGATGACGTTCACGCCCGCTGAGCTCGACCGAGCCATCGACCCCAGCAGCGTGCTCTTGCCGACGCCACTTCCGCCGAAAATGCCGACTCGCTGCCCTTTGCCGCAAGGCAGCAGACCATCGATCACCCGGATGCCGGTTACCAGCCGATCGCTAATGTGCTCGCGCTCCAGCGGACTCGGAGGCGGCGCATGAAGCGGTCGTGTGTCGAGCGCGTCAATGGGCGGGCCGCCATCCATCGGTTCGCCGAAGCCGTCGAGCACGCGACCGAGCAGAGCGCGCGAGACGTCGACAGTACTCTCGCCACCTCTCGCGAGGATAGAGTCGCCAAGGCTGAGACCGGCCGTATCTTCGAGCGGCATTGAGAGTACACGGCCATCGCGAAAGCCCACGACCTGCGTACGAATGGTTTTGCCGGATCGGGTTCGTATTTCGCAGAAGTCGCCGATGGCTGTGGAAGGTCCACGCGATTCGACGAGCAGGCCCACCTGTTCCACCACTTCGCCCGCCATGCCGATGGAGCTGATTCGGTCCAGCAGGTAAGAGAACCGATCGAGGTTGAGCGCAGATTCGGGACTCATACTCGTGCAAGCCTGTCAGTGAGCCCACGATCGATCTCGATAAGCTGAGCATCGACTGAGGCGTCAATCGTGCCTTCGGAGGAACGAAGCACAAATGTGCCAGGCGCGCACGAAGAATCGGCATCGATGATTACTTTGCCAATGTTGCTGCCGGGAAGCGAGCCGCGAATGGCGTCGGCGAATTGCGGGTGAACTGTGAGCCTCCACGTTTCGGCGCGCGTGAGCCGGTCGAAGACCACTCGCGCGAGAGCGTTGAGCGCGCTCGGATCGGTGTTCAGTTCACGATGCAGTACGCGGCGGGCGATCTTCAGAGCCAACTCGACGGCATCTTTTTCGGCGCGGCGGCGAAGCTCGGGCCGCATGTTAAGAATGGCCGCGATGGCAGCATTCATCCGTTCGAGCACGGGCTCGATCGCGGCGCGGGCCGCCTGCTCGCCCTGTTGACGACCGGCTTCGAAGGCTTCGCGCTTTGTCGCTGCGAGAGCGTCTTCCAGAGCGCGGATTCTGTCATTGAGCTCGCCTTCGTGCGCCGGATTTACGGGAGGCTGCGGAACACGTGCCGGAGTGGAGAATTCCGGAGCCAGCGCCGCGTGCTGCGCCTGCGCAAAGGCCATGGGCTGGAGTTGTCTGGCGCGGTCACCCTTGAGAACCCTAGACAACATACTGCTCGGCGCCGCCTCCCTTCAGCGAGATCACGCCGTCGGCATCCAGCTGACGCACAATCCCGATGATCTGCTGTTGCGCCCCTTCTACGTCCTTGATCTTCACGGGGCCCATGGATTCCAGCTCTTCTTTCAGCATTTCAACGCCGCGCGCGGACATGGTCGCAAAGAAGTGTTCCTTGAGTTTGGCGCTCGTGCCCTTGAGGGCAACGGTCAGAATCTTGCGGTCCACGCGACCGGCAATCTCTTTCATCTGAGTGCTATCGACTGAGAGAAGGTCTTCGAACACGAACATCAGCTGGCGGATCGTTTCCACCAGGTTCGGGTTCTGTGTTTCGATGACATCGAGAATGGCTTTACTGGAGCCGGCATCGAGCTGGTTGAAGATTTCTGAGACGGCGCGGACACCGCCGTAGGACTCGCGACTGAACTGACCGATGGATTCGAGTTTGTCTCCGATGACTTTTGCGATCTTATTGACGATCTCCGGCGTGATCTGATCGAGGTTCGCCATCCGAAGGGCGACTTCGGGACGCAGTTCCTGCGGCAGCGATGCAAGCAGGCCGGCCGCTGAGGTTGCATTCAGGTGCGAAAGCACGAGTGCAATCGTCTGCGGATGCTCGTTGTGAATGAAGCGCGCGAGCTGTTGCGGGTCGGCTTTTTGGAGCACATCAAGATAGACATACTCGCCACCCATCATCATAATGAGCCGATCGGTGATCTTCTTACCCGCTTCGGGCCCGAAGGCGGCAGTCAGCATCTTCTTCGCGTAGTCCATGCCGCCGCGCACAACGAAGTCGTGCGCGACACTCATTTGATAGAACTCTTCAAGAGTGGCTTCCGCCTGCTCCGATGTAAGGGAGTCAAGCCGTGCTATCTCGCGGGCGACCTGCTGCACTTCAAGTTCGTCGAGCTGGCGAAGCACTTCAGCGCTCGCCTCTTCACCCACCAGGAGCAGCAGAGTAGCCGCCTTTTGAATGCCGGTCAGTTCCTGCCGTGCTACCGCTGCGCCACTCATTTTTTGCCTCCCGTTTCGCTCATCCAGGCACGAAGAACGTTAGCCGCGGTTGCCGGGTCTTTGTGGGCGCTTTCGCGAACGTGTTTGACGAGGACCTCCGTGGCCTTGGTGGTTTCCGGCATCTTGATGCGGCCCATAATTTCGTTTTCGAGACGAGCCTGCATTGCCTCGCGTTCTTTGTTCTGAATGACAAGATCTTCGGCTGTCGGCAGTCCGGCCGGAGGCGCTCCGGGCGCGGCGACGGCGACATGAGCCGTGTCCGTAACCGCTGCAGGAGTCTTGCGCTTGCGCATCATGAAGAACAGAACAGCCCCAAGCGCAAGGAGAACGACTACAGCTCCGCCAATGGCCATGTAAAGCTGCTGCTTCTCCAGACCCTGATTCTTTGGCTTTGACGCGGGAAGGAGGGACGAGGGCGGAGGCGCGTCAAGGGTGCTTTCAAATGGCATGGCCTCGACCGTGATCTGATCGCCGCGCGGCTCGCTGTAGGCGACGATTCCGGCCACTACGTCATGCACAGCTTTGATCATGTCGGCGGAGGGCGCAAGCATGATCTTTTTGGCCTTCGCTCCAGTTCCTTCCCAGTGAACGGTGTGATCGAGAAGGACGATTGTAGAAATTTTACGGATATTGCCTCTGGGCGTCAGGACATGGCGCACTGTGCGGTTGGGCTGGTAAACGACGTTTTCCGTTCGGCGCACAACGCCGTTTTGAGTGCCGGCCTGTTTGGCGGGAGGGTTCGGAAGGTTTGAGGCAGTGCCCGGTGTACCTCCGCTCAGAGTCCCACCGGCCGATTCTTCGGTGACCTGAGAATTGAGAGTGGTCCCGTTGGCGCCGTCATACATCTCATCGCTTTGATCAACGCTGGTGAAGTCGCAATCAATGCTGACGCCGGTTCGGAACTTGTCGGCGCCCAGCAGGGGTTCGAGCGCACTGCCGAGTTTGGCCTGGAGTTCGGCCTCGAGCTGTTTACGGTAATCCAGATTCACTTCCGCGGCCTTCGAATCCGGATCGTTTGCGCGGGGCCGGTTGAGCAGGCGACCGGTATCATCGATAATCGAGACCGCTTCCGGAGCGAGTCCATCCACCGCGCTGGCGACAAGGTTGGCGATAGCGGACACGCTCGACTGGCGAAGCTGCGACTGATGGCGCAGCTTGAGAACGATGGTGGCCTTCGCGGGCTGGCGCGAATCGAGAAAGACAGAGTCTTTACCGGGCGTGATGTGAATGCGGGCCTGTTCGATTTCCGAGAGTGTGGCTACGGTGCGTTCGAGTTCGCCTTCAAGCGCACGCTGGTAGTTGACCTGTTCCGTGAAATCACTGGCGCCGAGGTTGGTGCGGTCAAAGAGCTCGAATCCGATGCGGCCCGAACGCGGCATGCCGTTACCTGCGAGCGCGAGCCGCGCTTCAGCGAGGCGCTCTGCGGGAACCATCACGGTAGCACCGGTTTCATCGAGCTTGTACTCGATATTGGCTTCCTTTATCTTTTGAGTGACAGCGGAGGCGTCTTCGGGGGTGAGAGAGGAGTAGAGGGTGCGGAAATTCGCGTCGTGATGCCACCTGATTCCCCAGGAGCTGAGAGCCGCCAGGAGCACGGGAACGACAACGATTGAGATGCGTTGTGCCCGGCTGAGCGAGTTCCAGAGTTGGGCGATTTGTTTCATTGCTTCGGCCTGAAGCAACTACATCGGCATTTTCATGATTTCCTGGTAGGCCGAAACGAATTTGTTTCTAACCTGTTGAAACAGTTCGAGAGACAGTTCGGCGTTTTGTGCAGCGAGAGCTACGTTGTGGACATCACCCTTCCCCCGAAGGAGAAGATCGGATGCCGCGGTGTTGGCCTGCGACTGGGCAGTTTCCACACTGCCGATGGCCGAGGCGATCGCGGAGGAAAAGCTGCCGGTCGTGGAAGTGGCTGCGGATACGGATGGTGTCGCAAGCTCGGGGACGGCGAGGGATGGGAATGAGACCGTCATTTGAACAGCTCCAGAGAGCGCCCGATCATGTCTTTGACGCTGGCGATCGCCGCCACATTGGCTTCATATCCTCGGGAGGCACCCATCAGATCGACCATTTCTTCGGAAGGGCTGATCTTCGGGAAAGCGACGTAGCCGTCGGCGTCTGCATCGGGATGGCCGGGCAGATAGCGACGTTCGGGGTCGCTTTGGTCGACGGTGATGCTGGAGACGGTGACACCCTGCGCCCCACCTGCGCTCACTTCGGCGAGTGTTCCGGCGAACGTTTGCGCGATGGGCGTTGACGTGAAGACGGCGTCCTTTCGTCGGTAGGGACCGCCACCGGGAGTACGCGTAGTATCGGCGTTCGCCAGGTTCTCCGTGATGAGCTCCGCGCGAATGCGCTGGGCTTCCATGCCGGATGCGCTGACGGAGATTGCTCCAAAGAGACTCATGTATTACCTTCCTTCTTCTATCGCCGAGCGGATGCTCTTAATCTGACCTCGCATCAGTTGCGTCGCCAGGTTGAAGCGAACGTCGTTTTCCGCGAGAAGGCGCGATTCGCGCTCGATGCTCACATTGTTTCCGTCATTGCGCGTGGTCAATCCAGGCGCTTCGGAGATCACCGGCGTGAATTGATGCAGGACGGAAGTGAAGTCGCTCGGCAGATCGACGTCTTTGGTTTTGTATCCTGGCGTGTCGGCATTTGCGATGTTGGAGGCCACAACTTCCTGGCGGCGCGTGAGATAGCTCATGTAAGCGCCGAGATCGAGCGGGCCTGTTCCATTGAGTGCCATATCCTTGGCCTGAGCAATCGGTTGACCGGGGCTATGTGATTGAAAAGGTTCGATGCGCTACGCGGTCTGGCGCCGAATTCCTGGCTATTCGCCAAATTCCTGGCGATTGCCTGCGAAAATGGCGGCAGCATGAAGGCGGGCGCGGGTGATCGCGAGATTGGCGCGCGCCACACGAGCGGCTACGAGAAGGTCCTGAAGATTGTGCCGATAGCTTTCGAGCGTGGATGGGTCGAGGCTGGATCGGGATTCGTTCATGAGATCGGCCAACGCAGCGGCCCCGTGCCAGTCGCCCTGACGGACACACCTGCCCAACTCGGCGAGTTCAGGCGCCAGTCCCGGCATTGGGGTTATTGTTGTTGCCTGTGATGGAGTAGAAGAGCCCATTGACGTAAGAGACCTGGCTTTCGAGAGCTGCGATTGCAGCATCAGCTTTGACAATCTGCGCGGTGACGTTGGCCTGCAATTGGGCGACACGCGCCTGCGCATCGGAGATTTTGGCGTTCTGCGCGGTGATCTGGTTAGCAATAGAAGTTTCTTCGTTCTTCAGCGTCCCGATAATGGGATCTTCCACGCTGGTCAGCAGATCGGTGGCGGCTTTCAGGAAGCCGCCGGATGTGGAGCCGCCCAGTGTCGCGGCGAGACCCGCGAAATTCGCGTTGGCCGCAGTTGTGAACTCCGCAGTATCGACCGAGAGGTGGCCGGTTTGGTCGACCGTAATTCCGAAGTTTGCGAGTGCGGTGTCCGGGCTGCTGTTACCAAAGGTTGAGAGTTGCTGCAGCGCGTTGCTAAGAGTGCCCACGATGCTATCGCCCTCAAGCGCCCCCCCGTTCTTTCCGTGATACTGGGAGAGTATGTCGACGGCTGCGTTGAAGGAGCCGGCAAAGGAGCTAAATGCAGATGCAAGCGCGGCAGGGTTATCACCAACCGTAATCGTGGCGGGAACACCAGAGCTGGATTGACTGAGAAGATCGACGGTGAGCCCGGGCGCAAGTGTAATGGTGCGCGTGTCACTGGCGATGGGAACGCTTGAGCCGGTAACGGTGTAGCTTGCGAGCGCACCGACGGCCGATTCCTGAATGAGGCTGCCGGAATCGTCAGTCAAGTCGATCGAGAGAGCCCCCAGCTTCGAAGCCGTCAGGGAGAGACGATAGTCGGGTGAGCTTGTGGAGCCTACATTGATGACCGTCGCCTGCGCTTGCCCGGCGGCCTGAGTGTTGATGGCGCCGGCGAGATCCTGGAGCGACGAGGAGGCCGGGGTAATCGTTGTTGTGGCGCCATCGATATTGAGCGTTATCGACGCGGAGCCTGAGAGCCCCTGAACTGCCGGATCGGTCACCGCAGTACTTCCCGCATTGCTGAGTGCGGTCGAGTTGGCTCCGAGGTTATTGACGATGAGCGAATACGTTCCGGGAGTTGCTCCCGCTCCGAGGCTGGCGGTTACTGTGCCATCGGAGACAGACGATCTGAGTGAGCCGGAAGACAGTGCGCTCTGGAGCGAATTGACGGAATACTGAAGCGAGGTGAATGCGTTGTCGAGCCCCTGCAACGCCGATTGGCGCCTGTTGAATGTAGTGAGAGTAGCCTGGAGAGACTGGACGGGAAGCGAAGCGATGCCGACGGTTCGCGTGATGACCTGCTGAAGGCTGGCTGCGAACTGGCTTTGTCCGCTGAATGTTGGGACGGCGATGGGTGATGTCGACATTCGATTCAGAAACCGGGCCGGAACTGAAACTCAGCTCCGGCCCGGCGCTTCATTACAGGTTCTTCAGCAGCGACAGAACAGCCTGCGGCGCCGAGTTGGCCTGCGACAGCGCTGCCAGCGAAGTCTGCTGGAGTACCTGCGCTTTGGTTAGATTGGCCGCGGCGGCCGCGACATCAGCGTCGCGGATGCCGGACTCGGCGGCCGACACATTCGTAATCTGCGACTGCGCCAGATTACTGGCGTACTGCAGTTTGTTTTCGCCGGCGCCGACCTGGCCCTGAACGAGACCGAGGTTACCGATGGCGGTTGTAAGAGCGGTGAGTGCCGCGAGAGCGTTACCGGTCGACGAAGCGCTGGCCGAAGCGGCGGTAACCGTCTGCGCGCCGAGAACGCCGAAGAGTGCGCCAGTGCCGGCGACTGCGGTTTCGTTCACACTGAAAGCGCTGCTGCTCTGGAAGTTGATGTCGGTTCCGTTCGCGGCAGTCACGGCGAGAATGCCGGTTCCGGCGAGCTGGGTATTGATGTAGGCAAGAGCGGAAGCCTGGCTGGCGCCGGTGGTCGTATCGAGAGTAAGGTTGTGAGCTCCCCCCGCGTTTTGAACAGTGAACGATTCCGAGCCAGCCGTGATGGCGACAAACGTGGCACTTCCGAGATTGTAGTTCGCCGTGTTTACCGCGGTGCCGGTGTTGGCGATGGGCCCCGTACCGGCTGCGGTGGTGGTTACGGTAAATGCCGTGGAACCGCTGAACTGCAGGGTACCGGCGCTGCCAATCGATGCATTAATGCCATAGGCCTGGAGCGAATTGTTCAGGCTGGTGATCACCTGCGAGCCGCTAAGCCCGCCACCGCCACCTGCGACGGAAACAGTGACGTCCTGATTGCCGCCGGTGCCGGTGTTGAGATGGAAGGTGAAGTTCTGGTTCGTGCCGGTGAGGAAGGTCGCGGCGGTGTTGTCAAGACGAACGGTGTTGCCGCTGATGCCCGTGCCACCGCCTGCAACACTGGTGTTGGCGATGCCGAGCGCCGCGGAATCAACCGCATTGTTTGCCCCGGCCAGATTCACAGAAATTTGGGAATTCGCCTGATTACTGCCACCACCGGTGTAGACCGTGAGGTTCGTGTTGTTGGTACCACCAGTATTCAGACCAATATTCGCGGCCTGACGGTTGATTTCCGTCAGTAACCCCTGATACTCACTGTTCACCGTGGCGCGGTTACCCTGGAAAGTGCCCGACGCGGCTTCCGTCGCCAGCGTTTGCAACCGGCCAAGAATCTGTGAGATGTTGCTGAGTCCGCCATCGGCGATCTGCAGGGTGCTGACTCCGTCGGCGGCGTTCTGCACGCCGGCAGTGAGCTGAGTGATTTCGCCCGCATACTGATTGGCAACGGCGAGGCCAGCCGGGTCGTCAGCGGAAGAATTGATTTTGTAGCCGGAAGACAACTGCTGAATCGCGGTGTTCTGGATCTGCTTGTTGACGCCAATGTAGTACTGAGCGTTGAGCGAGGCAGCGTTGGTCTGAATGGAAATCGACATGTGTATAGTCCCTGGGTCCGTACCTGCCCGGCGTCATGCCAGGTAGCGGGTTCTCACGGGGGCCGCGATACCCGCTGTACCGATCCGAAGTTACATATCGGCGGCAGGTTCCATTCGTTGAGATTGAGGGAGCTGACCTTCGGAACGCTGAAGCAACTGCAGCACTTCATCGGCAACGCCTGCTCCGCGGCCCGCCATCAGGGCCGATGCGAGATGGTTTTCCCGCGCCACGGTGAGGGCTTCCTTGCGCATTACCGGAACGTTGGAAGGAGCGCGAATGCCGAGCTTTACACGGCTGCGGGAGATTTCAACGACTTCGATTTCCACGTTATCGACCAGGATCGATTCGCCTACGCGGCGGCGCAGGATCAGCACAGGGCCTCCCAGCCACCTTGCGGATTCAGACACCAGGCGCCGGATAACGGCGAGGCGGCGATTGCCTGCACACCGCGGCGGTTGTGGAGATTGATAACGACCGGCGCATCGAGATTCGTTTTTACCGTTGTGCCGGAAGGCATTAGCAGCGCGAGGCACAGTACGTCCGCTCCCAGAGCGGGTTGGCCTCCATGCAGCGCGGCGCTGGCGTCGAAGTCCAGCAGCGAACGATCTTCATCTGAGAGATAGAGGCCGAAGCGCGGATCTACGGTGAGCGCGGGCAGCGCAAGGAAACAGACTTCCGGGTTGTCCACGCTTTGCAGATAGACCAGCGGGCGTTGCGAGGGAATCTCTACCGGTACGAGGCGCTTGTAGCGTTCAAAGCCGGGCAAGCCAGCCGGGAAATCGAGCTCGCAGCCGGGATCCCAATGGAGGTCGCCGAGCCATGGGGAGGTGACACCGTTTGAATGACTAGCCACGATAACCTCCGGTCATTTCTACCGCGCAGCCGAAGAAGGCGGTCTTGCCCGCGCTCGTTCTGCGAATTGAGACTGCGGTTGGAGCGTTTGCGGCACGGAGTATATAGCGTGCCTGAAGCGATGCCGCGAAGCGCGGCCAGTGCTGTGCGGCTTCTTCTTCGCCCAGAACGATTCCCGTCCGGCCGGATTGCTTCGGCGTCAGATCCAGATACCAGTAGTGAGTACGAATGCCGTGCAGTGCACAGGCCGATTCAAAGTGCTCGACGCCGCCCGGGATTCCATTGCGATCCACAATCATGACGATGTGATGATCGGTGATTCCGGGCTCAATCTTTAGTAGTGGAGTGGCTGCATCGAGAAGGTTGCGGCCTGGAAGGACACTGTACTGCACGAAATTCCAGATTTGGGTAGCGGGCTTTTCCGACTGACTTGCGGTGAAGGCGGCGCGCAGGGCTTCGCTCTCGGCGGGAAATACGACACTCACAAAAGAGGGTTCGTCGTTGTAGCGCTCTTCGATGGAATAATCGAACAGGTAGCCATTGTCCGTCCAGACGATGAAGTCTACCGGCCGAATGAGCATCAGGAACTGCCGATCGGCGCCTGTAGGATGCAGCCAGAGCTCGAAGTCGTTATCTGTTTGTAAGCTCATGGATACAACTTCCAGACGGCTCTCTCCCACTGCCGCGGAGAGTGACGGTGAGCCGTGTGGAGGAATGAATTCCATCTTTGCGAGGCTTTCCGCTGCATGGTGGCTGAGGCTGGAGATTTCGCTTCCGGAGGCTTCGAGCAAGTAGCTGATGAAACGGCCGTCGCGACAACGTCCGAGAATCCAGGCGGCTGATATACGCGTAGATGGATCGGGCGATGCAAGCATTTCCTTCAGGCGCAAGAGAGCTCGTGTGTCGCCGGCGGCGTATAACGCGAGGCAGGCGTTGGCAGCTACGCGACTGTCTTCATCGCGGAGCGCATGTGAGAGCAGATGATCAGCTTCATTCTGACCACCTTCCACAAGTGTTTCCACGATGTTGGCCCGAATGCGAGGCGTGGAAGCACGGAAGCGATGCAGGCCGCTTTCCGTGGTAAAACAACGTCGGGCGATCAGCGAAGCACAGCGAGCACGGACCTGATTGTCTCCTTCCCGATGTATCCGTGCGAGAGCCTTCCAGTTTCTGAGGCTTTCGGCGCATTCCGCGATTAGTTCCAGCCCGCGCAACGTTCGCGCGGGCGCTTTCAGGTCACGCCGCAACAAGAGGGCGCCCACCAAGGAGTTGATGAAGTTTCCGTCGATCGCCAGCATGCCGCGCGTCAGGCGGAGGGCTTGCGGGAAAGTTGTCGTCTCCGGGCTGGTGATCGCAGGAATGAGGATATCGTTATTCACCAGCAGAATGATGGCATAGCGATACCCGCGTGGGCTGGTTTCAGAGCCTGCTTTTAGAAGGTCAGACAGGAAAGCGGGCGGGTCGCGTTGTAACGCATCGCGCAGCTCGCGGCCCGCGCGCACGGGATGAAAATTGAAACCGTGCAGGATACTGGCGACGGTTTTCACGGACGCGGGCTTTCGATTTTGTCGATTACTTCAAATGCCACGCGCGGGCCACGCCGCACAATTTCGCCGCGATAGCGTGGCGATCCGCTCAGCAGCAGGTCGAGGCTGCGTGAGACCGGGAATTCCAGGCCAAGTACGTCATCTTCCTCCAGATCGATCAGATCACGCAGGAGAAGATGAGGTCCACTGAGGATGACCTCGGACGGCAGCGTCGACTGCTGGATCAGGTTCATGACGCGCGCCTGTTCGGTGTCGGTTGAGCCCGCCTTGCGCAGAAGCCACTGCTGATCGAACTTCTGCCGCATCATCTTGATGATGATGGAAGGCATGGCGATGTTCATCACTCCTACTGCGTCGCCAATGCGGATCTCGATGGCGACCGCCACTACGGCTTCGGTTGGCGCCAGAATCTGGAGAAACTGCGCTTCGGTTTCAATGCGGTCTATGCTGAAATCGATTGGCGTTACGAGCTTCCACGCTTCGTGCAGGTCACGGAGCACGAGTTGAAAGAAGCTGCCCAGCAGGACCTGTTCGATTTCCGTGATCTCGCGCTGCGATGAGAACTGAAGTTTACCGTCGCCGCCAAGCAGGATTTCGAGGATGGGAAAGATGAGTGGTGAATTGAGTTCGAGGATTGCGTTGCCATCGTAAGGCTTCAGTCCCAGAGAGGCAAGACATGTGGGCGACGGCAGACATTCCAGAAATTCGGAGTATGAGAGCTGTTCCACACTGACGAGGTTCACGATTACGTATGAGCGCAGGTACGCAGAGAGGCTGGATGCCAACGCCCGAACGAAATTGTCGTGCAGCTGGTGGATGGCGCGGAGTTGGGCTTTGGAGATGCGGTCCGGGCGCCGAAAATCGAAGGCTACCGCCCGCTTGGCTTCGGGCTGATTGGGCCTTACATCCCGGACGTTTTGAAAGACAGCGTCAATTTCCTGCTGGCTAAGCTGGCTTGCCATTTAATGTCATCTTTCCCGGGCTCAGGCGAGGTAATCGAAGAGGCTCTTCTGCGCGTTGGCGGCCTGCGCTGCTATTGCTGCTGACTGCGCCGTTGTTTCCTGAGTAAGGTCAGTCGCGTCCTGCGCGACATCGGCATCGCGCAATCCGGAGATACTGGTTTTTAAGGTCGTGATCTGATTCGACACGTTGTTTTGCTCGGCAGCGAGACGCTGCTCGGCGATCCCGTATTGCGCCTGTTGTTGATTGAGCCACCGGGATGCGCTTTGGAGGGCGTCCAGCGAGCCGGCAATGCCCGCGGAATCGTTCGCCGCGAGTGCTGTCTGCAGCGTTTGCAGAGCCGCGAACACGTTGTTTGCATTCGGGTATCCGTTGGTCCGCGAGTCGAAGATGGTTCCTGCGCTCAAAGACTGGTATACGGTTTGGCCGGCTGGGTTCACGATTTGCCTGGTTGATGCCGCCGTGGTGAGGGCATCCACGCCGGTAACGGACGCAGGGTCGTACTGGTAAGGCGGTGTCTGGTCGAGATCGCCGCCAAAGATGTAGCGGTTGCCCACCTGGGTGTTGGCGAGGCCAACGATTTGCTGCTGCAGCGACTGGATTTGCGCGGCGAGGTTCAACCTTGTCGTCACGCTTGCCGTTGACGATGCGCCCTGCGTTGCGATGGATTGCGCGTTCTGCACGAGAGTAATGGCGGAGCCAATTGCACTATCGGCAGAGGCGGCTTCCGCCTGTATATTGACGAGGTTCGTTTCCCAGACTTGCGCGGTGGCGAGCGAGGAGCCAAGATCGACCAAATCGCGCGTGGCGCCGGGGTCGTCGGCCGCAGACCGGATTCGATAGCCAGACGAGAGCTCCTGACGAGTTCTTGTTTCGCGCGCCTGAAGCTGCGCGAGTCCGTTGAGAAAGTAGTCCGAGCCGATTTTTGCTGCGTTGACGGTCATTGGATTAGGCGTCCTGAGGTCCGACGAGGTTTACAGCGTCGAGAAGAAGGTTATCGACTACGGAGACGAGCTTGGCGGATGCCTGCCACGCTCGCTGGTATCCGGTGATGTAGACGGCTTCCTGATCCAGTGAGACGCCCTCGGCGGCGGTCTGGCCGGCTTGCGCGTCAGTGAGTGTGGTTTGATCCGCCGCAGACTGAGCGGTGGCGGCGTTGAGTTGCCGGCCTACGGTCTGGGCAATGGAGGCAAAGTAATCCTGAGGCGATTGACCGCTGATTTGGTTGGCTGGGACACTGGAAGAGGCGAGCGCCGCGAATTGTGTAGCGAGGCCATTGGATTGGGCGTTGGCTCCGGTTGTTGCTACAGCGAGCAGGTCCTGCGTGAGGGCTGGATTAACTGCAAGCGAGTGCGCCGTGCCGGATGGCTTCGATGCGTCGTATGTAAACACCGGAATGCCGGAAGCGCCGCCCGCTGTGACGCCACTTGTTGCGAGGCTATTCACAGTGGTGGCGAAACTGAGCGCGAGGGTATTGAGGCTGCCGGTCTGTCCATTGCCTCCGAGGACTGAGGCGATTGTGTTATTCAGTGTGTCGAGCAGACCGCCCAGAACTCCGGAGAACGAAGCCGGCGCGGCGCCGCCACCTGAGGAGATGATCTGGCTTCCCGGCGCTGCTGCTGTGTTCGCGCTGAGAGTCTCTGCATGGTCTCCCAGGACAAGCGGTATTGATCCACCAGCAAGGACGTTTACCGTCCCATCGGCATTTTGATTTACGGTGATACCAACAAGTGAGGATAGCTCGGTAAGCGCGTTGCGTTGGGCCGTTTCAGCTCCGGTATCAGGCGAAGAGGCTCCCCGCAATTGGACATTCTCCCTGGCGATCTGAGAAGCGAGTGCATTAATCTGCGACACGGTTGATTGGACACCCGCCTGCATGCGTTGGCTTTGCGATGTCAATGCCGAGGCTGCGGCGTTGAACGCCAACGCGACACTACCCGCGGCGCCCAGTGCCGCAGAACGAAGTGACGGGTCTGATGGCGTGACGCTCAGCTTTGAAAAGGCCCCACTGAACTGCTGAAATGCTGCGAGGATTCCCGTGGATCCGGTGATATCGAACTGCGCGTTCACCTCCGCGAGTTGCTGAGCCTGAGTTTGTGAATCTGCGGCCTGCGAGGTGGCAGCGTTCACAATCGCGTCGGCCTGCGCACTGGCAGTTGAGCGAAGAATGACCGTGTCGGCAGTTCCGCCGTTCAGCGGCTGAATGACCGCCCGCACCGCCGCGTATCCGGGAGTAGAAGAGTTCGATACGTTGTTCTGTTCCGCCGCAAGCGCCTGGCTGTATACGCTGAGAGCGTTTGAGACGCCTTGCAGGGAACTGAAAAGCCCAGACATGCGATTCGCTTTGGGCCTAAGCCGCGAAGGCGCTGGTCAGTATGGCGTTACTGATGGCGTCACTTGAAACGCTATACGTGCCGTTCTGTACAGCGGCAGTGAGATGCGAAATCCTGGAAGCGCGATCGGTAAACGAAGCCGCCCATGCTTTGGATGCGCTTGACACAGCAACGCTGTCATGCAGATTGCGGTCCGTTGATAAAGATCCGGTGCCGCCGCTTCCCGCCGGTGCGCCGGCCTGAGCGGGTTTGTCCACGCCGGATGCGGCTGTTGTCTGGTTGTTTGTATCGAGATGAAGTCTCATAAGAGCCACCCTGGGATGCGTTCACGTATCCCAAAGGCTCTATCGGCAGGGTAGTGGCGGGACTTTAGCCTCTGACCGTGTGTCTTTCCATCGCAAATTTGGGCTAAAGCTTCCGGAAGGGCTTCCGATAGACAGCCTGAGACCTATATGCAATTCTTCTGGCTTCGTTCCACTGATTCGGAAATTTCAACTTCACCGGCCGCGCTTCCTCATTGCTCGGTCCTGGATGTGCCCGAAGAGGCACGCGGCGAAGACTCGGTGATGATTGCCGAGATCGCCTGCGACGCGGATGTGGAACGAGCGGTCAATTGGCTCGAGGGCCGCGCGAGGTCCATACCTGTCTGGATCTTCGATCCGTCGGCGAGCGTGCGGTCTTCGGTTTCGTGGATGAAGTCCGGCGCTGCGCACGTGACGGCGAGTATAGATGAACTGGAGTCGGCGATGGATGCTGAGGAATGGTCCCGTGGTCCGGCGGAAGTTCAAACGATCACGCCGGCATCGACAACGATGATCGGAGGCAGCCGTTCGATGCGCGAGGTTGCCGCTGCTATACACATTGTTAAGGATCGGCAGTGCGGCATTTTGATCGAAGGCGAAACCGGAACCGGCAAAGAAGTCGTTGCGCGTGAAATCCACAATACCGGAAGGCGCAGCCGCGGACCCTGGGTCGCTGTGAATTGCAGCGCGATTCCGGAACCTCTGCTTGAGGCGGAGCTGTTTGGATACCTGAAGGGCGCATTCACGGGCGCTCAGCAATCGCGCGCGGGCAAATTCGAGGCCGCTAACCATGGGACGATCTTCCTGGACGAGATTGGCGATATGCCGCTTGGGATTCAGGCAAAGCTTCTGCGTGTTCTTCAGGAACGCGAAGTGGAGCGCCTCGGCGGAAACGAACGGGTGCGGCTGGATATTCGCATCATTGCGGCAACGAACGTGAACCTTGCAGAGCGCGTGAAAGATGGACGCTTTCGTCAGGATCTGTTCTATCGTCTTAATGTGTTTCAGATTGTGTTGCCTCCGTTGCGGGAGCGCCCGGACGACATTCCTCAGCTGGCTCGTCATTTTGTGGCCAAGATCTGCACGAATGAAGGATTGCCAATCAAGTCTCTGGATCGCTCTGCGATGGAAAAGCTGAGGAGCATGAGCTGGCCGGGAAATGTACGTGAGCTGGAAAATGCGCTCGAGGCGGCGGTGATCGTGAGCGGAGACCGGAATGCGATTTTCGCGGGCGATCTGCGAATGAGCCGACCGGTAACGCCGGAGTCAGTGCGGCCCAGGACGTTTTCTTTGCCTGCGGAAGGAATGGATTTTCAGCGAGCGCTGGAGGATTTTGAAGTGGCAGTACTAACCCAGGCTCTTTCCAGAGTCCGTGGCAATAAGACGGCGGCCGCCGATCTGTTGGGTCTAAAGCGCACGACTCTTGCCGCCAAGATGAAGTCGCTCGAAGGGCGATTTGCGGTTGCAGCAGCATAACACTCACCCCCAAAAACACAAAGCCGGAATCCACAAATGCTGCGGATTCCGGCTTTGTTGTGTCTGAGGAGGGCTACGGTTAGCTTTCCGGCGCGAGCAGCACCGCAACTTTCG
Source organism: Acidobacteriota bacterium (assembly GCA_048498815.1). Lineage (GTDB taxonomy): Bacteria > Acidobacteriota > Terriglobia > Bryobacterales > Bryobacteraceae > BOG-234. The sequence goes on along the minus strand of JBEHXG010000008.1, from coordinate 80,250 downwards.
CAAGCAGCCGCATCTCGGCACGCGGCAACCCCATCTCAACCGCAATCGAGTCCGGGGCCATCCCGGAGCGTATCATCCGCAAAGCGCGGGAACGGACGGGAAGGCTGAGACGCCCATCCTGAAGGAGCTCAGCACTCGACTGCACGCTCCGTTCGGCGGCGTCTATACGACCGGCGACTTCGCTCATCCGCAGAAGGCACTCACGATACTGTTCGTGCATTTCCTGTTTGAGAGCCAGGGCCGCACGTTCCTGCGTTGTACGCTGACGGCGTGCGAGCGTCACGCTGAATCCGGCTGTTATCAGGCCCGCCAGGCCGATGGCATCGGGTGGTGTCATCGGGTTGGCAAACCCAGTCTGGTTGTAGCCTCGCTCATGCCGGACTTCAGGCGATCCTCGCGACTGGCCAGCTGAATGATGCGGACTCCGTAGTTGCCGTCGACAACCACCACTTCTCCGCGTGCGATTACGCAGTTGTTCACAATTACCTCCACGGGTTCAGAAACCAGGCGGTCGAGTTCAATGACCGAGCCGGTGCTGAGCTTTATGACTTCACGAATCTGAAGCGAAGTCTTTCCAAAGGAGACGCTCACCGGCAGGGCGACATCGAGCAAAAGATCCAGAGTCTTCGATGCCACGGTTTCGCGACGTACCGGGCCGACATGTTCCTGTTCCGGAGGCGATGCGGCAGAGCCACAGGCGCGCGCGAATGGCCCGGACCATGCGACACGCACGATCCAGAGTTGCTGGCCGTTGCGTATCTGAATGAACGTACTGCGAGCATGATCTTCCGGAGCGTCCTGATCCACAGCACCGGGTTGCGCAACCACTTCGCGCCCCAGCTCAGCCGTTAGCGCCTGCGCGACACCTCCCATCGTCTGAGAAGCAATTTCATTCCAGGTAGACCGGCAGTCTTCTTCGCTGACACCTTCACCAAGGATTGATTCACCGGCACCTTCCCAAAGATCTTTGCCCGTTATGAGCCATGCGTGCGCGCCATCGGCAAGCGAGTACGGCTGCTTCCAGATGATGGGCTGCTCCGGTTCCAGTGCGTCACCATCAAGCGCTGAGGATTCGTAGCCTCCGCCTGTCATGCCGTTGAGCGCTCCGCCCAGTGCGGTGGCGAATAGACCTGAGATTCGCGAGCGGAGTGAGCGCTCCGCATCTGTGAGTGCGGCGCTCATGCGGCGGCACCTTTAACGCCCGGCCACCGCTGCGCGATCGCGTTACGCAGACGAAGAATGGCCTGGGACTTGATCTGTGAGACACGCGAGAAGTGGATGCCCATGATGTCGGCGATTTCGCGCAGTGTCAGTTCTTCGTAGAAGTACAGACCGAGAACGGTCTTTTCGTTCGCAGGGATACGATCGATTGCCGCCGCCACGAGACGCTGCAGTTCGGACTTTTCCAATTGCTGGGCCGGCGAGTCCTCTTCCGGCGTCGCGATGTACTTCAGGAGGATGGGAGTTTCTTTTTCATCACGCAGATATTCGAGTTCACCGATGTCGAGGGCCGCTACTTCGTTCAGCTGAGTTCGATACTCTTCGACCGGGATGCCCAGCTCGGCCGCAATCTCGCCTTCTTCCGGGGCTCGCCCCAGACGCTGTTCCGCCTTCGCCAGTGCCGCTTCGAGTGTTCTGGCGAGCTTGCGTTTTGCGCGTGGCGCCCAGTCGTTGGCGCGCAGGCTATCAAGAATTGCACCGCGAATGCGGTACTCGGCGTAGGTTCGGAGCTTGACGTTCTGCGTGGGGTCGAAATGATCAATCGCCTGGATCAGGCCAATCACTCCAGCCGAGAGGAGATCGTCGAGAGTTACAGAATCGGGAAGGCGCTCGTGGATCTTGCGGGCGATGAGACGCACCTGCGGAAGATGCTCGATGATCAGGCGCTCGCGCTCGTCGCCTGAGATTGCCTCCGCCTGGTAGTATTGTCCTGGTCCAGCCACTGTGTTTGTTCGCACGCCTCAAAGCGCGCTGCCCTTCCCGCCGCGCGCATCGCTGCGCGCAACAAATCTCTTGTCAGGCGGCGGCAGCCATACGGTTAGCAGTCCAGACGGACCGAACCAGTGTGGGAATGCTGACGTCTTCCATATCTTCCGGAATTCGCGGTCCGGTGCCCAGGAAGCTGGCCGGAGTCGCGCTTGCAATCATGGTTTCGACGGCCGCCCCAAGACCCTGCGCTTCATCGACGCCTGTGAAGAAAAGACGTTCAGACTGCAGGGGAGCGAACCGCGACACCATGTACTTCATATCGGCGGATCGGGCGTCTGCCCTTAGGACCAGATGCTTCTCAATATCTTTACGGCGTGCGAAAAAATATTTCATCGCTTCCATCTCGCGATGGTCGCTGAGCACCAGACCGGAGGTGTCGATCAGGACGAGACCTTTCCAGCGGTCGCCCTGAAGCGCGAGGTTGAGGCTGTCCCATGTTTCGGTTTGCTGAAAGGGGATGCCGAGGATCGCGGCGTAGCGCGCCATCTGTTCGGCTGCGCCCACAGAGTGGATTCCAGCGAGGAAGATGCGCGTCGGAATGTGGTTCGCCAGCCCGTGTTTCGCTGCGAGTTTGACGAGACTGGTTGTCTTGCCTCGCCCTGCAGGTCCAACAAAAGCGATGGTGCGGGTTTCTTCAGCCTGGAGCGGAAGGAATTGCGCAGTGGGCAGGAGCCTGGCCAACTCGCCGGGGATGTTGTTTCGAAGGCTGCCGGAGCCTTTTGCCGCAGCCTCTACAACCTGACGCGCGGTGTTCGATTCGAGCCCCGTAGCGGTCAGAAGATGAAGCGCTTCGGGATCGATCTCGGCTCTTGGGGACGCGGTAGGCGCTGAGGCGCCAATGGCGTTTCGCAAGGCGGAGATTTCCTGCATGATGTCGTCCAGGCCGGAAGCATTGGGGCGCAACGCGGGCATGCTCGGCTCTTCTGCCTTCGCCGCGGCAAATGCGCTGGGCCGCTCCCAGGCGAAGCTCACTTCGAGGGGGCCGAACCGACGCATGGATTCCGGCGTCGGCTGCGAGTCGAGCAGCATGGCGTCGGGCCCGAGTTCCCGGCGAGCCACTTCCATGGCGGCCTGAATACTGGTAGCGAAATACGTTTTGGTTTCCATTTTTGCTCCTGGTTACTGGATCACGCCCAGCGAGTCAACGTGCACGCCGGCCGGGATTTCGTTGTGGCTGAGGAAGAACAGATTGGGGATGGACGATTCGATTGCCTGGCGCAGGAAGTAGCGGCAGGACGACGCGGTGATGACTATCGTTGGCGATTCCAGCGGGCCCACCGCGCGCTGGATGCGATCGAGAAGATCGCGCATCGTGCCCGGCGCGAGTGCGAGCGAGCTGTTCGATTCACCGTGTTCCACACCGCCTTCTACGATGCGTTCGACGGGCGGGTCGATGAACCATGCAGAGATCGTCCCACCGGCGCTGAGATAGGGCTTCACAACTGCGCGACGGATCGACTGTCGCACGTAGTCGGTCAGCAGAACCGGGTTACGGGTGGTGGGTGCTGCTTCGCCTAATGCTTCGAGAATTGACACAGCATCGCGGATGGAGACTCGCTCGCGAAGCAAATTCTGGAAAACGCGCTGCACGGTTGCCAGGGGAAGCAGTTTCGGCACGAGATCTTCAACGACTTTCTGGTTGTCGGCAGCCACGCGATCAAGAAGGCGCCGCGCTTCCTGTCGCGAGAAGAGTTCGCTCGAGCTGCGTTTGATCAGTTCGGCGAGATGAGTGCTGGCTATGCTGAGAGGGTCGACGACGGTGTAGCCCAACGTGCGGGTCTTATCGGCGGCGGAGGACGGGATCCACCAGGCAGGAACACCGAATGCCGGATCCTGTGTGGGACGGCCCTCCGGCGGTCTCTCCGTTGCAGTAAGAGCGATAGCCATTTCGTTGCCGGGCGGCAACTCGAAGCGGGCCATTTCGATTCCTTTGAGGCTGATGGAATATTCCCTGGCCCGAAGTGCAAGATTGTCGGCGACGCGGACTGAAGGAATGATGAACCCAAGTTCCGATGCAAGTTGGCGGCGAATGCCGCCAATTCGGCGAAGCAGTGGCGAATTGGCGCCGCCCGAGATAAACGAAATGAGGCCGACGCCGACCTCCATCGATATCGGCTCAACACGAAGAAGATCTTCCAGGTTTTCCTTCGTCGCGGCTGGCTGCGCAGCTCCCGTCTGCGCAGCGTTGGTTTGTGCGGACTTCTGCTTCATCTTCCACGCGGCCGTGCCGAGGCCGCCGCCAAGCAGGAGGAAGGGGATTGTTGGAAGGCCGGGGAATGCGGCGAGGGCAACGAGCACACCCGCAGACAGCATCAGGGGCTGTGCGGCGCCGAAGACCTGTTTCTGAAATTCTGTGCCAAGGCGATCGCCGGAACTGGCACGGGTAATGATCATCGCGCCGGAGATCGAGATCATGAGCGCGGGTATGACTGTTACGAGGCCGTCGCCGATGGTGAGTACTGTGTATGTCTGCAGCGCTTTTGAAATATCGAGCCCGTGCTGGACAATTCCAATGAGCAGGCCCGCAACTATGTTGATGCCGGTAATCAGGACACCTGCGACGGCATCGCGTTGCGTGAAACGGCTGGCTCCATCCATGGCGCCGAAAAACTCGGCTTCCGCAGCGAGTTGCTTGCGGCGGCGGCGGGCCTCTCCTTCATCGATGAGTCCTGCGTTGAGGTCGGCGTCAATCGACATTTGTTTACCAGGCAACGCGTCGAGGGTGAAACGCGCAGTCACTTCAGAAATGCGCACCGCGCCATGGTTGATGACGACATACTGAATCGCAATCAGAACGAGGAAGATCACCGTCCCCACAATGTAGTTGCCGCCAACAACAAAGTTTCCGAATGCCTGAATTACGTTGCCGGCCGCGGTAGTGCCTTCCTGTCCGTTGAGCAGAATGAGGCGCGAGCTGGATACATTCAGCGCGAGGCGAAACAGTGTCAACAGCAGAAGCGTCGTGGGAAATACGTTGAACTCGACCGGCTTCGTGATGTACATCGCGACCATCATCACGACTACGGACATCATGATGTCAGTGACGATGAGGAGGTCGAGCAGGAATGCCGGCATTGGCGTAATGAGAGCGACAACAATACCGAGCACTCCCGCCGGAACCATCAGTTCCGCGGCGGTCCCGGGAGGGAGCCCGAAGAGACCGGCCTTGCGTGCGGCCGATGCTGTCATGGGCGGGCCGCCTTCCCCATGATCCGGAAGATATAGGCGAGGATTTCCGCCACAGCGCGGTAAAGATGCGGCGGAATATCCTGCCCCACATCCACAGATTTATAGAGCGCCTGCGCAAGCGGTGGATTCTCGATGATCGGCACCTGATTCTGAATGGCACGCTGGCGAATTCGTGCCGCGAGATAATTCTTACCTTTCGCCACAACCTGCGGCGCGGCCATCACGCCCTGGTCATAGCGAAGCGCGACGGCGTAGTGGGTTGGATTCACAATAATCGCCGTTGCACCGGGGACTTCCTTCATCATGTTGCGGCGGCGCATGTCTCTCTGTATTCGGCGGACTCGCGCCTTTGTATGAGGGTTGCCGTCGTTTTCCTTCGATTCGTCGCGAATTTCCTGCTTGCTCATGCGGAGCCGCTTGCTGTAGCGGGCGCGTTCGCGGACGAGCATGATTGCGCCGAGGGTGACCAGGACATAACAAGCGCGACGAAGTCCGTCAAAGATCAGGCTGCCGGCAGCTACAGCGCCGGAATTGATTGGCATTAGCGGAAGATGGAGCAGGTCGGGCAATCTGTTTTTGACGAGCGACCAGGTGAGCCAGAACATGAGCGGCATCATCACCAGGGCCTGGATGAGACTTGCCATGTTGTTGCCGGGTAGCTGTTTAATGCGGCTCGCAGGATTGAGGCGGTTGAAATCCGGGGTAAGTTTGGCGAGGCTAAAGCCCATTCCGGTGGAAGCAAGCTGCAGAAAGAGGGTGAGGCCCATGATCGCGCCACCAAGAATGACAAGAGGCAGAAGTGCGGTGCGCGCGAGTAGAGTAAAGAGCGCAACCAGATCGGTTGCGGTCATGCCCTGCGACCCGGGAGCGGTGAATGCGCGGCGGAGCCCCATGCGTGTCGCTGATTCAATCGCATCGAGCCACGACGGAAACCACGCCGCGCCCAGCGATACAAAACCGAGAAACTGGAATGCGGCGACGAACTCCCGCGTCGCCGGAAAATCGCCTTTCTCGCGCGCCTTCTTCAAACGCTGCGGAGTAGCTTTTTCCGTTTGCCGGGAAGCGTCCGCCATGTTAACGGGCACCTCGAAAGAGAGTTTCCAGAAGCCGCACTCCGCTGGACATCGCGACGCTAAGGAAGCCAGGCTCGAACGTGAGCGTCAACGATAGCAACAGAACGGCGGCGGCGAGTTTTACCGGCATGGTGAGTGTGACTAGTTGCAGTTGCGCCTGCATGCGGCCAAGAACCGCCAGCGAAACATCGGCCAGCAGCAACAGCGCAACGATTGGTGCAGCGAGGCGCAAGCCTGCGCTGAAGATCATCGATCCGAAGCGCACGATGACATCGGCCCATCCCTGACGAAGGGTGAACGATTCCGGCGGGCAGAGGCGAATACTATCCGCCAGTACTTTCACGAGCATCCGGTCACCACCGGTGGTGAAAAAAAGCAGGCCCGCGGTGAGTTGGGCCACTGTGATGAGAACCGTGGAGTCGGCCCCGCTGGTGGGGTCGATTGTGGAAGCATAGCCGAGTCCTGCCTGCAGGCTTACAATCTGTGCGGCAACCTGAAAGATTTCGAGGACGATCGCGATTGTAACGCCGATTGCCAGTCCAATAGCTATTTCGCCGACCAGCCCGGCCACCATTCCTCCGACCGACGCGTTGGCAGATACGGGCACTTTCCATGCCGGTCGCAGCAGCAGAGTGAATGCGAGCGAGAGAACAACTTTGGCTGGCTCCGGCGCGGCGCGAAATGCGGCCAAAGGGAGCAGCGCGAAAACGCCCGCAACCCGGGCGAGTGTGAACAGGAAGCCGAACAGCGTTGCAACGTCGAAGAAGGCGAACAGCTCAACGGGCATAACGGCTCAAATCGCCGAGGATGCTGGTGGTGTAGGCCATGGCGCGATGGATCATCCACGGCATCAGGAGAAGCGCGCCGCCAAGAAATGCAATCAGGCGTGGGATTGCGCTGAATCCGGCGTCCTGAATCGAAGTGACGATTTGAACGAGGCTCATGAAGATTCCGGTGGCGAGTCCGATGGCGAGCAACGGAGCGCAGACCCAGAAGGCCGCGAGGAACATCTGTCCAACGATGTGTGACACGGCGTCGGGCGTCACGGATTGAAGCCTCTCATCAGAGAACCGATGGTCAGATTCCAGCCATCGACCAGGACGAACAGCAGAATCTTAAAGGGCGCAGATACCATGACCGGCGGCAGCTGCACCATGCCGATAGAGAGGGTTACAGAGGCCACAACAATGTCGACCAGCAGGAATGGCAGGTAAAGAACGGCGCCGATCTGAAACCCGGTGCGTAATTCGGAAAGCATGTAAGCGGGCGCGAGGACGGTTAGATCCAGATCGGCCGGCGAGCGAGGGGGCGCGGTGTGCGTGATTTCGAGGAAAAGCTTGACGTCTTTTTCTCGCACGAAACGGCCGAGATATGTCTTGAGTGGCTTCGATCCGGTGTCCCACGCCTGACTGGCGCTGAGTGTTCCGGTTTCCATGGGCTGCCACGCTTCGCTGTAGATCTGCGATGCAACCGGCGCGGTAAGCACCATCGTAAGAAAGAGCGAAAGGGCAAGGAGAACCTGATTCGACGGCGCCGTCTGTGTTCCGAGCGCCTGGCGCAGGAAATGTAACACGATCGAGATGCGCAGGAACGGCGTAATCGACATGATGATCGCCGGGAGCAGCGTCAGCAGTGTCATCAGGACGATGATCTGCATCGGCGTGCTCAAATCCTTCGGCAGCGTCGGAAGAACCTGAGTCGAGGCGGTGGCTGGTGCGCGGGTAGCGCCGGTGACCAGCACGGGAAGTAACAGCAGGAGTGCGCCGCATCTCATCGCGCGGCCCCGCTCTCGGTGGAATCCAGAATTCGGCAGACACCCGGCGCGGTAGCAACTACAATTCGCCGCTCTCCTACGCGCACCAGATGCAACGTGTGCTGTCCCGTGAGCGACAGACGCTCCAGAACGGCAAGTTGCGCAGGCGCGCTTGCTGCCCGCGCGAAGGGAGAGCGGACGTCGGGAAACGATGCGATACCTCGACGGCGCAGCAGAAACAGTGTACCGGCAAGCAGACCAAGCACCAGCAGTACTGCAGCCAGGGGCTGGATCATCTCGCTCATGCCATCTCTCCGTGGAAGTCCGTGATGCGGACTCCCATGATGTTCTCAATGATGACGATTTCGCCGGAGCCGAGCAGGCGCGAGCCGACATATATGTCGATGTTTTCGCCCGCCGATCGCCGCATTTCGAGCACGCTGCAGTAGTCGAGCTCGAGGATTTCGGCGAGCGTCATCCAGCGCTGGTCGAGCAGGACCTCAACGTCGACCCGCACGTCCGCGATATGAGCGACCTGTTCCAGTGGCGTCATGTGCGTAGTTCGGCAGTCGCGCCGAAGATCTTTAGCCGGATTTCGTCAGGTGGTACTACCCCTGAATCAGGCCGACCGTCGTCTGACGGATATTGTCTTCGGTGGTGATGACCTTGGAGTTCGCCTGATAGCCGCGTTCGTAGGTCAGCAGATTCGTAAATTCCTGAGCGATATCGACCGTGGAAGATTCGAGGGCGCCGCCAGTGATCTCGCCACGCGACCCCGTGCCGGACGTGCCGATGATCGGCGTCGCGGTGGCAGAGGTCGTAGCGAAGGTGTTGTTGCCGAGGTTCTGCATCGAACTGGGGTTCAGGATCGATGCGATAGCGATCTGCCCTACAACGACCGAAGATCCGTTCGAATATGAAGCGCTGATCTTACCTCCCGCGCCGATGCTCGTGCCAGTGAGCTGCCCAGGAGCGATGCCGTCCTGAGTACTGGCGAGATTTGTCGATGCTCCGCTGAATTGAGTGATCGTGCCCACTCCATTCGCATCGTAGAGATTCCAGTTAATTGCCATATCGGATGCTCCGTCGGCAAGACCGGTAATGGCGATCGCAGCGGGTGTACCGGCGGCGGGGCTGGTGAGGCGTCCGGCGCCATCGAAGGTAAGAGTTCCCGAGCCCACGCTGGTGCTTGTGCCCGTGCCACCGGCAAGGTCGGCTGAGGGAATGCCGACATCGTATGTCCAGGTGTTGGGCGCGGTTTCGGTGTAGGTCATCGTCAGCGTGTGCGCGGCCCCGTGCGAGTCGTAAACCTGGATCGGTGATGTGAACGTCGCCGCGGAAGATCCGACGACAGCATCTGCATTGAGGTTGGCGCTGATTGTGAGGTTAGTAGTTGCGTTTGGCTGCTGTGACCCGCTGATTGGAAGATTGATGTTGCCTGCGGGTCCGGCCGTATTCATAACACCGTTGATCGCATTCCAGCCCTGCACCGGTTGACCGCCGGGTCCCAGCAATTCGCCCGAAGCGTTCACCGTGAAGTTGCCGGCCCGCGTGAATGCCTGCTGCCCATTTGCATCCTTGAGGACAAAGAAGCCGTTACCCTGGATTGCCGCGTCGAATGGCTGACCAGTGGTCTGAATGGAGCCCTGAGAGAAGTGCGCGGAGGACCTGGCAACCACCGAGCCCGCAACTCCGGTCGCGAGCTGCGTGACCTGCGCGCCGCTGAGCAGGTCGTCAAAGGAAACCTGATTAGCCATATAGCCGGAGGTGTTGAGGTTGGCGAGGTTACCGCTGACGGCGTCGATTGCGATTGAATTGGCGTTGAGCCCGGCGAGGGCGTTTGAGAATGTGGCGGACATTAGTTGGTAGCTCCTGTGGAGGTGGATTGCGATGCGGGCGTCGTGCCCGTTGAGGCCGGGTTGGCGGCCTGTGTCAGGCTCGTGGTGTCTTTGTGGATTCCAATAAGTTGCTCAAGCTGACTGTATGAGGTAAGTTGAGCGACGAACTGATTACTGTCAACCGGACTTAGCGGGTCCTGATTCTGCAGTTGCGAGACGAGCAGTGTGAGAAATGTAGACTCATTGGCGAGCGGATCTTTCGCGGCCGTTTTACCCAGCGGTTGAGTGGCGCCTGGCACGTTCGATGATGAGGCGGCGGGATTAACTGAGGTACTCATTTTGACTCCTGATTTGGTTGTTGAAGCGTGCCATCGAAGCTCTCCGCGGACGCAGCCGAACGGCGCTGTTGCGGTATCTCGCGCTCACGTTGTTGCTGCTGCTGGCGCCCTGACGTAAATGCCTGGGCGTCATACCCGGCGTCCGCAAGTACGGCGGTAAGGTCGGCTACCCCCGCACGAAGATTGCGAGTGACTGATGAATCCGTTGAATGCAGTGAGACGTGAACCTCGCCCGATCGTTCCAGGAGCCGGACCTTGACATCGCGCGCGCCGTCCGGGGAGAACTCGAGTGCGAGGCTGCGAAGCGCTTGCGTGGGCTTTTCCGGAAGCGGATGCTCCGCCGCGGGCGCTGGTGGTGGTGAAGATTGCGTATGTGGCACTGATTCGTGAGACCGGGGTCGGCTGTCTGAATTCTGAAATTCGTGACCTGTCAGGTTTTGTTGCTGCGTGGCTTGCCGGAGGGCAATGGGGTCGGCCACATGTGCTTCTGTGATGTCAGGATCTTTGCGCTGCTGATGTTCCGGCAGGTCGGGTTGTGCGTCCGCCACCGCGGCCGTCTGCGGTGATGTTGGAACAGCTGGCGCGGGCTCCGGATCCGTGTTGGCCGCCAATGCGGTCGCGCTGTGCCGTGGTGTGATCGTTGGCGCTGACGGATTAACAGGCTGCATTGTCTGCGGCGCCGCAGGTCGGGCCGAAGTTTGCGGAGTCTTGATAGTCAATTCAACGGCCGGCTCGGGATTTATTATGGGCGATGCACCAATCTCACGTGTGACGCCGGATGATTTGCTGGATTCCTCGGCCTGTCGCTCAATTTGCGCTTTCCCGTGTATGTCGACCGGGGCGGCGATGAAAACGGGTGCGGCAACCGAGTCCTGGGTGTGGTCTTTGGGTGTCAGGATCGCGGCCACGTGCGTGAATCGGGGGCCACGCACTGGTACCGGCGACACGTCTTGTTGTGGGACCTTCGCAATCCTTGCGGGAGTCAGCGCAGCGGGAATCGTAACTTCGGGTGGTGGAGTTGTGGCTGGCTTCGATACCGTTCGTGCCGGCACTGATGGCATGGCAGGCAGGGCCTCGGCGATGATGTCAGCGAATGTCGGTGTGGACTGGTCCTGCGTCGACGGCACTGCCGAAGTGGGCGGGGCTTGGGCCTCGGGAGGAGTCACAGGGATCGTGGTGTCATCAGCCGGAAATGCGAGCTCCGGCCTGAGTGACGACCGATCCGTGGGCTGAGCCGCTACGGGGATTGCCGGCATCGGAGAAGGAATCGCAAACAGAATTGCCACGCAACCACTAATGGCATCCGGCGGGCCAATACGTCAGTCCTGCGATTTCAATTCGTTAGAGGGAGTGACTGGTGACGGGATTATGACGCTTGCCCGCAACCTGGCGAAATCCTGGCGATCAGCACGGGATCGGTGCATCAAGCTTTTCGGCCGGTATGGCTTTTCTTAGAGGGACTTAGCGGGCCCCTGGGATTTCGGCGCGAGAAATGCATTATTGCCGGGTGGAGAAACACATCATTACATGGATGGAATTTCGAGTTTGGTTGCAAGCGGCATGCGTTCCCGCATGGATTCGCTTGATCTGGTTGCGAACAACATCGCCAACAGTGAGACGGGGGGGTACAAAGCCGATCGCGAGTTTTACAGCATTTATGCGAGCGCGGAAGCCAGCGCTGATAGGCAGGGCAATGTGTCCACGCAACCTCTGGTGCAGAAGCAGTGGACCGATCTTTCCGCAGGCGAGATGCGCGTGACCGGAAATCCGCTGGATGTCGCTGTGAATGGCGATGGCATGTTCGCGATCCAGACTGCCCGCGGCATTCGCTACACCCGCAACGGCAACTTTCGGATTTCGGCGGCAGGCACTCTGACGACCGCGGATGGCAACGCCGTACGATCGCAGACTGGGGCGCCAATCGCGCTCGCGAATGGACAGACCGTGGACATACTCCCGGACGGTACCGTACAGCAAAGCGGCAATGTCGTGGGAAAGATCCAGATGGCGGCCTTTGACACCGGGAGCTTAACGAAGGAAGGCGCGAACTATTTCGTGGTCGCGCCGGGAGCAGTTGCTCGGGCGGCGACCGGCACTGTGTCGCAGGGAAAACTGGAACAGTCGAATGTTGGCGTAGCGGAGTCGGCGGTTCGCCTGGTGTCGATCACACGTCAGTTTGAAATGCTTCAGAAGGCCGCAGGAATTGGTAATGACTTCAGCAAGCGGGCGATTGAAGAAGTTGCGCGCGTCGTCTCCTGATCCCCCCGAAAATTGCCGATAGGTGTGTGAGGACGGAGTACACAGGAAAATGATCAGAGCCTTATACAGCGCGGCCAGCGGTATGAACGCCCAGCAGCTGAATATCGATAACATCGCGAACAATCTCGCCAACGCCAACACGGCGGGATACAAGGCGCGACGAGCTCAGTTTCAGGATTTGCTCTATCAGAGCATGGTGGCGCCGGGTTCGTCCGCCGGTCAGTCTACCGTTGTTCCCGCCGGGCTGCAGCTGGGTCTCGGCACTCGCGCTGCCGGCAATGAGGTCAACTTTCAGCAGGGAAGTTTTACGAGTACGAACAACCCGCTCGATCTCGTGATATCGGGACACGGATTCTTTCAGATCAAGCAGCCGAACGGCGAGATGGCATATTCGCGCAACGGATCGTTTCAGCTCGATAGTACGGGCACTATGGTGACTTCCGATGGCAATCCCCTGCAACCGCAGATCACGATTCCTCCGGCGGCGCTCTCCATCAACATCGCGGCCGATGGCACTGTGAGCTATACGCTGCCCGGGCAAACTCAGGCGCAGACTGCGGGGCAGATTACGCTGGCAACATTTCAGAATCCGGCCGGACTGAACTCGCTTGGTGCGAGCCTGTTCTCGCCCACGGATGCTTCAGGCTCCGCGGTTGTGGGAACGCCTGGTGGTACCGAAGGTCTGGGTACGATTCAGCAGGGCTACACCGAACAGTCGAATGTCAGTGTGGTGGATGAGTTCATCAACATGATCACCAGCCAGCGCGCCTACGAAGCCAACTCGAAGGTGGTGAAGGCCGCCGACGAGATGTATCAGCAGGCCAATAACCTCAGGCAGTAAGTATGAAATGGCAGTGGTTTGGGCTGATTCCGTGCATCGCGAGCGCTGGTTGTCTGCCAGTGACGGGCGATCGTCTTCTGGGACGCGACCTTGCCGGGGCAGACCCTGTATTCGCTGGACTGCCCGCGGCGCTACAGGTTGGATTCACCCCAATTCCCGGGTCTCAGCGGCATTTCACTGGCGAGGAATTGCGGCGGATTGCTTCAGTCAACGGCCTGCGGGCGCCATCAGTGTCTGAAGCCTGTTTCGAATTCCCGATTCACATTCCCACCGATAGCGAATTTCGCGCGGCAATGCAGCGATCACTTCCCCCCGAAGCGTCAGTGCGAATTGTTGAAATGCACAGCGCCCCGGTCCCGGTGGGTCGGATTGAGTTTTCCCTGCCCGCGCTGGAAGTCGCCGTGGACAAAGACGGTACTCAGATGTGGCGCGGCTATGTGCAATACACCGAATCCCGGCGTGTTTCCGTGTGGGCACGGGTCGCAGTCACTCAGTTATACACAGCGATTGTTACGCAGCGCGACCTGGCCCCGGGCGATTTGATCGACTCGGCCAGCGTTCAGCTTGAGAAGAAAATCGGCTTCCTGCGACGGAAGCCCGCGCCGGATTCAATCGAAAGCGTGACAGGGCGCGCGCTTCTGCGAGCGATTAAGGCTGGCACTGAGTTGCGTGCCTCCGATCTGATCGATCCCCCGGTCGTAAAGCGTGGCGACTCCGTTCGAGTCGAAGTTCACAGTGGATCAGCGCTGATTCGATTCAATGCGATTGTCGAAAACACCGTGCGGGCGGGCGAGATCGCCGATCTTAGGAATCCGCTGAATGGTGGGATTCTGCGAGTTCGCCTCGGCAACGGACCCACCGCCGTCATCGTTGTAGGAAAGGCACCCTCCTTATGAAGCATTTTCTTTGTTTTATCGCGTTGACCGCGGCATTCATCACGGGCTCTCACGCTGGCGTAATTGCGACCGCGAAGAAAAAGATCGCACCGGCTGCTCAACCTACCTTGCTCGATCAGTATCTTCGCAGCGCCGATTTTGGCGCGGATCGCGAAAACTCCGACCCATTGCCGGGAGCAATATGGTCGTCCTCCGCGCGCCTGAATGAGCTTGGGCGCGATTCGCGAGCCAGTCAGGTCGGTGACGTAGTGACCATTCTCGTTAGCGAATCTGTGAATGCAGTTGCCACCGGCGTTAGCACAACAGAACGTGCTTCTTCGGCCAGTCAGTCGGTGTCACAGCTGGCCGGAGTGAAATCGCCTGCCGGGGCGCTCGCCAATCTGCTCGGTACGACGGGTGATCAGAAGATCAACGGCACCGGCACAACATCTCGCGCGTCTACATTGACCGCGACCCTCACCGGTCGCGTAGTAAAAGTGCTTCCAGGCGGATTACTTCTGATCGAAGGCGACAAGAACATTCAGGTCAACTCGGAACAGCAGTCGATCGCGGTTCGCGGCATTGTGCGCACCGCTGACATTTCGACGGCAAACACGGTTCCTTCAACGCAGGTGGCTGATATGGAGGTGCGTGTGAATGGCAAGGGTGTAGTCGGCGATGCAATTCGGCGGCCCAACGCGCTTTACCGTCTGATTCTTGGGCTGCTGCCCTTCTGAGCAATTATGAAAGTCGTATCCGTTCTGCTTCTCCTGGCCGCCGCAACGCTTAGAGCATCCGGCTCACCCGTTCGCCTGAAAGACCTGATTTCCATCGAAGGCGTCCGCGACAATCAGCTGGTTGGCTATGGCGTCGTCGTCGGACTCGCGGGCACTGGCGATAAGCGCACCACGGTGTTCACCACGCAGAGTCTGGCGAATCTGCTGGAGAAGATGGGCGTGTCGGTCTCTCCAACCGCGATTCGCGTGTCAAATGTTGCCTCAGTCATGGTAACGGCGACGCTGCCGCCTTTCGCACAGCCGGGAACGAAGATCGATGTTACGGCGTCGGCGGTCGGCGATGCGAGCAATCTTCAGGGTGGGATGCTGCTAATGACTTCTCTGAAAGGCGCTAACGGGCAGACCTACGCCGTCGCCCAGGGTCCGGTTGTAACAGGCGGATTCGTGGCAGGGCGTGGTGGCGTCAGCCAGACGGTGAATCATCCAACCGTCGGCAGGCTACCCGAAGGCGCAACGGTAGAACGCGCTGCGCCATCTTCTGAGCCTTCGTCAAACGTGCGCCTTCAACTGCATCGAGCCGACTTCGCGACTGCCTCGCGCATTGCAGCAGCTGTGAACAGGCAATTTCCAGGCGCAACCGTCGCGCGTGCCGAGAACGCGGGCGTGGTTGCGCTGCTCGCTCCGCCGGAATGGAAAGATCGCATCCCGGAGTTTATCGCCGGCGTGGAGGATATCCGGGTTGAGGTTGATCAGCCCGCCCGTATCGTCGTAAACGAGCGTACTGGCACGATAGTGATGGGCAGCGATGTTCGAATCTCACCGGTCGCGATTCTTCATGGCAACCTGACGGTCGAGATCAAAACAACGACACTGGTCTCGCAACCTTATCCACAATCGGGCGGCACCACACAGGTTGTCCCCGAGCAGACCGTTTCAGCGAAGGACGATCCAACCAGAAACGTGATGCTTAAGGAAGGCGCTACAGTTGAAGATCTGGTTCGCGCGCTGACCGCGATTGGTTCCACCGCACGCGACATCATTGCCATCCTCCAGAACCTGCGCGCAGCGAGCGCGCTGAATGCCGATCTCGAGGTGATCTAAATTGACATCTGCACTAACCGTGTCTCCAGCGGGGATCGATCAATCGAGCCATAATAGCGGAAAGATCGCCGGCGCCGCGAAGGATTTCGAAGCTCTCATGATTGGGCAGATGTTGAAATCCATCCATGAGGAAGGCGGCTGGCTGGGATCGGATTCCGATGATGCCGGCAACGCCGCCTCCGGACTCGCAGATGAACAGCTCGCCCACAGCATGGCCGCGAACGGCGGACTTGGCCTGAGTCGCGTTATCGAGTCACGCCTTTCCCGCGCGAATCAGGCGGCCACCAGTTCGTATCTGTCCACTTCCATTTCGCGCTGAACATCTGGCACCACCGCCCAGGCATCCGCAATCGTCGCGAGTAATCCACCCACTTCCGCAAGTGGCGCATCCTTTTGATGCAGATTCGCTTCCACCAGCTTCTCCTGCATATAGCAATAAAGTGCGCGCAAATTCTTAGCCAGCTCCGGCGCTGCCGCCACGTCAAGCGAGATCATCAGCTCGCTTACAATTGCATAAGCTTTCTTGATCGACCTGCTTCGTTCGGCGATCCGGCCCGCTATCAAATGTTCTCGCGCATCTGCCACAGATGCAATGGCGCGCTGATACATCAATCGGATCAGTTCGATCGGGCTTGCGGAAAGAATCATTTGCTCGAAGTAGGGGTTCATCTCTTTGCGGTCTCGTTTCGGGCCTGTGCGCTGCGATAGTCCTTCGCCATCTGAAGGGCGTAGGCAGAGGGCCACTGCACTACCACGCTGCGGCTCTGTTTATCCACAACCTGAACGACAAGCTTGCGAGTAGTTGTGTCGGTGGAAAAGGTCACTTCTCTGTCCGCAGGCAGCACACCGGACTCGTTGATCGCCCGAAGAGCGGAAGCGAGCTCCCGTTTTTCAGAGCGCTGCTGCGGTACGACGGGATCCGATTGTTCCGGAACAGTTGCCGGCGGAATCCCTGTTACAGATAACTGACCCATAACTGGCCTCGAAATACTTATCGGCCAGCAGGAGAAGGTGTTGAATGAGGGTGTGGCCAGGTTCCGGGCGTTAGCGGCCCGGAACCCCCATCATGCCACGAGTCCAGAGGTCGCACATCGCGATGAACAGCAGCAGGAGCAGCCAGTAAATACCGGCCAGAACCATCATTTTCGTGAGCTTCGTGCCGTACTTGACATGCATGAAGAACAGAATGACAAGCGATGCCTTGAAGATTGCGATCGAGAGGGCTACGAAAATATTGAGACGGCCCAGATCCACCGTGGATACCCACGCGGTAACCCAGGTCATCGCGATCAGCGTCGCGAAGACGAGAAAGTAGACGCGCTTGGGAACGATATGGTGTTCACTGTGATCGGACATCTTTTAATTCAACCCCGTATGTGAGCGATCAATCAGATAGAGCAGCGGGAACAGGAAGATCCAGACGATATCGACGAAGTGCCAGTAAAGGCCGAACATCTCAATCGGCGTATACCATTTCGCGGTGAATTTCCCGCGCGCCGACTGGAAGATCAGTATCACCAGAATTACGAACCCGATCAGCATGTGCGTAGCGTGCAGGCCAGTCATCCCGAAGTAAAGCGAGAAGAACAACGGAGCGTGACCGGCATCTTCGCAGCCTTCGCATTCGAAATGCGCACCCGGAACTTCATGATGCACCCACTTGTCGTGGTACTCGTACGCCTTGACGCCAAGGAACGCGCCACCGAGCAAGAGCGTCAGGATCAGGAACAAGACTAACAGCGTTTTCTTCCCCATGGACGCGGCATGAACTGCGAGCGCCATAGTGAGGGAACTGCAGATCAGAACCGTGGTGTTTGCCGCGCCGAGCCAGAGGTTAGTCTTGTTACTGGCTGAAGCAAAGGCGGCGGGATAGGCCTGGCGGTAAGCGAAATACGCCAGGAACAGACCACCGAAGAACATGATTTCGGTAACCAGAAACACCCACATCCCGACGGTCGAAGCATCCTTCTGCTGTTCATCGCTGGCGAAGTGATGCCGCAGTGTAACGGGCTCAGGCTGGACAGTGTGGCTAGCCAATGTGCACAACCTCCTGCTGAGTGGAATAATCGTAGGCTTCGGTAGTCACTACGGGCGTAACCTCAAAGTTTTCAGTTGGCGGAGGCGATGCGGTCTGCCATTCCAGCGTCGTAGCGCCCCACGGATTCGCGCTTGCGATAGCGCCGTGTTTCAGCGACCAGGTCAGATAAATCGCCGGCAGGATCAGGCCCAGCGCAAGAACCGAAGCGCCCGCCGAAGACAGTACGTTGAACACCTGGAACTCAGGGGGATAAACGTGATAGCGACGAGGCATTCCCATGTAGCCCAGCAGGAACTGAGGGAAGAAGGTGAGATTGAAACCCACGAACACCAGCGCGGCGGAAACCTTCGACCACACCTGAGAGTACATACGTCCGAAAATTTTCGGCCACCAGAAGTGGATGCCCGCGAGGTAACCGAGCAGCGCGCCGCCCACCATTACGTAGTGGAAGTGCGCAATGACGAAGTAGGTATCGGTCAGATGAACGTCCATGCCGAGCGAAGCCAGCATCACGCCGGTGAGGCCACCGATCGTGAATAGTCCGATGAAGCCGAGGGCGTAAAGCATCGGGGTTTCCAAACGGACGTTGCCCTTATACATGGTGGCCGCCCAATTGAAGACCTTAATGGCAGAGGGAATCGCGACGATGTAACTCAGGACTGAGAACACGAGCCCAGCGTAGATCGACTGGCCCGCGACGAACAGGTGGTGGCCCCAGACGAAGAAGCCGAACACTGCGATCGCGAGGCTCGAAAACGCGATGAATGTGTAGCCATAAGGCTTTTTCGAGCTGAAGGTAGAGATGACTTCCGAGATCACACCCATCGACGGCAGAATCATGATGTAAACGGCAGGGTGCGAGTAGAACCAGAACAGATGCTGGAACAGAATCGGATCGCCACCATAGGCGGGATCGAAGAACCCGATGTGCAGACCGCGTTCCAGGACCAGCAGGAAGAGCGTGACGGCGACGACCGGCGTACCCAGAATCATAATGGCGCTGGTCGCATAGTGCGCCCACACAAACAGAGGCAGGCGGAACCAGGTGAGACCTGGAGCGCGCATGCGGTGAATCGTGACGATGAAGTTCAGACCCGTCAGAATCGATGAGAATCCGTTGATGAAGATTCCGAGCCCGGCCATGACAACATAGCCGTTCGAGTAGGAGCTACTGAAGGGGGTATAGAAGGTCCAGCCCGTGTCCACTCCGCCGGTGAACAGCACGTACAGGGTGAACACGCCGCCCAGCATGTAAATGTACCAGCTCAGCAGGTTAATGCGGGGGAACGCCAGATCCTTGGCGCCAATCATCAGCGGAATCAGAAAATTGCCCAGAGTTGCCGGAATCGAAGGAATCAGGAAGAAGAACACCATCAGCACGCCGTGCATGGTGAACACTTTGTTGTACTGATTGGATTCCAAAAGATCGCCCGCCGGCGTGGCAAGCTCAAGCCGAATCAGGCTCGCGAACAGACCGCCCAGTGCGAAGAACGCCGTTACCACGATCAGATACATGATCGCGATGCGCTTATGGTCGCCCGTCAGCAACCAGCTCTTGAGCCCGTGCTCGTTGTTGAGATAGTTTTTTGTTTCTTTTTGTGGTGGAGGCGCCGTAATCATTGTTGTTTCCCCGGCAATTACCGATTCCCCGTCTTCGGTGCGGCGGCAGGCGCCATGGCCGATGCGGGCGCCGCCATGGTTCCGGTCTTCTGGAGATCGGGCGGCTCATTCGTGAGAGTCCGGACGGGCATATTCGCACCGTTCGGATTCCCCAGCGACTTGATGTACTCGATCAGCTTCAGCATGCCTTCATCGCTGATCAAGCCCTTGAATGTCGGCATGATGCGATCGTAGCCGGCGACGATTTTGGCCTGCGGATAGAGAATCGATTCGCGGATATAGCTTTCATCGATGCGGACACTCGTGCCATCCGACAGATCGACTTTCATTCCGTACGCGCCATAAAGATTGGGCGCCCGGCCATGGCCGTCTTTCACGTGGCAGTTAGCGCAGCCAAGCTGGTTGAACAGGCTCTCGCCCTGCTCGGACATGGAACCCTCACCGCTGCCGTGTGCCAGCCACTCGTCGTAATCGGCCTGCGTCTGAACGTAAACGGTACCGATCATGCCAGAATGCTTGGTGCCGCAATATTCGGCGCAGAAGATGTGATACGCCCCGACCTTCGTGGGGCGGAACCATTCCGTCGTATAGCGACCCGGTAATACGTCCGCTTTCGTGCGGAATGCAGGCACGAAGAAATCGTGGATGACGTCTTCCGAAGTCATCGTGAGCTGAACGTTGCGATTTACCGGAATGTGCAGTTCGTTGATTTCGCGTGCGCCTTCCAGATGCTGAATCTTCCACATCCAGCGCTTACCGGTCACATAGATCTTAAGCGCATCGGCGGGCGGACGCGACTCGCTGAACATGATGCTGGCGCCCCAGGCGAACATGACCAGCGATAGGCCGAGAGGAATCACACTCCAAACGATTTCGAGAATCATGCCTCCGATGCTATGCTCATCGACCGGCTTCGGAATCGGAGCGCCCGGACGGTTGCGATACTTCACTGTGAAGAAGATGATGAGGAACGCGACCAGCAGCGAGAAGAACGCGCTGATCAGCACCATGTAAAGGTACAGGCCGTCGACGCTCGTCGCGAAATTCGACGCCGATTCCGGAAATAGCTGGAAACTCTTTGCTTCCATTGACATCAGGCGGCTCGATTCCCTTTCTGCCGGCTCTCCCGCCGTAACATAATGACCACAAATCCACCCATTCCCAGCGCGGTGAACGCGCCCGCTACCCGCAGCAGACCCAGTGCAAACGGCGTATACTTAGCCGACTGCGGGTCGAAGTGGTAGCAAAATAATAGAACCTGGTCGACCAGCGTTCCGATCTTCCCGGCCGATGCGTCCACCAGTCCAAGGCGGATGTCCTTCGGCGAATACTCAATCCCCATGAAGTACTTCGACAGCCTGCCCTCAGGGGTAGCCACGTATATCGCGCTTGCGTGAGCAAACGTTGCGGTGTGAACGTCCCAGAAGTACTTGAATCCGACAGCCTGCGTAACGGTCTTGATCGAAGCCAGTCCACCGGTGAGGAAGTGCCACGCCGGCGCGGTTTCGGGATGCCCATAGAACCGCAGATACATCTGCTTTTTTTCCGCAGCCTGTTTCGGCGTTTCGCGCGCGTCGAAGCTGATCACCACTACGTCGTAATCCTTACCCGCCATCAGCGGCAGCACACGCGCCGCCCGCACCAGTCCGTTCAGAACCTGCGTACAGAGCATCGGGCATTCGTAATAGACCAGCGTCAGGATAACCGGCCGCTTGCCATCGAAATACTGGCCCAGCTTTACATCCGCACCGGTCTCGTCTTTAAAAGTCGTATCGAGGGGCAGCTGCGAATTCAGCTTCTGCTCGATATTGACGTTCGTCAGCGGCGTAGGGCGATCCGCGCCGCGCATGTTCAGAAGATCCTGCGCCGGAATGTCCCGTGGACCGTTGAACGACTGCGGTACAGCGGTATCCCACGTGTCCGCCATCATGCAGAAGGCGACCGCCAGGCCCAGAGCCGAAATGGAAATCAGCCGCTTCATTGAGAAATCTTTTCGAGCGTCCTGCCACCGCTGGCGTCGGAGGGGATCATGCGGAAGCCGTCATGATCGCCACCCTGTTCGCTGACTTTCGCAGGCAGACCCTTCTGCGCCACCATGTCGATTGCCTGATCGATAGGAATATGAACTGTGCCCTTTGCGGAATCCACCCAACCATAGCTGGTCAGCAGCATCTCTTCATTGGCCCGCATTTCCTTCAGTTCAGTAACCGGTTCGGCCTGCAGACGAGGCTCCGGCGGAAGCATCGGCTTCTCGCTCATCATCGCGGGAGGATTGGCCGGGTTCACTTTGTCTTCGCGCTGCTTGAAGTAACCGAATAGTACCCACATTGCGGCAACCGACACCATGAACGCGACCAGCAGACCGATGCCGAAGCCAGTGATCTGGATGACGTTCACATCGCGGCGTTCGTACGAAACGTGCGCGTTTTCGCCCGTGCCGTGGTGCTCGTGCTCGTCGCTCCCGCCGTGTCCGTGGGGATGCTTAGTGGGATTTGCCATGACTCAAAGCCTTTTTCAGGTCTGGCGCGCCGAGCGGAAGCAGCGGCATCGCCGTCAGATTCTTATAGAACATCGCCAGCCAGAGACCACCGAAACCGAGCGGGGCGGCGATATCCAGCCAGGAGAACTGCAGGCGAACATCGTCGACCTTTGCAAAATTCGGCTCCACCAGGCTGTACACATCCACCGCGTGAATGATGACGATAAAAATCGCCACCTTCGCAATAGTGCCCGCGTTCTTCTTGATCGACTGCGAAAGCAGCAGCAGGAACGGCAGGAAGAAGTGACCCACCAGCAGCAGGATGGAAACCCATCCCATGCCGCCATTCCACCGCTTGATGTACCAGACGATTTCCGAAGGCAGATTGCCGGACCACGTGATCAGAAGCTGCGAGAAGTTCAGATATGCCCACAGCATCGTGAGGGCGAACATTAGCTTGCCCAAGTCGTGCAGATGCTTCTCGGTGATGGCATGGTCCATTGGCCTGTACTTCATCAACAGCGTCAGTGTTGCAACCAGAACACACATCGCAGTCAGACACCAGCCGATCACGATCATGAAGCCGTAGACCGTCGAATACCAGTGCGGTTCCAGCGTCATCAGGTAATCAACCGCGCAGAACGTCATCAGGAGAAAGAATGCGAGTACACCAGGCGCGCTGAGGAACTCCAGCCGGGCTGAAACAACCGTCGACTTTGTCTCATCTTCTTCTTTGGACCACTTCGTAAGAAAGTAGGTCATCGCCGTAAGGAACACGGCGTAAATCACCCAGCGGCCATAGAGGAACGGCACGTTGAGATAGAGGTTCTTCGCCTTGATCACCTCATCTTCCAGACCGGCCTTCGTGGTCCACCAGTAAAGCTTCTCGTGACCCAGCAGGATCGGAATAAATCCGAGCACCATCACATACAGAGTCTTCGCGCCGGCTTCGAGCGGCCGGCGAATCACCAGGCCCCACGCGCCGCCGGTCAGGAACTGCGTCATCAGCATGAGCAGGCAGGCCGCACCGCATCCGAACCACATCCAGAAGCCGATCAGGTAAGAGCGATAGAACTGCTCCGAAGGGCCAATAAACAGGCCCGCCACCAGCGCCAGCAACCCCGCCAGACCGACAAACGAGGCCGTGTGCTGGTACTTGCTCAGCGTGCCGATTAACCCCGGCGCGGTTTCGTAACTATGTTCCGTCGTCGTCATTTTTTTTCTGGCTGGGTTCTGCTGTGGGCACCTGCACCCATTGCACCCGGTACGCCGGCCGGCGTGGCCGGTTCGGCGGGGAAGTTCGTAAAGTCACTGTCGGCGGGAGCCATCGGCTCCTTTTGCATGGCTTCCTTCATCTCGGGACTCATCGGCGCGCCTGTCGCAGGCAGTTTCGCCTTTGCCTCAACTGAAAGATCGGCGACGTTCGCGTTCTGGCTGTACTGCAGCGCGCGGATATAAGCCACGATCGCCCAGCGATCACGCACCTGAATCTGCTGCGAGTAGTTCAGCATAGCGCCGTAGCCGTTGGTGATTACCTCAAACAGGTGGCCGACCGGCGCGTTGCGCAGGCGTTCGATGTGATAGGAAGGCGGTTGCTTGAAACCGCGCTGCACAATCATCCCCATGCCATTACCCAGAC
Organism: Acidobacteriota bacterium; assembly: GCA_048498815.1. Classification (GTDB taxonomy): domain Bacteria; phylum Acidobacteriota; class Terriglobia; order Bryobacterales; family Bryobacteraceae; genus BOG-234. The sequence goes on along the minus strand of JBEHXG010000008.1, from coordinate 56,481 downwards.
GTCCGTGGCAGGGGGCGCAATAAATGTCGTAACGCTGCTGTCCGCGCAGAATCACCGTTTTATCAACGGCGATGGGGAAGGCGTCGATATCTTTACCCGCAGCGTCTTTCCCGTTATAGAAAGCCGTGTCTTCCTGAAGCTGACCTCGGGCAATCGTGCCCTCCGGCTCAGGACGATCCGAGCGCCCGTCTGCGAAGAACTCGCTCGGCCGCTGGGGCTTGTACTTGGGCTGATCCTGCATGTCGAGACGCGAGCAGCCCACGCCCGCGCCCGCCAGCAGCAGCACCGGAATGATTCGCATGTTGAATCCAGCCGCCATTACGGAGCCACCTCGGCGATCTCTTCGGGATCCAGCGCTTCCAGAAACTTCTCGGTGGCCTGGCGATCGAACTTGGGGTCCGCGGACTCAATGCACAGGAAGAATTTGCTCCGCGAAGCCATAGCGAAACGCTCCACGTTAAACACCGGATGATAGGGGCTCGGCAAACCGTTCATCACAATCATGCTGATTGCCGCCGTCAAACCACCCAGCAGAATCGTGCATTCAAATGTCACCGGAATAAACATCGGCACCGAAATCAACGGACGCCCACCAATGTTCAGCGGGAAGGCGACCGCCGCGCACCAGGAAGCCAGACTGAAGCCCCCGATGCAACCCAGCAGGCCGCCGATAAAGGTAAACTTCGAAACCCGGTTGTCGCGCAGATCCATCGCAGCATCCAGCTCATGGATCGGGTACGGCGTATAGGCATCGAACCTGCGGAAACCGGCTTCGCGCGTACGCCGCGCGGCAGCCACCAGTTGGGTCGGTGTCTCAAACTCGGCCATCAGACCGTAGAGCTGATTTTCAGGTTCAGAATTGTGCGAATGAGAGCTCAATGTGCCACAGTCTCCTTCACTTGCGCTCCGGGCAGCAGCATACGCAGCTCGAAGATGGTAATCATCGGCAGCACCCGGACGAACAGGAAGATCAGAGTCATGAACAGACCCATCGTTCCCACGAATACAGCCCAGTCCCAAACTGTTGGGTAGTACATACCCCAGCTGGAGGGCAGGAAGTCACGATGCAGGCTGGTGATAACGATGACAAAGCGTTCCAGCCACATGCCGATGTTCACGATGATCGAGATAACCCACAGCTTGAATGGGCTGGTGCGCATCTTCTTCGACCACAGAAACTGCGGCGTGATGATATTGCACAGGATCAGGCACCAGTAGAACGGGGCGTACGGCCCTGTCATGCGATTCCAGATCATGAACTTTTCGTACTTGTCAGCGCTGAAGTACCCGAAGAACGCCTCCATCGAGTAGCCGTAGCCAACGATCAGCGCCGTAGCCAGAGTTACCTTGGCCATGTTGTTCAGGTGGCGCATCGTAATAATGTCGTCGAGTCCGTAGAACTGCCGGACAGGAATCATCAGCGTGAGCACCATTGCAAATCCGGAGTAAATGGCGCCTGCGACGAAGTACGGCGGGAAGATCGTTGTGTGCCAGCCGGGGATGATGGAAACCGCGAAGTCGAAGCTGACCACGGTGTGAACCGACACCACCAGCGGCGTCGCCAGACCAGCCAGCAACAGCGAAGCTTTCTCATAACGCTGCCAGTGGCGGGCCGAACCGCGCCAGCCCATTGACAGCATGCCGTAGACAACCTGCTGCCAGCGCTTCTTCGAGGTGTCGCGGAGAGTAGCAAGATCAGGCAGAAGTCCCACAAACCAGAACACAGCGGAGATCGTGAAGTAGGTTGAGACCGCGAACACGTCCCAGAGCAGCGGGCTGCGGAACTGCGGCCACAACGCCATCGTATTCGGATAGGGGAAGAGCCAGTAAGCCAGCCACGGACGGCCGGTATGCAGCACAGGGAACATACCCGCGCACATAACCGCAAACAGCGTCATCGCTTCCGCAAAACGGTTAATTGCGTTTCGCCACGATTGATTGAGCAGGAGCAGAATCGCCGAGATCAGGGTTCCGGCGTGGCCGATACCGATCCACCAGACGAAGTTGATGATCGCAAAGCCCCAGCCGTTCGGGATATTGATACCCCAGACGCCGACGCCCTTCATGAATAGCCACACCGCACCGGCGGCCAGACCCTGCAACAGACCAAACGCGAGAAACAAGCCAAGCGTCCAGCCCAGCGTGATCTTTCTCTTGAGAACAATGCCGCCGACTTTATCCGATACCGACGCAAGGCTGTGGCCTTCGTCGATGACCGGCCCGACGTAAATCTTATCCGGAAGTTCGACCGGCTGCGCCATTCTAGCTGACCCCCTTCGGACCCGCGAGCGCCGGGTTCGGATTGCGAATCTCCGCCAGATAAGTAGTGCGCGGCCGCGTGTTCAGTTCGCCGAGCAGCGAGTAATCGGTTGCCTCGCGCTTCCACTGCGAAACCTTGCTCTTCGGATCGTTCAGATCGCCGAACATAATCGCATCCGCGGGGCAAGTCGCCTGGCAGGCCGGCACGATTTCGCCATCCTGCACTCTGCGGTCTTCCTTCTCCGCCATAATTTTTGCGTAATTGATGCGCTGCACGCAGTAGCTGCACTTTTCCATCACGCCGCGGCTGCGGACCGTGACATCGGGGTTGCGCTGTAATTTCAGGCTCTCGGTTTCCCAATCGGTATCGAGCAGGAAGTTGAAGCGGCGAACCTTATAAGGACAGTTGTTCGAGCAGTAGCGAGTGCCAACACAGCGGTTGTACACCATGTTGTTCAGGCCTTCGGCGTCATGGCTCGTTGCCGCAACGGGGCAAACCACTTCGCACGGCGCATTTTCGCACTGCTGGCAGCCAACGGGCTGGAAGTACGACTCCGGATTCTCCGGCGTGCCGCTGTAGTAGCGGTCAATGCGAATCCAGTGCATTTCGCGGGTATTGAGCACCTGCTCTTTACCCACGACTGCGATATTGTTTTCGGCCTGGCACGCAACCACGCAGGCATTGCAGCCCACGCAGGCGGTGAGGTCGATCGCCATGCTCCAGGCGTAACCCTTGTATTCCCAGGTTTGCGGCAGAATCGTCAGACCCTTGCTCGCAGTTTCACTGGCCTTCTGCGCGAAGTTCGGATCCTGAATGAATTCGGCGAGCGTGCCCGTACGGACCGGATCGCGATCTTCCATTGCGAAGTGATGCTGCACAGCGGCGAGGCGGAACTTCTCGCCCAGCTTCTTCACCTTCGCGCCGGTTGCGAATGTCGGATTGGTGATAGTGCGCAGCGGATTCACGTCGAATCCGGCGCCGTTTCCGGCGCGACCCGAGCGTTTGCGGCCATAACCCAGGCTCAGTCCGAGCGAGCCATCCGGCTGACCCGGCACGCGCCAGATCGAACCCCAGACAGACTGCCCGTTGACCGAGACTTCCACGCGATCTTCATCGTTGACATCAAGCGCCCTGGCAGTGTTCTCACTGACCACAACCGCGTTGTCCCAGGTGAGGCGCGTCATCGGCCGCGGCAGTTCCTGTAACCAGGTGTTGTTCGAATAGCGGCCATCGAGAACGTAAGGATCGAGGTGGAAGGAAACGTCGTAGCCGTCACCGGAAGCGGACGCGGCGGGAATCGAAACGGCCTTCGCGTCAGCCTTCACCGCCGGAAGTTCCGTACCTTTTATGAACCCATCGTGGACCGCGTGATTCCACCAGGCTTCGAAGTCCGCACCCGAGTGCTTAGCCTTCCAGTATTCCCGAACCAGCGCGTAACTGGTCTTTTCCGGCGTTTCACTAAAGGCCGCAAGGATATCGTGCGCCGACTTGCCCCCGTACAGCGGCGAGATCAGCGGCTGAATCACACTGATGGTACCGTCGTAAGCCGGGGCATCGCTCCAGAATTCAAATGGATGCGCTTCGGGAATCAGCCACTGGCAGACTTCCGAGGTTTCATCGTCATAGAGCCCCAGGCGAACTCGCTGCTTCGCCTTTTGGATAGCGCCACGCAGATTGAGAGAGGCTGGAGCATCGAACACGGGATTACCACCCAGAACCAGCAGCACATCCACCTGTCCGCTATTCAGATCGCTCACCAGCGACTGAATCTCGCCATACTGATCAACCGGCTTCGATTCGAGCGAAGCCGTCAGGACAACTGTCGAGCCATTATTGCCCAGCAGCTGATTGATGTAGTGAACGGCTGCATGAACCTCGGGCGACTGCTCTTCACCCGCAATGACAATCGACTTGCCCTTCGCCGCCAGCAGGTCTTTCGCGACCGCCGCGGTAAACTGAGCGGCGGAACCGCCATTCAGCGCCGCAGTCAGAGACTGAACGAAAGGACCAATTTCTGAAGCCTTCAGCGATAGCCGATTATCGGCCTTCGCACCCGTCGAACTGGGCGTCGATTCCACCGAATAGAAGCGGCTCTGCGTCTTCTTGCCATCACGCACCACGCGCTTGGCCGAGAAATCCTTCGCGTAACGAACGCCGCCGGGACCATTACCCAGGAAGTTCGCATCGATCGAAAGAACCACATCCGCCTGATCGAACTTATAAGTTGTATTGAGGAACTGACCGAACGCCAGCTGCGAACCCATGCGGCGTCCATGGCCAGTCGCTTCCCACTGATACCACTTCGCGCCCGGATAAGCCTTCAGCGTCTCCTGAATCTGCGCGTATAACGTCGGCGAAGTAACCGTCTGGGTCAAAATTCGAAGACCCGCACCGCTCTTTTCGCGCTGCTTTTCCAGGATTCCAACAAACGCCACCAGAAACGAGCTATATGATCGAACTTCACCGAGATAGTTAACCGTCTGCACGCGGTCCGGATCATACAGACCCAGCACCGAAGCCTGCGTGGGAACATCCGCTCCACCCAGACTTGCCGGATGCTGCGGATTTCCTTCCACTTTGGTCGGCCGGAATTCGTGCGACTCAACCAAAATCGGATTCGCAACACCACTCACCGGAAACGCAGTGGCATAGAACAGAGGCTTACCGGCAACTAACTTTTCCGGAGCCTCCACATACGGCATGATGTACTCAGTCGGCTGCTTGGTGCAGGCACCGAGCCCCGCGAGCGCGAGCGACGCGCCCATAATCTTCAGAAAATTGCGCCGGCCTTCGTCGTCAAGCCATTCGCTGGCCTGACGAGGGAACTCGCGATGCAGGAAATCCTGGAAACCTTCCTTCGCCGACAACTCGTCCAGACTGCGCCAGAAACCCTTCGTCCCCTGCCGAGCCTGAGCGCTCGCCAGATGGTTCTGAACGGCTTGCAGATTCAAAGGTTCGCCTTGTGTGCTCATTGCTGTGGGATCGTTCAGCCCGTCTACCGGTGACATGTCCAGCACGTCTCCAGCTTCTGAATGTTGTATTCCTTCACCAGCCGCGCGCCAATCACTTCCTGCGGCTCGGCGGGCTCATAGCCCATCTTTGTAACCAGTTCGCGCGGACGAACATACTTCTCGGGATTGCGGTGACAGTCGAGACACCAGCGCATCTCAAGCGACGCCTGCTGATACATCAGCGGCATCGTATCCACGCGGCCATGACAGGTTTCGCAACCCACACCCTTTTTCACATGGATACTGTGATTGAAGTAAACGTAGTCGGGAAGGTCGTTAACCTTGGTCCATTTAATCGATTCGTTGGTCTGGTAGCTGTTGCGCACCGGTTCCAGCGTTGAGCTGTTAATCCAGATCTGCGAGTGGCAGTTCATGCAGGTCTTGGTGGGAGGCACCGTCGCGTGCTGCGAGTTCTCCACTACGCTATGGCAGTAGCGGCAATCGATACCCATTGAGCCGGCGTGGTGGGCATGGCTAAATGGAACGGGTTGCTCACGAGCTTCGCCCTGCCGCGTCGCATAAGAAGAGTCCGCAATGAGTTCAAAAAGCGCGCCGCCCAGACCGCCGAGCGCGAGCACCGCGAGGACAATACTGGTCCGCGCGAGCGAGTTTGTGCTGGATTTAAAGATCTGTGGCATTACAGTGGCAAACGATCGAGATGGCGAACGTCAGACAGACGGGGAAGAAGTAATGCTGGTTCAGGGCTAACGCCGGCCAAACAGATATTATGTCCTATCTTGTTCATTTTCCAAAGCGCCTCAGATGTAGTTTTGGAAAAAAGTTAACCAAACGGACGCAGTGGACCGGAATGGAACGGTAGCCCGGTCCACAATGGACATATAGGTCCAAAATTGGCTTCGTTTTTTCATGTTGGGGTCGTTCGCACGCACCACAACATCTTGTGGAGATCCTGTATAAAACCCTCTATCCTGGATACTTGCTACTTTACTTTTGCCTAAATCGCGGTTAGTATGAAGACGCTCCCCCGAGCGTCTGTATCGATTGAGAGGCAAGCTTTGCTGAAACTGAAAAAGGTCGAACTGCAGGGTTTTAAATCCTTTTGCGACCGCACGGAGCTGAAGTTCAACGGGGGTGGCATCGCAGCGGTGGTTGGTCCCAACGGCTGCGGAAAATCCAACCTAAGTGACGCCATCAGCTGGGTGCTGGGTGAGCAATCCGCCAAGTCGCTGCGCGGTGCCCGGATGGAAGACGTGATCTTCGCCGGGACTAAATCGCGTAAGCCGCTTGGCATGGCTTCGGTGACCATGGTCCTGATGGACCCGGGCGCGAAGCAGCTGCCTCTCATCGATCAGGCAAAGCAGCAGGCGGAAACTGAGCAACCGGTTCCTGTGGCCGAAGGCGCCACTGCGCCCGTGGAAGCCACCGAGGTCGTTGAGGCAAAGGTCCAGGAGATCCACCCAGCCAGCGCTCCCGGAACGAAGCAGGGCGAAATCACCATCACCCGGCGCCTGTTCCGCTCGGGTGAGAGCGAATACCTGATCGATGGTCGCCAGGCGCGCCTGCGTGACATCCAGGATATCTTCATGGGCAGTGGCCTCGGTCCTGAAAGCTACGCCATCATCGAGCAGGGTCGCATTGGCCAGATTCTGTCTTCAAAGCCGTACGACCGACGCGCAGTGATTGAAGAGGCTGCTGGCATCACAAAGTACAAGTCACGGCGGCGCCTGGCGGAAGCGAAGCTCGAAAGCGCACGACAGAACCTGTCGCGCGTGTTCGACATTCTGGAAGAAGTCACGCGCCAGGCCAATTCCCTCAAGCGGCAGGCGGCGAAGGCTCGACGCTATCAGGAACTCAAGGCCGAGTTAGAGACGCAGCTCCGCACAGTACTGGCCGGTCGCTTCGTCACATTGAAAGAAGAGGCCGAAAAGGCTGCAACGGCGCTGGAAGCGGCATCAGCGGAACTGCGCGATGCCACAACCGAAGCGACTGATCAGGACGCTGGTCGCCAGAAGACACAGGAAATCTTCTACGCTCTCGAAGCGCAGTTGACCGAGTGCCGGCGCCAGCTTGCCGCGATGAATGTAGAAGCGGAACGGACCAAAGGCCGTCTTGAATCGCAGGTTCGCGAAGCTGCTTCCATTGAACAGCGCATGGGCGGCGCCGAGCGCGAGTCGACCAACCTCGAAGCTCAGCTGGAACAGAATCAGTCCGAGCGGGCCGCGCTGACGCTGGTAGTTGAGGCGCTCGAAAAAGAGATTCAATCCGTCCGTACCGGCCTGATGGAAAAGAACCGCCTGCGCGATGAGATTCAGATGCGTACCCGTCAGGCCGAGCAGACCATCGAGGCATCGCGCAATCAGATTCTGCGACTGCTGGGCGAAGCTTCCGGTATTCGCAATCAGATCGCGCAGGCGGACACTTACCTGGGCGGTATTGAGCGCGAGCGCGCACGGCTGCAGAGGGAAGAGTCCACGGCGGCGGCCGAAATTGAGCGTTTGGACGCGGTGAAGCTGCAGCTTTCTGAGCAGTCGGCGCAACGCCAGCTGGAAATCGCGAGCGTTACAACTGATCGCAAGGGTGCGGAGGAAGAGCTGGCATCGCGGCGCACGGCATCGGCCGATCTACGCAAGCAGATTGAAGTGCTGCGCGGCGAGTGCTCGCGTCTGCGCGCTCAACGCGAATCGCTCGAAAACATTCTTTCGCACCACACCTACACCACGGAATCGACGAAGACGCTCCTCGCCGCACTCGAAAAAGGTCGCGGCGGCAATGTGAAGCCCGAGGGCGTCCTCGCCGATTTCATCGAAGTCGATCCCGCATGGGAACGAGCCGCGGAAGAATTCCTGCACGAAGAACTCGAATACGTGGTGGTGAAGGACTGGACTCACGCCGAGTCGGCATTGGGTCTGCTGCGCAGCGAGCTGAAAGGACGCGCGACGTTCCTAATCGAAGCGGAACCGGCCAACGGTGCGAGCTTTTCTCATCCGGTGGGACTACCCCGCCTTTCGAGTTTCGTGCGGTTCACCAACGGCCTTACAGGACAGACTGCAAACCTCCCGCGCCTTGCCCACTGCTATCTGGTGAGTGACGCCGAGCAGGCGCGAACGATGGCGGACGCGCATCCCGATTCCTGGTTCCTGCTGCCGGATGGCGAAAGCTATCACGGACGCATGCTGACCGGTGGACGCAAACAATCGAGCGGCCCGCTGGTGCTGAAGCGTGAGCTACGCGAATACGTGGAGAAATCCGCGGAGCGCGAATCCAAACTGGTCGCAAAGTCCGCGCAGCTGGAAAACCTGGATCGCGAGATGAGCGCGCTGACCGCGGAACTGGAGCGCCTTCGGCAGCTGCAGCAGGCACGTGAAAAGGAAGCTGTATCGCTCGACCACGATCTGCGCCGGACTTCAGAAGAGATCAATCGTTCCAACTCGCGCGTTTCTGTGGCCCGCATTGAACTTGAGCGTCTGAAGCGCGAAGAAGAGCGCGCCACGGAAAACCGGGCCCGCAACATCGCGCTCGCGGAGCAGAAAGAAGCCGAGCGCGCCGAGCGTGAGCGCACGCTTGAGTCATTGCGCGAGCAGCTGGAAGCGCAGCAGGTGGAAGCGCGCCGCGTGGGCGAAGAGCATGCGGTTCTGCGTGCGAATCTGGCCGGCGTGGAAGAACGGCATCGCGGAGAACGCTCGGCTCTGGCACGTCTGGTGCAGCAATTCGAGCAAATCTCCAGCCGCCGCAAAGCGCTGGGCGCGGAAGTGCAGCGCTGGGGTGAAACGCGGTCCCGCATTCTCGCGGAGAACATCACTCTTGACGAAAAGTTGACCGGACTCAGGGAACAGATCGAGGCGGCCGAGCGCACCGTTCTTGAACTGGCCGAGCAGGAAACGAAGCATCGAGAAACGCTGGCCGCTTCGGAAGAGTCGCTGCGCGTGCTTCGCGCGCGAATCGAAGTCGCGCATACGAAACGCGGCGAGATTGAAGTCGAGCTGACGCGGAAGCAGTCCGAACTGCAGTTCCTCGATGAGACCAGCCGTAAGGAACTCAGCGTCGGGGTTGCAGAACTCGAAGCGCCCGCCGACTGCGCTCCCGAAGTGCTGCAGACCGCCGATGCTCTCTACAATGAGACGCGGACAAAAATCGAAAATCTTGGCTCGGTGAATCCCACTGCCTGGGAAGAATTCCAGGAAGCGTCATTGCGCCAGGAGTTTCTCACCTCTCAGCGTCAGGATCTGCTCGATTCCATCAAAGACACCGAGCTCGCGATCAAGGAGATCGATGAGGTCTCGAAGACGCGTTTCGCCGACGCGTTCCGCATCATCAACGACAACTTCCGGCAGTGCTTCCAGACGTTGTTCGGCGGCGGCGCCGGCGAGATGCGCCTGACCGACGAGGAGAACATCAACGATAGCGGCATCGACATGATTGCCTCTCCCCCAGGCAAGAAGCTGCAGAACGTGCTGCTGCTTTCCGGCGGCGAGAAGGCGCTCACCGCGCTGGCTCTGCTGATGGCGATCTTCAAGTACCAGCCGAGTCCGTTCTGCGTGCTGGACGAAGTGGATGCGCCGCTCGATGAAGCCAATATCGGACGACTGATGCGTCTGCTGGCGGAAATGTCAACCGATACACAGTTCGTCATCATCACCCACTCCAAGAAGACGATGGAATCGGCTCAGGCGATGTACGGCGTCACGATGCAGGAGGCCGGCGTGTCGAAGCTGGTCAGCGTGAAGTTCCAGCATCGCGGCGCGGAAGGCGCGGCGGCTTAGTTAAGCGCGGTCCGCGCGCGATGCCGGGGAATCGTTCCCGCTCATATTCACGCGAGTCCCGCCACTCAGATCGTCTACACTCCGGACCGGGTTGTAGTAGAGAATCCGGCCGCAGCTTTCGCAGGTCATAATTTTTTCGCCCTTCTTCAGATCCTGATAGAACTGCGGGCGAAGTCCGATGTTGCAGCGACTGCAGCGGCCATTTACCGCTTCCGCGATGCCAACGCCGGCGCGGCCTTTGCGAATGCGTTCGTAGTTGGAAACAAGCGATGGCGTCATCGCACCGACAATCTCCGCGCGTTCCGTTTTGAGCGAGTCGATTTCTTTTTGATCCGCCGCTGTGCGATCGCGGGCGGATGATTTTTCCGCTTCCACGTCTTTGCGCTGAACGGCGAGTGATGCCTCTGCCGCTTTCACGTTCTTATCGAGCGGTTCGGCTTCGGTCATCAGCTCGAGGATGCGGTCTTCCGCTTTGCGAATCTCCTGACCTGCGAAGTCAATTTCGTGCTGGAAGGCGCGGTACTGGTCGTTCGTCTTCGCATCCATCATCTGCGCTTTCAGCTTTGAGATTTTCTGATCGTGCGACTGGATTTCGCCTTCGAGCCGCTTGCGATCGCGCTGATTGGCGGCGAGCGCGGCTTTGTCCTGTTCGAGGCGCCGCTGATGGCCCTCAAGCTTCCTTTCAATCTCGGCGATGTGTTTGGGAAGAGTGGCGATTTCCTTCGTCAGGACAGCCGAGCGGTCATCGAGAATCTGCAGCCGGATGGCGTGCTGGATGTCAGGAAGCATTGGTTATCCGGTAGTTTAACAAAGCTAACGACGGCCCACTTTCGCGAGAACCGCTTCCCGCGTGGCCGCAATTTCCGGGACTCGCGCCGCCGATGCCGCGAAATAGAAGACGATCCCGCCGATCGGCACGCCAAACGCGACGGTTAGGATTCGAGAATTGTGCGAAGCGGTTTTGACAGCCAGGACCGCGCCCGACATCAATAGTGTGGCGGCGGCGATCTTTATCAAACTTATCGCCAGAGCTCGTCCGGCAATTCCTCCGATCTTTCTGCGAATGAGCGCAGCAAGAACGATTGCATTGGTAGTTGCGACGATTGCCACGGAAAAGGCCAGACCCTGGAATCCAAGGCCAAAACCGTGAACGAAGCTCACCGCCGTAATGCCGTTCACTAAGACAGAGGCAAGGCTCACGAGCATAGGTGTTCGCGCATCACCGAGAGTGAAGAAGGCTGGCCCCAGGACTTTTGTGGCGCCGTATCCGGCGAGGCCCAGGGCGTAGCCGGAAAGAGCGAGCGCTGCCTGGTGCGTGTCATACGCGAGGAAATGGCCGTGCTGGAAGACGATGCCGATCATGCTTTCTCCGAGCATCATCAAGCCCGCCGCGGAAGGGATTGTCAGCAAGAATAAAGTCGCAAGCGAGCGGGAGAGCGTCTCTCTGAAGGCCGTCAGATCGCCCAGCGCGGCGTTCGTGGATATGCGCGGCAGAGTTGCTGATGCAATGGAGATGGCAAAGAGGCCGGTCGGGAGTTGTACGAAGCGGTAGGCGTACACGAGCCAGCTGACGGGGCCGTTCATGATGTGCCCGGTTGCGTCGCGCAGGCCGGCGGCGATGTGGGTGTTAACGAGCAGATTGATCTGGGCGGCTGCGCCTCCAATGACTGCGGGCCCCATCAGACGCAGAATCTGGCGAACGCCCTCGTGGTGCAGGTTGATGGACGGCCGCCAGGCAAAGCCCGCTCGCCAGACCGAGGGCAGTTGAAATGCGAGCTGACCGGCGCCACCGAACAGAACGCCATAGGCCATCCCCTGCACGCGGCTGATTCCGAGGCTCGGGCCGAGCCACACGCCGAGCGCGAGCCCCGCCAGAACAGAGATGAGATTAAAGATCGACGACGACAGGGCGGGGATTCCGAACTGCCTGCAGGAGTTCAGGATGCCCTGCGCCTGCGCAGCGAGCGCAATGAGGAGCAGAAACGGAAACATCGTGCGCACCATGCGGGTGGCCAGTTCGAACTTGCCGGGCACCGCATGAAATCCTGGCGCGAACAGTTCCACGAATGAGGAGCTAAAAACCATGCCGATCACACAGACGGCGCCCGCAATTGCGATCAGCAGCGTGGCTGTTATGTTCGAAAGCTCTCGCGCTTCTTCCTGCGATTTCGTTGTGAGGTAGCGCGTGAATGTGGGGATGAACGCTGAGGAAAGCGCGCCCTCCGCAAAGAGATCGCGCGCGAGGTTCGCGATGCGATAGCCCACTGAATATGCGTCAAACTCAGCGCTTGCTCCGAAGAGGCCGCTGAGGACACTTTCGCGTATCAGGCCGCCGACGCGGCTTAGCGCGATCGCGCCTGAAAGAATTCCGGCCGAACTCAGAAAGCCACGTTGTCGCTGCGTCAGATCTCGACCTTGCGAATATCGACGTCGGCACGAACCGCGCGCGCCTGGTCGAGTGTGGCGAACTGCATACCGGGAAGCTTCGCCGATGCGGTGCCCGCCGCAACGCCCCAGGCCAGAGCCTGAGGGAAGTCATCCCCGTTTTCGATTGACCAGAGGACAGCGGCTGCCATTGCATCACCCGCACCGATAGGCGAGATCGCATCAATGCGCGGGGGAATCGCTTCCCAGACCTGATTACCCTGGGCACCGATCGCACCACGGCTTCCGAGCGAAAGCACAACTGAGCCAGCCCCCATTGCGCGAATGCGACGCGCCGCCGCGACTGCGCTGGAACGAGTGAGAAGCACGGTGCTCAACAGATGCTCGGCCTCCTGCTGGTTGGGTGTCACGATGGCGGGGGCTGCTTCGATACCACGGGCGAGCGCTTCACCGTCGGTGTCGAGGAGCGTGCGGACCTTTTTGTTGCGCGCGCGCTCGATGAGACGCGCGTAGAGATCGCCGGGGACGCCCGGCGGAAGGCTGCCGCAGAGCATGAGCCAGGTCGCGGAGCCAAGATAGGCTTCCACGGTGGATTCGACGTTCGCGACCTCGTTTGCATCCAGGCGTGGACCGGCTTCGTTGAGTTTGACGGTGAGGCCGTGGCGATCCGTGATTGTCAGGTTGAGGCGGATGTCGTTGGCGATGGGCACTGTAGCCACAGGGAAGCCGCAGTGATCCATGAACTTTTCGAAGCGCACCGCGGGCTCTCCACCGGCGGGGAGAACGGCCAGGGTCTTGCCGCCGAAGCCGTGAATCACGGAAGACGCGTTGATGCCACGTCCGCCGGCCGAGTCGTTGGTGGAGAGGATGTAGGCGCGGTCGTCAAAAGCAAGCCGGTCGACAGCGATAGTGCGGTCGATCGCCGGGTTCATGGTGAGGGTAAGTATCAAAATACTATGGTGGCATATTGCAGAGATGCCAGCCGTGTAAACTGGATTGAGACGGGCTGTGGCGCAGCTTGGTAGCGCGCTTGCTTGGGGTGCAAGAGGTCGTGGGTTCGAATCCCGCCAGCCCGACCAACCCTTTCATTGTCCGCGTCGGACACACAGACAACAGGCGGCTCTACGCCAAAGCCTTTGACGTGGGCCTCTACCCGCAGGCTCTACAAATCCAGATTCTTCCTTGCGTAATCCCGGCTGGCGCTGTTGTTGTCGTCTTCGAGCTTCAGGGCCGCCTCCGGACTTAATCCCGCAGTGTGTGGAACGGACTTCTTCGGCGGATTCCTGCGTACCATTTCCAGCGTCTTCGCAAGATCGTGGCCTGGAAGCGGACTGCGCGGGTCGTCGAATGTTGCCCAATACTTCGCGGTGTATACGGGGATCTTCAGTGGCTCCCGGGTGATCATTTCGAGATTGAACATCATGTTCGGATCTTTCGCACGAAGCGACGTCACCATTTTCTTCAGGTCGAGCAGGCCGTCACCAAGAAGAACTTCGGAGAGCAGGAAACCGTCTTCGTACGGTTCAACGGCCATGTCTTTGATATGCGCAGAGAAGATATACGGCAGCAGATTGTTCATCGTCTCTTCGGGATGCTCACACAACGAGATGTTGTTGCCGAAGTCAAACAGTACGCCAACCCAGGGACTGGACAGCTGCTTTAGCCAGGCGGCCTGTTCGAGCGATCGCCAACCCTTGTGATTCTCCAGGGCGAGCTTCACCTTGTACTTCGCAAGGGTGGGTTCCGCTCGGGCGACATTGGCCTTAATCGTTTCAAAGCTCTTCCAGAATGCCGCGAAATCGCTGAACTGCTCGTAGCGACGCTGAGTGAGAGCTGCCCGCAATCCGTAGGCTCCGGATTCGTGCGCCGCTTTGATGTTTGCGTCGAAAGCGGGGATGTCGGCGTCGCTCGCGGGCAGCGGAATATTGAAAATCATCCGCATGTTCTGGGACTCCAGCTTGTCTCGCAGGCGATGGGCCGTCTCAGGATCGGGCGGCGGGAGCGCCGACTCCAGGCCGCCATAGCCGTTTTCGTGAGCCCAGTCGATCATTTCGACTTTTGCAGCAGCGTTGGCGCGAACACGCTGCCCGAAGCCGGCGGGCGCAACTCCAACGCCAAGCTTGCCCCGGGGGTTCGCTATGGGAGCGGCAGGCGACGAAAGTGGAAGAACCAAAGCGCCTGCGGCAGCTGCGAGAATTTCGCGCCGGGAGAGTGAAGAATGTGGCATCGGCAGCAGTATATAACAACGGCCGCCGACGCCCTTCGCATCAGTTTTCCGTGGGTGTTCGCTCCACGTGATCTACAACGATTGTTTCGATCCGAGCGTTGCGGCGCTCGAGTCTCAGGCCACCTTTATCGAGGCCATCCGTCAGGCTCGCCAGCACGCGCTCACTGCCCTGTTCATTCTCGGCGCCTTCCTTCATCGAAATCTCATAAGAGAGTCGATACGCTCCGGCCAGGTGTGTTTCATCGATTACGGGATGATCTTCAGCTGCCGAAAGAAGCTCGGCGAGGCCAGGCATCGTAATGCCGAGCATCTCCCACTTCCCGCCGGGACTGGAGCGCACGGGGCCAAGGACGCCGGAACTGATTGAGATGTGGCCGTTTTCCAGATGAGCGTCGCCCTCAGGCGTGAACATCGACATTGCCTTCGGACCAGCCTGCAGCTGATTGGCGGCATCCGGCGCGGCAGGCTGCAGTCTGATCCCATTCTTTCCTACCAGCAGCGCATAGACGGGCAGCTCCTTCGTTTCGCGATGGATGGCGAGCCTGAAGCGGTCCGCGAGGAGAGATTGCAGCATCTCGGGAAGCCGGTCAGCCGAAACGCCGACGGGAATCTTCGCGGCAATGTCGAACCTGCCGGTGCGAATCCAGGCAGGCCCCGTCACCTGGAACGGCTTGACGCGATAGGCCCGGGTAATCAGGTCAATGATCGGCATGTAGCGGATATCGACGCGAGCGCCCTGGATCGTCAGCCGCTCACCCGGCGTGCAGGGAGTCAGGCAGATTGCGGGCCCGCGAGCCGGAGTTACCGCCACCCTGATGGACGCAACTTCGAAAGACACTTTTGGTCGCCCGTCCTTCGACTGGGCCTGCACTGCCGGGGCATTTGCCAGGCCAACGATTAAGGGCACACCGACGGCGCAGGTTGCGGCGACCGCCAGAACGGCTTTGCGCGTAAAGTCCAGACCCAGCGCCGTTCGGTTCCTCATGATTGCCTCAATCCGCTTCTTCAGGTCGGCACCTGTTACGCCGGAAACGAATGGTGCGGGAGATCCGATGTACAGTCTGCAGATATTCAGAATGGCCTCGGCATAGACCTGTGGGTTGCGTGCGACGCCGGCGACAGCTTCGTCGCAGGCCAGTTCTCGTTCCTCCACAAGCCGCCGGCGGATACCACGAACCAGCGGATGAAACCAGAAGAGGATCTCCACTACCATGTGAATCGCTGCGGTCAGGTTGTCCCTGCGGCGCACGTGATGCAGTTCGTGTGCGATTACACTATCGAGTTGCGCCGGCGTAAGCGTGTCCGTGATGCCGGCGGGAAGAATCAGGACAGGTCTGACGATTCCAAACACGCCCGGTTCGACACAGGCCGTTTTCGCGGCCTGCAGCACCGGAACCGGCAGCCCGAGATCGAGGCGTGCGCCTTCCCGCCTGATGCGCATTGTCTCACGAAAAAGGCGCAGCCAATAAGCAACACCCAGAGCCACACCGCCCAACCAGATCACCAGCAGGATCTCCGGCAACCGGCCGGGACCTTCCGGAATTTCCAATGGAGCTGAAGACATATCGCCCGAGATTTCAAAAGGCTGACTGATCTGGCTGACCACGGTTGAGAACTGCGGGGCCGCAACCTCTGTGGTTCTCCACCGGAACTGGCTGCCCAGAGCTATCAGCAGCGAAAATGGAACCAGAAACTTTACCGATGCGGCAACCCAGATCCGATAACGAACTGCGGCGCTGTTTTTCTTCAGGATCAGAGTCACCAACCACGCGACGACAGCGACGGCAGTTGATTGCCAAAGATGGTCGGCGATGGCAGAGAGGTCGAAGGCGGTCATTTCGCTCCCTCTTTCCTTCCGGCCTGGCGCAGAGTTTTCTCGGCTTCCTTAATGTCCTCAAGGGTCAGTTCACCGGAATCCACCAGATGCGCCATGACGAGTTTCGCCCGGCCCTGAAAAACCGATAGAAGTTCGTCTACGAAGCCCCGATGGGCGTCACTGCGAGTGATCGCGGCTTCGAAGATGTTGGCGTTGCTGATGCGCCTGACGCAACGGAGGGCACTCTTGCGTTCGAGGCGGTACACGACAGTCTGTACCGTGGTGTAGGCAGGACGTCCCTTTGCCGGGAACGACTCCTGGATCTCGCGAACCGAGCAGGGACCTTTCTGCCAAAAGGCCTCGAGGATCCGGAGCTCCAGCCTGGTCAGTTTCGGTTTTAGCATCAGGAATAACTATCTCTGCGTTTATCCTACTATGTACATAGTCATACTGCAAGAAGTTTCCCGCGGCTTAAGATCCGGTGTTTTAGCGGCCCATGTCCCGCAACGCCACCTGCACGTGGTCTCCTGCGCGGAGTGCGAGCGCGCGATAGCGTTCATTGGTGATTTCTGCTTCCACAAAGTCACCGGAGGCTTCCAGACGCAACTCTACGCGCACAACAGCCCCGAGCGTGCCGATGAAGCGCACCGTTGCGAACTCGGCCCCGGCGTGTGCGCCTCCGCGCGAAATCTCGATTTCGTGCGGACGCACGCTGCGTCCGTTGAACTTTGTCACATCGCCCAGAAATTCGTAAATGAATTCACTGCCCGGCTGGCTGTAGACCTCGGCCGGGGTACCGGTTTGTTCGATCAGTCCCTGGTTCATGATGGCGACCCGATCCGCCACTTCCAGCGCTTCCTCCTGATCGTGCGTTACAAACACGCTCGCCACATGCAATTCGTCATGAAGGTGACGGAGCCAGCGACGGAGCTCTTTACGCACGCGTGCGTCAAGCGCGCCGAATGGCTCATCGAGCAGTAACACCTTCGGTTCCACCGCCAGAGCGCGGGCAAGAGCGACCCGCTGACGCTGGCCGCCCGAGAGCTGGCCCGGATACCGTTGTGCGAGGGGCGAAAGCTGGATGAGATCCAGGAGTTTGCTTACCTTGCGCTGGATCGTCCGTTCATCCGGACGCTCATTCCGCCGCTTGATCCGCAGGCCGAAAGCGATATTCTCAAACACCGTCATATGCCGAAACAGAGCATAGTGCTGAAAAACAAAGCCAACGCGTCGTTCGCGCGCCGAAGCTGCAGTGGCATCTTCACCATTGAACAGAACGGAGCCGCTGTCCGCCGGCTCAAGCCCCGCGATGATGCGCAACAGCGAGGTTTTGCCGGACCCGGAAGGCCCCAGCAAGGCAAACAGCTCACCGTCTTCCACCTTCAGGCTCACGCCCCGCAATGCCTCAAATGTTCCGAAGTTTCTCCGGACATCACGGACTTCAATACTCACGCCGCCGTCTCCTTTGTTCTGTATGCCAGCAATTTCTTGAGCAGGAGCGCGATCACCGCGACTACGCTCAACAGCGAAGCCACCGCGAATGCCGCCGTGTAGTTGTACTCGTTGTAGAGAATCTCCACGTGCAGCGGAATCGTGTTTGTCAGGCCACGAATGTGTCCCGATACGACCGACACCGCGCCAAAATCGCCAAGCGCACGCGCCGAACACAGCACCGCGCCATAAAGCAGCCCCCATTTGATGTTGGGAAGCGTGACCCGGCGAAACATCTGCCACGCGGTAGCCCCGAGTACGATCGCAGCTTCCTCTTCTTCCGGCCCCTGGGCTTCCATCAGCGGAATCAGCTCCCGTGCAACGAATGGAAACGTCACGAATGTGGTTGCGAGAACGATGCCCGGCAGGGCAAAGACGACCTGCATGTCATGGTCGGAAAGCCACGGACCCAGCCAGCCCTGGGCGCCAAAAACCAGTACGAACAGCAGTCCGGATACTACCGGAGAAACACCGAAGGGAATATCAATCAGGGTCAGCAGGACATTGCGTCCTTTGAAGCTAAACCGGGCAATCACCCAGGCCGCCGCCAGACCGAAGACCAGATTCAGGGGTACTGCGATGCCCGCAACCGAGAGAGAGAGCAATATTGCCGAGCGTGCATTCGTTTCCGTAATCGATGCCCGCCAGAACACGACGCCCTTATCGAACGCCTGAATAAATACCGCTGCGAGCGGCAAAAGAATTACCAGGCCCGTGAGTGCGGCGGCCAGAGCAATCAATATCCAGCGAAGCCAGCGCGGTTCAGTCATGGTTTCACCTCAGCGGCTTTCGCCTCCTCCGCGTACGGGCGGTTTTGAATGAAATTGATCGCGAACAGGATCAGGAACGACGCCACAAGCATCGCAACCGCGATCGCCGCAGCGCCTGCGTAGTCGTACTGCTCAAGTTTGGCAATGATCATCAGGGGTGCAATCTCCGTCTTCATGGGCAGGTTGCCGGAGATGAATACGACCGATCCATACTCGCCCAGTCCCCGCGCGAATGCCAGAGCGAATCCCGTCAGCAGCGCCGGCCGAAACGCCGGCAGCATCACACGCCGAAAGACCTGCCACCGGCTCGCGCCCAGGCTCGATGCCGCTTCTTCCACCTCGCGATCCGCGTCCTCCAGGACCGGCTGCACGCTTCTCACGACGAACGGCAAGCCAATGAAGACGAGAGCGATCGTGATGCCGATGGGTGTGAACGCAACCTTAACGCCGAGCGGTTCAAGCCAGCGCCCCAGCCAGCCGTTTGGAGCGTAGAGGCTCGTGAGCGAAATGCCCGCAACCGCCGTGGGCAGCGCAAACGGGATGTCGACCAAAGCGTCAATGACACCTTTGCCCCGGAACTCGTAACGTTCGAGAACCCAGGCGATCAGGAATCCAACCAGGACGCTGGCAATAGCCGCCGCAAGGGAAGTCTCAAAACTGATCTTATATGCCGCTACGACCCGCGGTGATGTGATCGTCGTCCATATCTTCTCCCAGCCCGCCGAGGCGGCCTTGAGGAAGACCGCGCTCAGCGGGATGAGAACAATCAGCGACAAATAGAGGACGCTGTAACTAAACGCCGGCCAAAAGCCTGGCAGGATTCCCGATCGCCGAAACATCACTTCGCCTGATAAATCTGGTCGAAGACGCCGCCATCACCGAAGTGCTTCGGCTGGGCCTTCTGCCAGCCGCCAAACACCTGGTCGATCGTGAAGAACGCAATCTTCGGAAACTGGCCGGCGTACTTCGCGGCGACTTTCTCGTTGCGGGGACGATAGAAGTTACGCGCCGCGATTTCCTGGCCTTCATCCGAGTAGAGATAGTTGAGATAAGCCTTCGCGGCCTCAGTGGTTCCGTGCTTCGCTGCGACTTTATCCACTACTGCAACCGGCGGCTCAGCGAGAATGCTTTCCGCCGGAGAAACGATCTCGAATTTGTCCGCGCCGAACTCCTTCAGCGCCAGATGAGCTTCGTTCTCCCAGGAAAGCAGCACGTCGCCAATGCCGCGCTGGGCGAAGGTTGTGGTTGATCCACGCGCCCCGGAATCGAGCACAGGAACGTTTTTGTAGACAGCGGCCACAAAGGCTTTCGCCTTTGCCTCGTCGTTGCCGTTGTGACGCAGAGCGTAGCCCCAGGCCGCCAGATAGCTCCAGCGTGCGCCGCCGGACGTTTTCGGATTGGGCGTGATCACGCCAATGCCGGACCTGGTCAGGTCGCTCCAGTCTTTGATCTGTTTTGGATTGCCCTTGCGCACCAGAAACACAATCGTGGAGGTATAAGGTGTGCTGTTGTTGGGGAGCCGGCCCTGCCAGTTCTTCGGCAGCGTTTGTGCCTTATCCGCAATGGCGTCGATGTCGTAGGCGAGGCCGAGGGTCACCACGTCCGCCTGCAGACCATCGATCACCGCGCGGGACTGCGCGCCCGACCCGCCGTGCGACTGGTTCACTTCAATATCCTGGCCCGTTTTCCCCTTCCAGTACTTCGCGAACGCGTTGTTGAAATCCTGGTATAGCTCACGGGTTGGATCGTAGGAAACATTCAGCAGCTTCACTGGCGCCGCGGAAAGAGCCACGGCGATTGCAAGAGTAAGTAATACAATGCGTTTCATAATTCGTTCTCCCTGAATTTGCCTGGCTCTTAAATGAAGTTGATCTGGAAGCGGAGGATGAATACTTTCTCCGGAGCTCGATTGCCGCCGAGGGCCGCCGTTGCTCCCCCGCCGAAACCGGTGTGCCCGTAGTCGACGCCCACGCGGAAGAGCCGGTTGAGATACCAGTTCACTGCCGCGGCTCGCTCATGTGCCTCGCGTGCCGACGCGGTGGGAGAAGCGAACCCATCGTTGTAGAGAGCGCGATCCGCGCTGAACTCGCCAAGTCGGAATGCCACTTCCCATGCGCCCCATCCGCCGTGCGCCGGATCAAATGACTTCTTCGGCGTCGGACTTGCAAACGATTTCTTCTCGCCGGTCAGGATGTAGCTGAACGCTGTCTGCCAGGCACGGAAGCCCACATCGGTGCGGAAGTTGCCTTTCTGCAGGCCTTCTTCCGTCAGTCCGTACTCCGAGAAAAATCCGAACGGCCCCACGTAGTAGTAAGCCTGCGGCTGCAATCGCGTGCGATGCCCGGCCTCCGTCACGCCTGACGCGAAACTGACAAACGTATTCTGACCGAAACTCTTGTATGACGGCAACGCCAGGCCATCCACATTGCCGGACGAAGCTCCGATACCAAATCCAAGGCCGCTCAGAGGCGACTTCTTCTCCGGCGCGAACGGAGTCAGAAAGAGCCGTGCGGCATAGTCGCGATGCAGACTCACCGCTGCGTCGCTCAGGCTGTTGTCCGGTACGCCGTTGAAGACGCCGATCGCGTAGTTCACGCGGCCCTTCACAATGTCGCCGGCCAGCTGGAATCCGATATCGCGGCTGGGAACGAGCAGCGTCGGAAGTCCACGCTCGTTGAAGCTCGTGTCGTCATCCGACTGGAGGCGTTCCATGCCGACCGGTGGCTTGAACTTACCGACGCGCAGCCTGAAGCGGCTGAAATATTTCAATTCCGCATAGGCGTCATAGATAACGGTGGTGCCCTGCCCGAAGTCGGGCCGGATGAAGTAATCCACGTAGTGATAAATCGTTCCGGAAAAGGTCGGACGAACCCGGCGCAGCAGGATCGTATCGGAAAGCGTCTGGCTACCAGTGCCAACGAACGACCTGTTGTCGATCTGGATGTCGGCGCCGATCTTGAGCAGAAAGTCGCCGTCTTTCGATTTAACGGTGAAGCCACTGGTATCGGCTGTGACTGTCGCGGCATTCGCTGCGGAAGATGCGGCCTCATCGGCCTTCTGCTGTTTCTGTAACTGGTCGACCTGCTGCTGCAACTTATCGATCTGCTGCTGGGTCGTGGGCGTCTGGGCGTGTACGATTCCCGCAGCCACAAGGCTAAGCAGGAATCGAGTCTTAATGCGAAACGTAGACATTCGGGAATACTCCAGATGATTGTTGGTTAAGGACTGCGAGAGAAATGTCGAGAATTTCAGTCGAGGACGCGAATTCGTCAGAACAGGCGAATTCGCCCGATACAAGGATCGGAAGCAATCAGGAGTGCCTGGCTAGTAAGGCTGGGTAATTCCATAGGCCCTAATTCCTATAGAATTGATTGTATATTCAGAAGCGCCCAAGAGTCAAGAAAAAGTCTATAATTCCCATGGGAAATATATATTACTGAAAAATCAGGCCTTAGGCGATTTGAGCGAATAGCGAGGCAGCAACAGCATCAAGGCAGACGATACGGCGCTTAAGGCAGCCATCTCCATCAGCAAGGTCTGATAAGAGCCCGTCATGTCAAAGGCTTTGCCCATAATCACCGGACCAATCGCCCCGGCGATGGCGTAGGCGGTCCAGGTTAGCGCATAGAGGGTGGAGAACGATCGCAACCCGAAGTACTTCGCCAGCAGCCACGGGGTGACGTCGGCTTCGCCCCCCATACCGACTCCGATCAGGGAAGCTCCCAGCATGCCAAGCAGGGCGGTGTTCGCGAATGACAGGACCAGCGCCCCCAGCGCGGCCACGAGCAGAAGAATCATGGCAATGCGAGGCGCGAAGAAACGGTCAAGCAGCCAGCCTGTCACCAGACGGCCAAACATCGCGGTTACACCCATTGCCGATACCGCCAGTGCCGCCTGGCCGGCGTCTACCCCGCGATCGGTGAGCATTGCGGAGAGGTGCGTAATGGCGCCATTTTGGCTGAAAGATCCAAAGAAAAGCACCGCGACGACGACCCAGAACACGCGCGATCTCAAGCCTTCCTTCACCGTTGCGCCCGAAGCCGCGGGTTCGGCCTCATGCGATCGAAAGCTTCCTTCGCGTTCCCGCACATGCAGGCCCAGGGGCCAACCCACGGCCAGCACGATACCGCCAAGAATCGCGGCGGCGCTGCGCCATCCGAAGTGATCGATCAGCGCCTGGGTGAACGGGGGCCACAAAGCAACGCCCGCGGAGCCTCCGGTCATCAGAACCGCCAGGGCCACGCCGCGGCGTTCCTGAAACCACGTCGTGACTGCCCGCGATGAAGCCAGTTGAGCTGTGCCGTTGCCCACGATGCCGAGGACAAAGAACACCGCGTACAAATGCCATAAATGGGGCGTCATCAATGACAGCGAAGCAAACGCGCACCCGAACACCGTAATGCACGGGAGCATGATTCGTCGCGCCGGATAGCGATCCAGGAGATATCCAAGAGGAGGAGAGCACACCGCCACCGTCATGGCCGCGATCGCGAACGCCGCCGACACCGACTCGCGCGACCAGCCAAATTCGGTAGTCAGAGGCTTCAGGAAAACGCTGAAGGTGAAGACCAGCAGCGATGCAAAGCTGACAAACACGCAGCCAGACGCGGCCAGCGCAATACGCCAGCCGCGATAGCGAATATCGTGTTCGTTCATTTCGCCGGCACGCCGGGAGTCCGGGCGGCGGCAGCATAGCCGTGTTCTGCAACAATCGCGGCACGCTGGCGGTAGAAGTCCGGATCGGTGGGCGTCCAGGTCGCCAGACCGTCCACGTAACGATTGCAGAGGCAGAAGACGGCAGCGATCAACACGGTGTCGTGAATCTCAAGATCGGTGGCTCCGAGTGCTTTTGCCCGCTCGACATCCTGAGCGCTCACACTCCGGCCGCTGGTCTGTACCTTTCCCGCGATCGCGAGGAGAGCTTTCATCTTCCCGGAGACCTCCGCGTGTTCCGGATCGAGCTTAACGCACTGGACCAGCGCCTCGTTGCCATCGAGATGATGAGCCGCTATCGCTCCGTGAATCGTCTGGCAATAGACACACTCGTTGCGTGCCGAGACATACGTTGCGATTAGCTCGCGCTCGCCCGGGGACAGCGTGTGCGGGCCTCGCAGGAGTACTTCAACCAGCTCATTGAGCGGTTTCGCGGTCTCAGGCCGGAACATCATCGGCCCGCGAATTCCGGGAAAGCCTTCCGGCAACGTAATATGCGCCATTTATCCAATTTCCTCCCGAACGTATCCGTTCCGCGCCAGATGGCGCCCCTGCGCGCGATGCGCATCCGCCGACATCTCCGGCACACCGTTCGCCGTGATCCAGCGGTTATAAAAGCAGAAGAGTGCGCAGGTGGTTATGCCGTAATAGATGGCTTCGTCATCCCAGCCGGCGGCCCGAACCAGTTCAACATCGGCATTATCGACGGCTGGAAGTTCGAGCGTGACTTTCGATATGAAGCGCAACATCGCCTTCTCGCTCTCGCTCAGCGCGCTCCCTTCGAGGTCAGTCAGGGCGCTCCACACCAGTGCTTCATCGCCAAAGAGCTCCGATGCGGCCGCAGCGTGGGCCTGCGTGCAGAAGCGGCATTGATTTCTGTAAGACGTCATCGCCGCAATGAGTTCACGCATCGCCGGCGTGATGGACGCCGGCGCCCGCAACACGCCCTGGGTGAACCGCGCCAGATGTACCGTGAACTCCTCGCGAAACGCGAACAGATCCCAGATCTTCGAATATTCGGTCCCGCTCTCGCGGGCTTTGCGAATCATTCTCCGGTAGGCGCTGTCACCCTGTTGCGCCGCAACGCCGGGCAAATACAGCTCATTTAGCGAGTTGCGGGGAAAATCCAGCGAGTGCCCCATTACGCCCCGACGTAACCCTGCGAGGCCATCCGCGCGCCCATCTGGTCGTAGAGATTCTGATCGGTTGGCGTCAGCGTGGCGAGGCCATCCACGTAGCGGTTGTACATACAGAATGCGGCGGCGATCAGAACGGTGTCGTGAATCTCCAGGTCGGTAGCGCCTTCATTCCGCGCCGCCGCAATCTGCTCTTCCGTTACGTTGCGGCCGCCCTGCTGCACCGCGGCCGCGATGGCCAGCAGCGTCTTCAGCTTCGCGCTGACCGGCGCGCTCGGATAATCGAAACGCACCGCATCCACCAGCTTGTAGTCGCCGCCGAGATGATGCGCCGCGGCCGCGCGATGGCTCGTCTGGCAGAAGTAGCAATCATTGCGGGTGGAGACGAGGGTCGCAATCATCTCGCGCTCGCCACTGGTGAGCGTGCTCGGCCCGCGCAGCAGCACCTCTGCCAGCTCGCGCATCGGCTTCGCCGTTTCAGGGCGAAATGCAAAGCCGCTGACGATGCCGGGTAGTCCTTCAGGCAGTTTGATATGAGGCATGCTCGCTCTCCTCTCTCTCCGTTTGAATCAGAATACAAGCTTCAAGGCAAGCTGCATGAGACGCGGCGGAGCGGCCTGCAGTACCTGGCCGAATGCAGGCGATTCCAGGTCGTTCTCCGGAAGCCCCAGATTGGCGTGGTTCAAAACGTTGAAGATCTCCGCGCGGAACTGAATCTTTTTCGTCTCCGTCAGGCGGAAGTTCTTAAAGAGCGAGAAGTCTACGTTTTCAATTCCGGGTCCGCGCACCGCGTTGCGGCTTTCGCTGCCAAAACGCCCCGCCTGCGTCGCGGGATTCAGCTGCCGGAAGGGGGCGCGCGTGATCCACTGGCTGGCGGTGTGGGGCTGATTGGCATTGGGATCGGCGATCAGGTCCGGGCGGCTGGAATAGAAGCCGGTGATCTCCGGCGCACTTCCCTGCAGCGAAACGTTCGCGCTGTCATAAACCGTGAACGGCGTCCCGCTCGAAAGATTTGCGATCGTGTTGATCTGCCAGCCGTTGACAAGGAAGTCCGCCGCCTTCGACGCGTGGGCCAGTTTCGGCAACGCATAGGTTCCGCTGAAGACAAAGCGGTGACGCGCATCGAACAGCGACGGTCCGTGCTCGGCCGCCAGATCGAAGGGGTTTTGCGCAAGGTCGTTCTCCCCCGCCACGAGGGTTGGCGCCGAGCCCGCGACATTCAGTGTGGAAATATCGTCGAGGCTCTTCGAATACCAATACGACCCCGTGAAGCGGAGCCCGCTGGCGAACTGCCGCGAGAACTCCACCTGCAACGCATGGTAGGTCGAATTGGCGATATCGGCCAGCAGTCCGACTGATCCGTAATTGCAGATGCCTGCCGGAGTGCAGCTCGTGTACTGACGCATCTGATTGGCGTTGTTCGAATTTACGCCCGGACCGTAGATCGTAGGATTGCCTTCAATAAACCGGGGCAGGTGAGTGCCCTTGGTTCCGATGTAGCGCACGTCAAGGAGGTAGTTTTTCGCCACAGCGCGCTCAATTCCGAAATTCCAGTTCTGGGAATAAGGCGGCTTTGTGCCGGACTGCACCGTGAGGACGGTGGCCGGCGCCACGAACGAATTTGTCCCAAACGGAGTGGGGCCTCCGCCGTAGGGATTGGCGATGCTGAAGCCGGGGCCGGGCAGCTGATAGGCCTGCGTCCACGGCAACGCACTTACCGCCGCCTGCAAAGGCCCGCCCGAGCCGTTTGTGAAGCCATCGTAGAAAATCCCGTATCCCGCGCGGACAATTGTCTTGCCGTCGCCCGAGGGATCCCATGACAGCCCTATGCGGGGCATGAACTCCTCATAGTCAACGGGCGCGATGCCGGCCGGAACGCCGCTGTCACCAGGAAACAGCAGGCCGCGCGGCGCAGTTGGATAAACGCTCGACTGGACACCCGGCGCCCAGGCGTTCAGACGATTACGGATCTCCGTGTAAGGAGTATTCACTTCGTAGCGCAAACCGAAATTCACGGTCAGGTTGGGCCGGACACGCCAGTCATCCTGGGCATAGGTTCCGGTGACCCACTTGCGCAACCCGCGATCAAACTGGCCTCCGCCCTGGAAGAACTGCACAGACTGGCCCAGCAAGAAGCTGGCGAATGAGTCGCTCGCGGGAAACGGTGCGAACACGAAGAAGCCGTTCGTTGCGATACCGAACAGCACATTGATTTGCTGGCGCTCCAGTTCCGCGCCAATCTTCACGTTATGACGTCCGCGCGTCATCGCGATGGAATAGGAGCCCTGATAATTGTTCTGCCACGTATCCTGCGGCCCCGTGATCGGGTTGCCAAGCGATGCGTAGCCACTCACGATCAGGTATGGGACCCCCTGGTTGAGACCCAGGGTCGGCTGATAAGTGAAGCCGAGACTGCTGCCTGGCGTGTGATTCACAGCCTGTCCCTCAAAGAACACATTGCGGAAGAACGAGGCGCGGAATGTCTGCACGGTGCGCGCCGAATTAAGATGCACGTCCGAGAGCGTAATCGAGTTCGTGTGAATATCGTCTGTCACGGGGAATCCGGGCACTCCGGCGCCCGAGATCGGGAGGGGGTCGAACTGATGCAGGCTTGACGACGAATAACGCGCGAACAACTGGTTGTTGCCGCCCCGGAAGTAATGGTCGAAGCGCGCGCCACCCTGGTCGTAATCGGTGGAACCCATCTGGGTCGATTCATAAACGTTCTTGCCCACGTTCGGTAGCGGGTAGAGTTGGGCCGCTTTCGATGCGATGGAACTAATCGCCTGCGCCGGAATCATGTTGCCGGGGAACGGCTGGCCAGAAAAGTAATTGATCAGAGGCGCGGGCTTGCCCGTGGAGGGGTCGGTCAAACCGGAGAAATCGCCGTTACGCTCGGCGAGCGTTGGCACAATCGCAGCCTGTGTCTTACCCGCGGAATCGCGCTGCCCTTCGTAATACGCGAAGAGGAAGTCCTTATTCCGCTTTATCGGACCGCCCAACGTCGCGCCGTATTGATTGCGATGCAGCGGCTCGGTAGAGGCCGCAAAAAAGTTCCTCGCATCGAACGCGTCATTTCGCACAAAGTCATACAAATCCCCGTGCACCGCGTTTCCACCGGATTTTGTGACCACTGATGCCGTGGCGCCGCTTGTGTTGCCGTACTCGGCGGGGGCGTTCAGCGTGAGAATACGAAATTCCGCCACCGCATCCACGGGAACCCGCAGCGCATAGCCACCGTTGACGTTATCCACATTGGATGCGCCATCGAGCAGATAATTGTTCGATTCGGGTCTTCCGCCATTCACCGCGAAGGCCTGGCCGCTGCGCGAAATGCCGCCCGCCTCCGCAAGTCCTACGGTCATTGGCGCGACTCCCGGCTGCAACAGGCCCAGCTGCGTAAGATCGCGTCCGTTCAGCGGAAGATCCGAGGCCTGTTGCTCGGAGACCACTGCGCCGATGCTCTGACCGGCGTCGACGGCCGCCGCCTGCGCAGTGACGTCGATCTCCGAATGCCCCGCGGCAACCTGTAACTTAACCGGAAGCTCGGCTATTTGGCCGATGCCGATGCGAATACCGGACTCGGTAAACGGGGCGAATCCGGACGCACTCACTGTGAGTGAGTATTCGCCTACGGGAAGGTTCGAGAGGCGCCAGGTCCCGTCCTGGGCGGAATGAATGGTGCGAGACAGTCCTGTCTGGGTATTCTTCGCGGTGATATCCGCACCGGCGATCATTCGTGAGGAGGCATCGGCGATCTGACCTTCAAGTGTGCCAACGGGATCCTGCGCACGGGCGGAAGACAGAACGAGGAAAGCGGAGCAGGTAATGAACAGAGCAGATCGGATGAGAAGGCGTTGGAGCATGGGAGAGGATGAAACTTTTTATTTTGAGGAGCAGGCGGGCGCCCTGGCAATAACGCAAATCAATTAGTGGAGATCCATTGACGGTGTGGCTTCAGGCGCATTAGCGAGGCCAGTGGGAACGTTTTGACGCTGTGACGGCTAGCCGCACAATAACCTCACCCGCAACGGAGTCCTCGAAATCGATCAATGGGAAATTGAGGGTATCCCTGGTGGAGCATCGGATGCAAAGGACGCGGACCGGTTTTTTTGATTCCGAGCGATCACTCTGGCGGGCTTAAGCTCCGAACTATCACGACTTCAGCCCGATAAATTAATGAGATCCATACGTCGGGGGACACAACGGTACCGGGTGGTACTTGAACCTTGCGGAGTGGGATTGCTACAGTGCGAGTAAATGGCCCCCTGGCCCTATCCCTGTCGGAGTCTCCGCGAAAGCGCATGAGCCGCCCTGCCACGACGCCGGCGAAGAAACCATCTTCTGCAAAAACGCCTCGCGGACTTACGATGTGCGTGAAGTGCTCGGGCGAGCTTTTTCGGTCAGATTTTCGGCATTTTGGCGAAATCCTGATTGCGCCGATCTTCCTTCCCTTTCGCTGCAGAAAGTGCGGCTGGCGGCAGTTCCGCCTCAGCCTTTCGCGCGTGTTGGACAAGAACGATTTTCAGCGCGGCGCTCACGATCGCGTGGACTGATATCCTGGTTTCGTCCCGCATTGTGCCGGGGACGGAATGAAGAAGTTCAACCTCCCCCTCACGACTGCCGTTTCTGCGGCTATACTGGCGGCCGCCGGATGTAGTTCCGGCAGGGAATGGCAGGTTGCGGACGATTCACACGTCTGCGTTGACGGCGATCAAAAACGCGTGTCGGACAATCAGTGCGCGAATCCGGCGCCCGGGGACGGACATATTCCTTATCGCTGGTATTACATTTCGCACGGCGGTTACGTTCCTTACATTGGTTATCCGGTCTCCGGCGGATCGTGGGCACCCGCATCGTCGTCGAGAGGTTTCTCCAGCGTGCCGGCGGAGGCGCCGCCGGGGGCAGTCACCCGGGGTGGCTTCGGAAGTGTGGGAGAGGGTCATGCGGGCGGCGCCGGCGGTGGAGAGTAATGCAGCGTCTTGCGATCACTCCGCGCCGGGACTGGCAGAAGATCGTCGAAAAGCAGGGGCTGGTGTGGCACGCAGACTACTGGAATGAGGCGGCCTGCTACCGCTTCTCCGCCGCAGAGGTGGATATCCTGGAGGCTGCAACCGCCGAGCTTTATCGCATCTGCATGGCTGCGGCGCAGCACGTCATCGATCACGATCTTTTTGATCGCTTTGGAATTCCTGAATTCGTACGGCCGCTGATTCGCCGGGCGTGGGACGTGGAACCGCCGGCCTTGAATCACGGCCGCTTCGATCTTGGCTACGACGGGGTGCGTCCGCCAAAGTTGTTTGAGTACAACTGCGATACGCCGACTGCGATGTTTGAGGCCGCAGTGATCCAGTGGGCGTGGAGAGAGCAGGTGTTTCCCAAGGCGGATCAGTTCAATAGTTTGCACGACAAGCTATTGGCGAAGTGGGCCGATATCGCACCCTGGCTCCGTTCGCGAACCGTTCACTTTACACATGTGAACGATCCTGCAGCGGAAGACACACTCACGATCACCTATCTGCGCGATCTGGCTATACAGGCAGGACTTGAGACAGTGGCGATTTTCACGAGGGACATCGGCTGGAATTCGCTGTCGCGGCGTTTTGTCGACCTGGACGGGCGTCCCATCGACACGCTGTTTCACCTGTATCCATGGGAATGGCTCGTCAGTGAAGCATTTGGTCCATACATAGCCGATTCCTTTGAGGCAATGGACTGGATTGAACCCATCTGGAAGATGTTGCTCAGCAATAAAGCGCTTCTGCCTCTGCTTTGGGAGCTGTTCCCGAACCATCCGAACCTGCTTCCCTGCTATGACAAGCCTTGTTCCGACACCTATGTGAAGAAGCCGCTGCTCGGGCGCGAAGGAGCCGGCATAACGATCGTCAGGAATGGACGCGTGCTCGCCGGGCCCGCCCTGGAACCGGAGGGACCCGACTTCATTTACCAGGACTTTTACCAACTGCCATATCAGGGCGGCGCGAATCCCGTGGTCGGAAGCTGGGTTGTGGATGGCCAACCCGCCGGTATCGGGATACGCGAGGGCGGTCTGATCACCGGCAACACAGCGCGATTCGTCCCGCACTACTTCGAATAGCCGCTCATGCCGATCCGGCGCTTCTTTGTAACTCTCTTCGTGGTCACTTTCGCCCTGCGGCTGTGCCATTCGCAACTCCTCTGGCCCGACGAGGACTATCATCTTGCGGCTGCTCAGCAATTGCTGCGCGGGAAAGTGCTCTACCGCGACATCTGGTATGACAAGCCGCCCCTGAGTGCTTTAGTCTATGCGCTGGTCGGAGCCCCTACGGGATGGCTGCTGCGTTTTTTTGACTCAATATACGTGTTTGCCGTTTGCGCTGCAGCCTATCGGTTTGCGCGCGAGCTGTGGGGTGAAGCCGAAGGTCTCGCCGCAGCCGGGATTCTTGCCTTCTTCCTGAGCTTCGATATACCGGCCGGTGTGATTCCGATCGCCCCGGATTTTCTCATGCTGCTTCCGCATCTGCTCGCAGTGTGGTTCGCATGGAGGGGCAGGTCTTTCGCCTCCGGTGGCTGGTGCGGGATTGCGTTTCTGTTTAATCCGAAGGCTGCGTTTGTCCTCGTGGCGTGCGGCGCGTTTCTGTGGCCGTCCCTGCCGCTGTTTATTCTCGGATTTCTGATTCCGAACGCGGCGGCTTTCGGCACCCTGTATTTGCAGGGGGCGCTGATGCCTTATGCAGCGCAGGTGTGGCGGTGGGGATTGCTCTATGCGAAGAATCCGCCGGCGACATCGACCGGGGCCGATGGCCTGCGCCGGACGGTGGACTGGCTGCTCTTCCATCTGGCGCTACCCAGTTCGGCGATCTGGTTTTGGTTTAACGAACGTTCGCGGACCGCGCGACTGTTGATGACGTGGTCGCTGATCTCTTTCGCCGCCGTAGCCTCCGGAGGGCGTTTTGCGCCTCGCTACTTCCTGCAGGTCCTGCCACCGCTGGCCCTGGTCGCGGCGCGATGTCTCACGGTTTCAGTTCGATCCAGCCAGGTCCGACGGAGGACCTTCGTGATGGCGGGCGTTCTCTTTGCGGTTCCCGTAACACGGTTTGGCCCTCGATACGCTCTTCTCGCTGCGGACGCCATCACGCAGAGTCCGGGCCGATGGAACGATACCGCTCTGGACCGCGATTCGCGCGCCGCCGCGCAATGGCTTCGTTTGCATCAACGCCCGGGTGACACATTGCTGGTCTGGGGTTATCGCCCCGATGTCTTCGCGTTCAGCCGCATCCCCGCGGCAACGCGATTCCTCGACTCACAGCCCCTCACCGGTGTACCGGCGGACCGTCATCTGCGTGAATCGAAGCCGCTCACCGGCGAATGGGCTGGCCCGAACCGGCTCGAACTAACCCAATCCAGCCCCACGTTTATCGTGGACGGATTAAGCCGCCTGAACCCACACCTCGCAATTGAAAACTACCCGGAAATACGGGACTGGCTGCGTTCTTATCGCGTCGTCCGCCAGACCGGGATTAGTACTATCTACCAGCGCGCAACTCCTTAGCGATGTTATGATTGCCCTTTCCCGGCTGAAATGGACTCGCTTCACGGTAAAGTCGTCATCGTAACCGGAGCATCCGAGGGCATTGGCGCGCATCTCGCTGCGATTCTCCGCACACGCGGCGCTCGCCTGACACTCGTCGCGCGCAACGAGCAAAGGCTGCAATCCGTTGCGGGACCGGAAGATCTGATTATTCCCTGCGATCTTGCGAACGACGCGACTCGGGCGGGCGTGGTCGACCGGACTCTTGCCTATCACGGCCGGCTGGATGTTCTCATCAATAATGCCGGCCGCGGTTCGTATTACAGTCCGACCGCTTCTCCGCTCCCCGACGCCCGGAGCCTGTTCGACCTCAACTTCTTCGCCCCGCTACATCTCGCGCAACTCGCCGCCCCGGCCATCCGTCAATCGAAGGGTACGATCGTCAACGTTAGTTCCATCGCCGGTCAGATCAGTCTGCCATGGCTGCCCGTCTATTCGGCGAGCAAGTTCGCCCTGGCTTCGATCACCTCAACTCTGCGCATGGAACTGCGCCGGCAGGGCGTAAATGTAATGGCTGTCTATCCGGGTTACGTGGACACCGGTTTCCAGTCTCATGCCACCGGGTCCGCGCCGCCGGACGCGATCGTGAAAGGCAAACGGTTTGCAGTTACTTCGACGGAATGCGCCGAGGCGATTGTTCGCGGGATTGAGCGCCGGCGCTCTGTGGTGGTCACGCCCTGGATGGGCTGGCCGCTGGTGTGGTTCAACCGGTTTTTTCCGGCATTTGTGGAATCGCGAATGGAGGCCATGTGACATGCATCTGAAGCTCAAGCGCACACCCGGCATCTTCATCACCGGCTTCATGGGGTCGGGGAAGTCGACTGTAGGCCGGCTGGTTGCCGACAGGCTCGGCTGGGACTTTGTTGATCTTGATTCCGACATAGAGGCTCAGGAGCATGACACCGTGGCCAACATTTTCGCGACGCGCGGGGAGGCCGAATTTCGGAGGCTGGAGACGGCTGCCATCAGGCGCTGGCTGCGAAAGATTGAATGCGGGGTGCCAACCGTGATTGCGCTGGGTGGCGGCGCTTTCGTACAGCGCGAGAATTTTGAAATAATCGGCAACAACGGGATTTCCGTGTGGCTTGATTGCTCGCTGGATGTTGTGGAATCGCGCATTGCCGGCAATAGCGGACGTCCGCTGGCGCGTGACAAGGACGCCTTTCGTCGCCTCTTCACGGAGCGCCGGCGGCTTTATGGCCGCGCCGATTTCCGCGTCGACGGCGACCTCCATTCCGATGAAGCGGCCGGCGCCATTGTGAACCTGCCTCTCTGGAAATGAAAAACCGTCTGCGCCGACATGCGCTCGAAATCTTTCGGGCCGGACTTGCTGCGGCGAACCCGGCCGGGAGCGTGGAAGCGGCGCTTCACGCCCGGCGCGATCTGGATCGCTATAAGCGAATCTTTGTGGTTGGCGGCGGGAAAGCCGGCGGCAGCATGGCGCGCGCTGCCGAGCGTGTGCTCGGTAAACGGATTACCGCCGGTTGCGTCGCGATCAAAGACGGCGACGAGACAAAGACGCGGCGTATCGAACTGCCTGTGTCCGGACATCCGATGCCGGATGAGCGAGGTGTCGCCGCCGCCCGGCGGATTGCGGAGATCTGCAGTTCGGCGGACGAGCGTGATCTGGTCATCTGTCTGCTGTCAGGCGGTGCCTCAGCATTGCTGCCGGCGCCTGAACCTCCGGTAACGCTGGCGGACAAACAGGCCACGACCAAACTTCTGCTGGATTGCGGCGCCAATATCCACGAGATGAATGCGGTTCGCAAGCATCTCTCTTCGATCAAGGGCGGACGGCTTGCGAAGCTCATCTTTCCGGCGCATACCCTGAGCCTGATTCTTTCCGATGTTGTTGGCGATCGACTGGACGTCATCGGCTCCGGTCTCACCGCCCCCGATGCCTCGACGTTTGCGGATGCACTGGCCGTGCTGGATCGCTACCGCATTCGGCAGCGCGTCCCTGCGATCGTCCGCGAAACGCTGGAGCGAGGAGGTCCGGAAAACGAAACACCCAAGCCCGACGATTCCCTGTTCGAGCGCGTGGAAAACCGCATCGTGGGAAGCAATCAGAAGTCTCTGGAGGCCGCGGCGGCGAAGGCGAAGGCTCTGGGGTATCGGACGCTGGTTCTCGCCAGCACGATTGAAGGTGAAACCCGGGATGTAGCCCGCATGCACGCGGCGATTGCGCGACAGATCAGAACTTCCAGACAACCTCTGCGCACGCCTGCCTGTGTCATCTCCGGTGGAGAAACCACGGTTACGATTCGCGGCGAAGGGAAGGGCGGGCGTAATCAGGAGTTTGCACTCGCTGCAGCGATCGATCTGGCCGGTCTGGAAAACACGCTGATCCTCAGCGCGGGAACCGACGGCACCGATGGACCTACTCCCGCCGCCGGCGCCATGGCAGACGGCCAAACTACCTCACGCTCAAAATGCGATGCGTCGCAGGCGCTCACCGCGAACAATTCTTATCCCTTTTTTGAAAACCTGGGGGATCTGGTGGTCACAGGCTCCACCGGAACGAACGTGATGGACCTGCATATCGTACTGGTCGATTAGTCCAACGCTCAGCCGTGGCCAAGTCGCATAATCCAGCCGATGCCGAACAACGCCACGATGAAGCATCCAAAGCAGTAGGCACCGTAGCGAATGCGTTCGTCCTGAGTTTTCTTCGAAGTGATTCCCATAACGACCGACACAAACAAGGAGAAGAGGAATGCCGCTTCGAAATGCGAGAGATTAATCTTCGGCATGGCTGTTAGTCCTTCCGCCCGGCTGCGATCTCGAAGGCATCAACCATCGCCAGGACGTTCATCAGTCCGGCTGTGACCAGAAACTTCGTGCCATAGTCGTGAACCGCTCCGGCCATATCGGGTTGCGAATAGCCGAACATGGTTGCCAGGAGATACATTCCGCCCGCCGCAAGGTTACACACGAAGCCACCGTAGTTGATCAGCGTGGTCAGATAGTCCGCGCCCTTCTCCGGAGTGAACATCATTCCGCTCATCGAGAGGCCAAGCAGAAACATCAACAGCACCGAGCCGAACAGCAGCGCGCCACGACCGGTCTTCCTGAGGATGAAGTGACCAGCGCCAGGGATTATCCACCCGGCGAGCACAGGCAGCAGCCACACTTTTGCAGGCGGCATAGGCTGGCCCGATTCAGCCACGATTTGCGTTTGTGATTCCATGATTGGGAGAAAGCGCCGACGTCAATTCGAGCGTATCACGCGAGGGTTTTATCGCTCCCCCCACTTCAGCTTCTGACGCAGCACGTTGAAAAAAGTCTTGCCCGGCGGATGCACCAGCAGGACTTCGGCGGTTGACGCCGTACACTCTACTTCGTCGCCCGGCTCCAGCGCACCGCCGACCTGACCGTCTACCGTGAGGAAGGAATCTTCGTCGCGCAGATGGCCTACAACGCGCACAGGCAAATCTGCCGGAATAATCAGGGGGCGGTTAGTCAGTGTATGGGGGCAGATCGGCGTCACGCATACCGCGCGCACGGTGGGGAAAATGATCGGCCCTCCTGCCGCGAGCGAATATGCGGTGGAGCCTGTGGGTGTGGAAACGATCAGGCCGTCGGCTTTGTACTCGCAGACGAAGGTGTCACCCGCCCAAACATCCAGATCGACAATTCGCGCGATTGACGATTTCGCGATTACCACGTCATTGAGCGCGTCGTACTGGGCGACGATGTTTCCACTGCGGCGAACCGCGACGTGCAGCAAAGCGCGCCGTGCCAGTTGCAAATCGCCGGTCAGGGCGCGCTCGAGTTCCGGAAACAGATCGCCGACCGGGATTGCGGTGAGGAATCCCAGGCCGCCCAGATTTACCGCAAGCAGAGGAATTGCACGTCCGCCAACGGCGCGGGCAGCGGACAGCAGAGTGCCGTCTCCGCCGAGCACGATTGCGAGATCGCAGCCGTCCGGAACATCGGCTCGGCTCAGACCATCGCTGCGTCCCGCATATTGCGCCGCGACTTCATCCAGGCGCACCGCGACGCCGCGAGCCGCCAGCCAGTCCAGCAGCTCGGGGACAAGGCGAATCGCGGCCGGAGCGTTCGGTTTAGCGAAAATTCCGACGGTTTTAACGGCGGGCATAGAGCAGAAACTCCTTGTTACCTTCTGCGCCGGCGATTGGGCTCTCCATCATCTCAGTCGTGAATCCCGATTCTTCCACACACGTTTTTACGCGCGCGCAGGCGATTTCATGCAGGGCCGGGTCGCGTACGATTCCACCCTCACCTACTTCGCCTCGCGCCACTTCAAACTGCGGCTTTACCAGGACTACGAATCGGCCGATATCCGGTTTCAGCACGCCGATCAGCGCCGGTATGATTTGTGTGGCAGAAATGAAGCTGACATCGCAGGCGGCAAGATCGATCGGCTCGCCAAGATCTGCCACTGTCAGATGACGAGCGTTGAAATTTTCATGCAGCGCTACGCGTGGGTCTGTGCGCAACTTCCAGTCGATTTGTCCCGCGCCGGTATCGACTGCGTGAACGCGGATCGCGCCATGCTGCAGCAGGCAATCGGTGAAGCCGCCGGTGGAGGTTCCGATATCCACGCACACTGAGCCTTCCACGGCGATGGAGAAATGCGCCAGAGCGGCCTCCAGCTTGAATCCGCCGCGGCTTACGTAACGAACCTTGCCTGCAACAGTGACGCGAGCATCGTTGGGCACGCTGTGTCCCGCTTTATCGACGCGCTGTCCGTTGACCCGAACCACGCCCGCCATCACCAGCGCGCCGGCCCTGTCGCGACTCGGAGCGTAACCGTTCTCCACCAGCCAGAGATCGAGCGGCGTTTTCGCCATTCTCGCTCAGGACTTGCGCTGCACGATAAGATCGGCGATCTCATGCAGCCGCTGCGCGCCATTCCCGAAGATGGCGAGCGCCTCATGCGCCAATGCGCATTGCTGCTGAGCCATGGTGCGCGATGTTTCGAGTCCATATACGGCGGGGAAAGTAATCTTGCCCTGCGCGGCATCCTTGCCCGCGGTCTTGCCCAGCGCTTCGGAGGATTCCTCCACGTCCAGGATGTCGTCCACAATCTGGAACGCAAGGCCGACGTGTTCGCCGTAGGTCGAGAGCGCCTCCACGCGGGCATCGTCCGCACCGGCCACGATGCCACCCATTCGCACGCTGGCGCGCAGCAGCGCCCCGGTTTTTGCGCGGTGGATACTGTCGAGTAACTCGGCGGTTGGCGTCAGGCGCTCGCTTTCAATGTCGGTCACCTGTCCACCAATCATCCCGTCAACAGTACCGGAAGCGAACGATAATTCGCGAATCAAAGCCACCACGCGCGCGGCATCTATGCCTTCGATGCGGCTCAAAGTCTGAATCGCGAGCGTAAACAGGGAATCGCCGGCAAGAATCGCCATCGCCTCGCCATAAACTTTGTGGCAGGTGGGCTTCCCGCGCCGGAAATCGTCGTTGTCGAGCGCCGGCAGATCGTCATGAATCAGCGAATAGGTGTGGATCATCTCGAGCGAACAGGCCGCCCGCATCACCGCATCCGGCGCGGCTTGCGGTGCAACCGCGCCGGCCGCCGCAATGCAGAGGATCGGGCGGATGCGCTTGCCGCCCGCGAAGAGACTATGCCGCATCGCGCGATGAATCGTCGCCGGATGCTCACTCTCTCCAGGCGTAAGCCGATCGAGCGCAGCGTCCACCATGCGCTGCTGCTCCGAGAAAAACTCCTTCAGGGTCATCGATTACTTTTCCGGCCCAAACGGCTCCGCCTGATACACCCCATCCTTCCGGATGAGTTGCTCAACCCGCGTTTCGGCATCTTCCAGTTGTTTGCGGCAAACCTCGCTCAGCTTCATTCCACGCGAAAAGAGATCGAGCGAGCGGTCAAGCGGCAGATCACCCGATTCCAGCTCTT
Source organism: Acidobacteriota bacterium (assembly GCA_048498815.1). GTDB lineage: Bacteria > Acidobacteriota > Terriglobia > Bryobacterales > Bryobacteraceae > BOG-234. The sequence continues at coordinate 18,491 of JBEHXG010000008.1, read as the reverse complement.
TCACCAGCTTTTCCAGTTCGTCGAGCGAGGCTTCGAAGTTGCCCGCAGCGGGTTCTTGTTCGGCCATCGGTTCATTTTAACGTGGAACACAATTCGCAACTCCGCGTATAGTGAATGTGAGGTTCCTGACAATGAAATTACTCTGGCTGACGCTGACTCTGACCCTTCACGGCGCGTTCGCGCAACAACTGCACTTCGATGTCGCATCGGTCAAACCCGTCAATGAGCAGCAATTCGCTGATGCCATGAGGAGTGGCCAGCGGCAGCCGCCCCGCGTGATTGTCGATAAAGGCAGAGCTGAATTCTATTACCAAAATCTGAACGCGCTGATCCAGTATGCCTACGGAGTCTTGCCGATTCAGGTGACGGGACCGGAATTCCTCAAGACCGCACGGTTCGACATCGTCGCCAAACTACCTTCGGGCACGACCGACGAGCAGGCCCCGCAGATGATGCAGGCGCTTCTTGCCGAACGCTTCGGACTAAAAGTCCACCGGGAGAAGAAAGAAACGCAGATTTACGCGCTCGTGGTCGGAAAGAACGGAGTGAATCCGAAGAAGATGAAGCCGGCAACTGCAGAGGAGATCGCTCCCGAACCCATGCCGGGCGACATGACGCAGACTACCCCTTTTGGCAAGATGACTCGCCGCGAGGTCCCGGGCAAGGGGATGGTTGGATTCATTCCCGGAATGGGCACACTGAAAGTCAGCGCCGCCGGCGGCTCCGAAACGATTGAGATGTCGAATCTCACCACAGCACGCTTCGCCCAGCTTCTTGCGGCGGATGGCGGGCAACCGATCATCGACAAAACAAACCTCAAAGGCTCCTGGGAGGCGTCCTTCAGTATCTCGATGGAGGCCCCGCCTCCTCCTCCGCCATCAGGCGGTGGCGCGAATGTCGCTTCTGCGCCCAACGCGCCACCATTCAACCCCATGTTCCAGGCTGTGGAGCAGATGGGGTTGAAACTGGAGCAGCAGAAGGATCAGGTGGAAATGCTTATCGTCGATCACGTGGAAAAAACGGCCACTGATAACTAACGCAGTCGCGGCACGGGTGTTAGATTCGAATTTAGCCCCGCGCGCATGCTTTCTCTGCCCGAAAAACTCGTCTTCGCACTGCTGATCGTTGCTTCGTTAACGGCCTTCTGGCTTCGTTTTCAGCCCGTAGTGCGTATCATTCTGGCGTCGAAGAAAGATCCGGAGTTCAGGCTCGGCGATATCCCGCAACGGATTCAGCGCTTCGTTTGGGAAGTGCTGCTGCAGGGCAAAGTCATTCGCGACCGCCCGATCCCGGGTTTCGCGCACGCTCTGGTCTTCTGGGGTTTCTGTGCTTTTGCCCTCATCACGATCAATCACGCGGCGAGTGGTTTCGGGCTCCCGCTCCTTTCTCGCGAAGGCGCGTTTGGCATGTTTTACTTCGGACTCGCGGCGATTTTCGCGGTTGCCGTCGCGATTTCGATATCCTACCTCGCCTTCCGCCGCTACGTTCTCCGCCCAATCTGGCTGGGAAAACTCGCGCCCGAATCGGGCTTCATCGCGGCGTTAATTTTCACCCTGATGATCACGTACCTGGCCGCGCTTTACACAACTGAAGCCACAACCACCGGGCATGCCATCTGGTGGGCGCATTCACTCGCGCTGCTAATTTTTCTCCCGCTGATTCCTCACACAAAACACCTTCACCTGGTTTTGAGCCCGCTCACGGTTTTTGTCAAACGACCGGGGTTCAGCGATATTCCCAGGCTCGCCGGCGATGAAGACTTCGGTCTTGTAACCGGCAAGGATGTTACCGAACTCACTGCGCTTCAGGCCTTCTCCTGCGTTGAATGTGGCCGCTGCACCGAACGGTGCCCCGCCTCCAACACCGGTAAAGTTCTCAACCCGAAGGAAATCATCCTCGGACTGCGCGGCTACCTTCGTGAAGAAGGACCTGCGTCAGAATCACCACTCCTCGGCGCACACATCTCGGAAGAGGCGATCTTCCAGTGCACCACCTGCGGCGGATGTGAGGAATCGTGCCCGGTGGGCATCCAGCATCTCCCTTCGATAATCGGCCTTCGCCGCGGCGCCGTAAACACTGGCGCCTGGGAAGACAAATTCGGCACCAAGCTGTTCCTCTCGCTGGAGCGCAGCGGCAACTCACTCGGCATGGCATCCGGCGAGCGCATGAAGTTCATCGAAAGGTCCGGCCTGCCGATCTACGATGGCACCCAGGAATACTGCCTCTGGCTGGGTTGCATGGGCGCTTACGATCCGGCCGGTCGCGAAACCGTTCTCGCACTCGTCAAAGTTCTTCGCCACCTCAACGTCACCTTTGGCGTGCTCCGCAAGGAGAAGTGCAACGGCGATCCCGCGCGGCGTCTCGGCAACGATCTGCTCTTCACAGCGCTCGCCGAAGAAAACATCGAGACCATTGAGCCGCTCGCCGAAAAGAAGCCGCCGCGCTTCCTCAGCATCTGCCCGCATTGTGTACGCACGATGAGCACGGATTGGCGCGAGGCAGGCAAGACCGTTGAAATCGAGCACCACACCGAATTCCTCGCCCGCCACGCAGACAAGCTGCCCGGCGCACCAACCGGCGAGAAGGTCGTGTATCACGATCCCTGCTATCTCGGCCGGTACCGCGATGTTTATGACGAGCCGCGCAACGTCCTTGCCCGCACGGTCGAAGTACAGGAAGCGCCGCGCAATCGCGAGAAATCGTTCTGCTGCGGCGCCGGTGGTGGACAGATGTTTCTCGGCGAAGAGAAAGGCGAGCGCATCAATGTCACACGTGCCCGCGAACTCACCGAAACGGGTGCAGGGACAGTAGCCGCTGCGTGTCCCTTCTGCGCCTCGATGTTCAGAGACGCACTCAAAGCCGTCTCGCCCAACCCGCCCGAACTGCTCGATATTGTGCAGATCGTGGCGCGTGGCATCGGCGAATGAGCGTGGTTGAAATCCGCAGACTCTCGGCGAACGAAGCGGCTCGACATATTGCCGGGCTCGCTCAGGTCCTGGTCGACTGTGTGGAAGGAGGAGCATCGGTCAGCTTCATGCTCCCGTTTACGCAGGACGAAGCCAACGAGTTTTTTCAGAGGGTGATCGAAGAGGTAGATCGAAGCCATCGCATTTTGCTCGCCGCTTTCATCGGCCAGGAAATCGTTGGCACCGTCCAGATCATCACGGATTTACCGGCTAATCAGCCGCACCGCGCGGACATCGCCAAAATGCTGGTGAAGAGAAGCGCCCGCAACCACGGCATCGGCCAGTCTCTGATGATGGCCGCCGAGCAAGCCGCCCGCGAAGCAGGGAAGACCCTGCTGGTCCTCGATACAGTCACGGGAGCGGCCGGCGAACGTCTCTACGCACGCCTCGGCTGGATTCGCGTTGGCGAAATTCCCAACTATGCCCTTTTTCCCGATGGCCGCCCCACCAGCACAACGGTCTTCTATCGCCAACTCGACTAACGTCTGAACCGGTAATCGAAAGCGTGCTGCCGAATCACCGCCAGCTCCGCAGCGCTTAGTCCAAGCACCTCTTCCGCAACGCGAAATTCCCGGGCCAGATTGCATCCAAACATCCCCGGATCGTCCGTATTCAGCGTCACAACCACGCCCGCATCCACCAGCCTCCGCACCGGATGATCCACCAATGAAGCCACCGCCCCGGTTTTCACATTGCTGGTGACGCAGACCTCCAGCGGCACACGCTCCTCCCGCAAACGTCGCAACAAATCCGCATCCTGCACCGCCCAAATTCCGTGGCCAATCCGCTCCGCCCCAAGTTCCAGCGCAGCCCGCACGGAGTCCGCACCGGCCGTTTCTCCCGCGTGAGCCGTCAGTCGCAGCCCCGCGTCCCGCGCATATCGATAAGCCGCCGCAAACTCCTCCGCGGGCCCGCGCACCTCATCGCCGCCAATGCCAAACGAGACCACGCCGTCATCGACATAGCGTGCTGTCAAACGCGCAATCTCCATGACATGATCCGGGCCGAGCTGTCGAATCGCATCCAGATTCCACCAGATTTCCACCGGCCATTTCTCTTGCGCTTCAAATTGACTCGCACGAATCGCGCGCCAAACGCTGTCGAAGTCATACCCCAGCCACTGCACCACGCCGGCACCCAGGGTCACCTCGGCATACTCAATCCCCTGCCGCGCCAGCGCCTCAATCATCCGCGTTGTAATCAGGCCATAATCCGCGGGCCCGCGCAGTCGCCGCGCCACAAACTTGAAGCATTCCAGAAATCCGGCGAAATCGTGGAAGTCCCAGACGCGGGCCACCTCCTCAGCGGTCAGCGAAGGGTCCAGCATGCGAACCGTTTCGCAATCTACCGTACCTTCCAGGTGCAGATGCAACTCGGCGAAACCCATAGAATAGAAGTTCTCATGAACGATGCGATGAACAGCATTAATCACGTCGGGACGCAGGCCGCCGCTCTCACCCAGGGCGCAATTGACGCTGTTGTTGGCGGCTACTGCGCCGACCCCTTCGCCGTCCTCGGCCCACACGCAGTGCCTTCACGCGATGCCTGGACCGTACGTGCCTTCCTGCCCCAGGCGCAGTCCGCCGCCGTGGTTTTCGACGATGGCCGGATCGTCCCCATGGAGCGCCGCCACAAAGAGGGCTTCTTCGTCGCCACCCTGTCCGGCGAGAAAAGCCTCTATCGCCTCGCCGCTCAGAACTGGCAGCAGGAATCCGACATCCTCGATGACGCCTATCGTTTCGGGCCCGTCATCAGCGCCTTTGATCTGCATCTGCACTCCGAAGGCAAACTCTACGAATCGTGGAACACGCTCGGCGCGCACTGCATCGCGCTTGATGGCGTCAGCGGAGTTCACTTCGCCGTCTGGGCGCCCAACGCTGAAACTGTCTCCGTCGCCGGCGACTTCAACAGTTGGGACACGCGCCGTCATCCCATGCGTCGCCGCGACTCGGGCATTTGGGAAATCTTCATCCCCGGCGCCCACGTTGGGCAAGCCTATAAGTACCTCGTGCGCTCACGCCATCAGGCGTACCAGCAGCTCAAGTCCGATCCCCTCGGCTTCGCCAGTGAGAAGCCGCCGAAGTCTGCATCGATTGTCTGCGACCTCAGCCAATACGAGTGGAACGACCACGACTGGATTAAGCAGCGCGCCGCCCGCAACTGGCTCAAGTCGCCCATTTCCGTGTACGAAGTGCATCTCGAATCCTGGATGCGCTCGCCCGATGGCAAGCCGCTCACCTATTGCGAGCTCGCCGAAAAACTTGTCGAATATGTCAGCCGCATGGGCTACACGCACATCGAGCTCATGCCCATCCAGGAGCATCCGTTCTCCGGCTCCTGGGGCTATCAGGTCACCGGTTACTTCGCACCCACCGCGCGCTTCGGCGAGCCCGCCGACTTCATGTACTTCGTCGATGCCTGCCATCGCGCCAACATCGGCGTCATCATGGACTGGGTTCCCGCCCACTTCCCCAAGGACGCGCACGGGCTCGCTTATTTCGACGGCACCGCGCTTTACGAACACGCGGACCCCCGCCAGGGCGAGCACTCCGACTGGGGTACGCTCATCTTCAACTATGGCCGCAACGAAGTGCGCCAGTTCCTCGTCTCCAACGCCCTCTTCTGGCTGAAGCAGTATCACATCGATGGCCTGCGCGTCGATGCCGTCGCCAGTATGCTCTATCTCGACTACTCCCGCAAGGAAGGCGAATGGCTTCCCAACCGTTTCGGAGGACGCGAGAATCTAGAGGCTATCGAATTCCTTCGCCGCTTCAATGAACAGGCCCATACAGTGCCGGGCGCCTTCACTATCGCCGAAGAATCGACCTCATTCCCCGGGGTCTCGCGCCCCGTCTACGCCGGCGGACTCGGGTTCACCATGAAGTGGAACATGGGGTGGATGCACGACATGCTGCACTACTTCGGCGAGAATCCGGTGCATCGCAAGTATCACCACAACAACATCACGTTCAGCATGCTGTACGCCTTCACTGAAAACTTCCTGCTGCCGATTTCGCATGACGAAGTGGTGTACGGGAAACAGTCGCTCATCGGCCGCATGCCGGGCGACCAGTGGCAGAAGTTTGCCAATGCTCGCGCATTTCTCGGCTACATGTTCGCGCACCCGGGCAAGAAGCTGCTGTTCATGGGCTGCGATATCGGCAGTTATGACGAATGGAATTCCAACGCGAGCGTGCCGTGGGATCTGCTTCGCTACCCAATCCATGATGGTCTCCGGGCGTACGTGGCAGAGCTCAACAGGCTTTACCGTTCCAGTCCGGCATTGTTTCAGATTGATGCTGAACCCACCGGCTTTGAGTGGATCGACTTCTCAGACGTAGATCAATCCACCATCTCTTTCCTGCGCCGCGCCGAGGATCCAGGCGACTGCATCGTGTTCGCCTGCAACTTCACGCCGGTGCCGCGCACAGGCTACGCTGTGGGCGTTCCCCAAGCCGGCTTCTATCGCGAGATTCTGAACTCCGATTCGGCGCTGTTCGGTGGAAGCAACTGCGGTAACTCGGGGGGTGTCACGTCAACCGACGAACCGCACCACGGTCGACCGCATCGTATCGAGATCACCCTCCCGCCGCTCGCGGTACTCGCCTTTCGGATCGACCGCTAATCCAGATAGTGGCCGCTCATGAGCGGGGTGACAGATCAAAACCACAGCGGGCACCAGTGCGTTATCGCGCAGGCGTATTTAAAACCTGCTCGTAATATCGTTCATACTGCGGAATCAAACTGTCTGTGCTGAACCGTTCTACCGCAGTCCTCCGGGCTGCGGTGGCCATCTGCGCATGCAGCCCGGAATCGGCCAGCAATTCCGCGGCCCGTACAGCCAGCCGTTCCACATCGCCCACATCCTCCAGACACCCGTCCACGCCATCGGTGATCAGCTCCGGCACGCCCCCGACGCGGGTCCCCATCGGCACAACCCCGCACGCCATCGCTTCCAGCGCGGCCAGTCCAAACGATTCCATCTCGCTCGGCATCAGCAAAACGTGTGCGCGCCGAATCAGCCGTTCCACATGATTCTGCTTCCCCACAAAATCGATGTAATCGCGAATCCCCAGTTGTGCCGCCAGATGCTCCGCCGGAACCCGCTCCGGACCATCCCCCACCATCAACAATCGCGCGTCGACAGTCCGCCGCACCGCCGCCAGAATTCGCACACAATCCAGCACTCGCTTCACCGGCCGAAAATTCGAAAGATGGATCAGCAGCGGCTGAGAACTGCGCTCCTCCGGCGCCGGGGCATAAGTCTCGCAGTTCACAAAGTTGTGGATCACGCGAATCTCCTTCTCTACGCCAAACGTCCGAACTGTATCGTCACGCAGATTCTCGCTGATCGCAGTCACGCCGTCGGACTGTTCAATCGAAAACTTCGTAATCGCAAAATAGGAAGGGTCGACGCCGACCAGGGTGATGTCCGTACCGTGCAATGTGGTGATAAACGGGACGCGCCGCCGAGCCGCCAGCATCTGGCGCGCGAGCAGCGCCGCAATCGAATGCGGAATCGCGTAATGCACATGCAGCAGATCAAGGTCATAGTTCTCCGCCACATCCGCCATCCTCGACGCCAGCGACAAACAATACGGGGGATACTGAAACAGCGGATAATTCGAAACCTCTACCTCGTGATAGTGGATCCGCGGAATATTGGGATCGAGCCGAATCGGATTCGCATACGTTATGAAGTGGACCTGATGCCCCCGATTGGCCAGTTCCAGCCCAAGTTCGGTGGCAACAATCCCGCTGCCGCCATATGTCGGATAACACGTGATGCCGATCTTCATGCGCTCTATCTGATGTAGAGAAAGATCGTATGGCTTCGTCCGGTTCCATCGTCGGGAACGGTAACGGTCTTCGCGGGCTTCCAGTCGCCCATTTCGAAATCGTGCGACACCACGCGAGCCCCCTTCTTCAGCTGGATCTCCAGCAGCTTCGCCACCTTGGCATTTGCCTCCGGCCACAGGTAAACAGTCACCAGATTCGCAGCGGAATAATTCTGCTGCAGCAAATCGCCGTGGATGATTCGCGCGGATTTCTCCAGCCCGCTCTCCCGAATCCGGCTCACACTCTGCGCCGCCAATTCGTCATCCAGTTCCACCCCGATTGCGTTGGCTTTGAATTTCCCCGCCGCCGCGATCACGAACCTCCCGTCGCCAGACCCGAGATCGAACATCGTCTCCCCGGCCTTCAGTTCGCCGACTTCCAGCATCTTTTCAACGATTGTGTTCGGAGTTGGCAGGTAAGGTGCAAGACTCCCCGGGAGAGTGGGAAGTTTTTGAGCGCTTAAGGCCGCTACGGCCACAAACGCAGGCACCAGAGCTTTCCAAAGAAAGTTTTCATCCACCCATGTGGAGAACCCTGTGGAAATTTGCTGTTCGGCACGTGATTTATGCCGGAAACTAACCGTTCTGAAACAGACTGCTGCGATTTTCAGCATTCGAGTACCGGTAGGTCTAAGTACCATGGTTTCTTGAACAACGCACGGTTGTCCTACAGGATCGGCCCGCTATACCCATACTTTTTGAAGAGGTATCCCGTTGCGGCACGCCTCACAGGATGCAGCGTCGGCGTCGTAGCCCGCCGCCATCCGCGCCAGATAGTACAACGGTAGTCCTTCAAACTTCTCCACATTCGGATACGGCTCATACACGATTGCCGCTACTGCCATCACCTGCGCGCCCGCATCTTCCAGCAATCGCCGCAGCGCCGCCAGGCGACCACCCGACCGGATTATGTCGTCCACCAGCACTACTGGTTCGCCTCTATGCGGCTCAATAAATTGACGGAAATGATCGGGCTTTCCGTTTCCGCCATCTTCGGACCAGTACACCTGCTTCGCCCGCAGCGCCTCACAAACCCCGAACGCTACCGGCAACCCGCCGGGTGCGGGAGACACCACCGAAAGCTCCGGAATCGTCGCCCGAATCTCCGTATTCGCCCGCAGCAGTCGGCTCAGTCCCACGCTGAGCGTCTTCGCATGCTGGTAATACCGCATCGCCAGCGGCACCTGGAGATACTGCGTGGAATGCAGGCCATTCATGTACTCGAAATGGCCCTCGCGCAAAGCGCCGGTGGCCCGCAGAATTCCTGTTACGTCTTCCTGGCTGGGGAGTAGCTGCATTTTGGGTTCGTCTCGTCACTAGAATAGTGGATACAGCTCCGGGCTACCACTATGCCCGGTCCTTCGTCCAATACAGCTATGGTCCGACTTCTTACTATCGTCGCCATCGTTTTGAGCGCTGGTCTCTCCGCCTTCGCGGACACAGGTGCTCCTGCCGGACAACCCACCTTCGAACTCACCCACGTCACCATCGCTCCGAAATCGTCCTTCACCTACTCCGGATCTTCCGCGGTCCGCGGCGGCCGCTACGAATTCCGCCACGCCACCATGGTCGACCTCATCAGCGCCGCCTACAGTGTCACCGCGGATAAAGTCATCGGCGGACCCTCCTGGCTCGAACTGGACAAGTTCGATGTCCTCGCCAAATTCCCGAAAGGCGCCAGTTCGGCGGATATGAAGCTCATGCTCCGCGAGCTTCTCGCTGACCGCTTCGGTCTCACGATCCACACCGACTCCCGCCCGATGCCCGCCTATCTCCTGAAAGCCGACAAGCGGAATCTGCTCAAGGCGTCTTCCGAAGTGGAAGAAAAATCAGGCTGTAAGGATCAGACTCCGGAGCCGAAACCGGGTGAGCAGCAGCAGGTTCCCCTCGTTGCCTACGAATGCCACAACATGACGATGGCCGCCTTCGCAGCACAGATGCATGACATGCGCTCTTCGTTCTCCTACATCGGTGATAACCCCGTCGTCGATCTAACCGGCCTGACTGGCGCCTTCGATTTCTCCCTCCAGTACCACCAGCGCGCACGCGTCAACCAAGCAGGGGTGCAGGTAGTCACTATGGCGGATAGCCTCGCCAAACTTGGCCTCAAGCTCGAATCCGGAACAACGCCCATGGACGTCTATGTGGTGGATAAGGTCAACAAAGTCCCAACGTCAGACACGCCCGAAGCCGCCAAAGCCTTTCCTTCTCAGCCCCTCGAATTCGATGTCGCCGACCTCAAACCCTCCAACCCGGATTTCAAAGGCAACGACTTCCAGCTTCAGCCGGGTGGGCGTCTCACCATTCACAACTGGCGCCTTCTCTGGTACGTGGAAGAGGCCTTCAACTTTCAGGATGACGATCGTGTCGTCGACGGCCCCAAATTCCTCAACTCCGATCTTTGGGATCTGGTCGCCAAAGCCCCGGCCGGTATGGCCTCAACCGCGGCCAAAGATTCGCTCGATCAGGAAGTCATGGACGGCATGCTCAAGTCGCTCATGATCGACCGCTTCCATCTCAAGGCCCACATGGAAGAACGCAGTATGCAGGGCTGGAGCCTCACCGCAGTGAAGCCAAAATTGAAGAAAGCAGACCCACGGGAGCGTACCAAATGCACGGAGGGCGTCGCTAACCTGAACGACAAAGATCCCCGCAACAATAACCCGGTTCTGGGTCGCCTTCTCACGTGCCAGAACGTTTCTATGAAGTATCTCGCCGAGCAGCTGCAGAACTTTGCCAACGGCTACATCCACAGCGAAATTCTGGATTCCACTGGCCTTGAAGGCGGCTGGGATTTCACGCTCAGCTTCAGCACTATCGGCCAGCTCAATGGTGGAAACGCCGGCGCTACGGTCTCCGCCGCACAAGGCGGCCAGTCTGCACCTTCCGAACCCAATGGCGCAATCTCGCTGCAGGATGCAATTGATCGCCAGCTCGGCCTCAAGCTCGTGTCTGTGAAGCGCTCTCTGCCCGTCCTGGTGATCGATCACATCGATCAGAAGCCCGTCGACAATTGAAGATCGTAGCCGGTATTCTGATCTCGGTCGCGATTCTCGGAGCGCAATCCGAACCGAGGTTCCTCATCGCCGATGTTCATGCGGCAACGAAGTCATCCATGCTCCACCCGGTCGTCACGACCACACGTGGCGACCGCTTCCAGTTTCGCCACGCGACTCTGATCGACCTGATCGCGCACGCCTGGAGCGTGTCACCCGATCGGATCATCGGCGGACCCGCCTCGCTCGCGATCTCCGGGTACGACATCGCGGCCCGTATTCCGGAAGGCACAAACGAAGCCGGCACGAAGCTGATGCTCCGCGAGCTTCTGACAGAGCGGTTTGGACTCCAGGTCCACAACGAAATGCGTCCGACGCCCGCGTACATTCTCACCGCCGGGAAGAAGACTCAGCTTCGAACATCGGATGCCGGGGAAGCGGCCTCAGGCTGCAAAATCGAATCGGAAACCCCGGCCGAAATCCCGCTGCTCACGTATTCGTGCCGTCACACCACTATGGCCCAGCTCGCCGGCCAATTAGGCCAGCTCCAAAGCGCCTGGTATTACGTCGGCGACTACCCCATTATTGATCGCACCGGCCTCGATACCCCATTTGATTTCGCCTTCCAGTACCATCGGCGCGAGAGGGTCGCTCAACCCGGAGCCCCGTATATCACGCTCGCCGCCTCCCTCGCCAGACTCGGTCTCCAGCTGGAAGCCGGCGAGCCCCCGCTCGTCGTCCTCGTGATCGACTCCGTCAATCAAACCCCAATTCCAAATCCACCCGAAGCCGCCAAAATATTCCCGCCGTTGCCACACCAATTTGAAGTCGCCGATCTGAAACCCAGCGATCCCGACACCAAATCCGCCGATACCAAATTCCAGCCCGGCGGTCGCGTCCTGATACGCGGCTGGCGCCTTATCGGTTATCTCGAAGAAGCCTGGAATCTGCAAAGCGATGACTGGGTTACCGGGGCGCCGCCATTCATGCAAACCGACCGCTGGGATCTCATCGCCAAAGCCCCGCCGGAAGCGGGCGATCCCCTCGACGAAGAAGCCCTGGATGAAATGCTGAAGTCTCTGCTGATCGACCGCTTCCGCCTGCAAGTCCACACCGAAACCCGCACCGTGTCAGCCTGGACCCTTTCAACGATCAAGCCCAAAATGCAGCCGGCCGCTGCGACCGAAAGAACGCGCTGCTTCGAAGGCGCCGCCATTCTCGGCGGCACAGACACCCGTGTCACCACTCCCGTCCTGGGCCGCATGCTCACCTGCCGCAACATGCCGATGCCGGAACTTGCCTCCCGCCTTCAGTTCTACGCATCCGGCTACGTCCATAGTGAGGTCCTCGATGAAACGGGCCTCACGGGCGGCTACAACTTCACCATCAGCTTCAGCAAGCTGGCTCAGTTCACCGCGGGCTCCGCAGCCGGCGCCGACCCCAACGGCGCTCTCTCCATTGCGGAAGCCCTCGAAAAACAGCTCGGACTGAAGCTACAGCAGCGCAGGCGCCCGGCGCCTGTCCTCGTCATCGACCACATTGACCGTGAACCCGCTCCCAACTGATCGGCGGGTCAAATCGGACCGCCGCCGACCGATAAGCCGTACAGGTCACTCCCGGACGCCATGATACGCTTTGAGGTATTGCATGTATAAGGCATTCTTTGGCCTAACCAGCAATCCGTTTAACCTCAGTCCGGACCCGGCTTTCCTGTACAAGAGCCGCTTCCACGAAGAGGCGCTGGCGAACCTGATCTACGGCGTGACAAGCCGTAAAGGTTTCATTATGCTAACCGGCGAGGTCGGCACCGGCAAAACAACTTTGCTCGAATGCCTGCGCGATTACCTCACCGCGCACAAAACCCCGTTCGGTTTCATCTTCAATTCGCGTCTCACGCCGCAGCAGTTTTTCGAAATGATGGCGTACGATTTCGACCTTCAATGCGACCGATCGTCGAAGACTGAAGTTTTGTTTGCGCTCAATAATCTGCTGCTGGAGCGCGCCAATCAGAACCTGACGACGGCGCTGATCGTGGACGAAGCTCAGAATCTGGATTGGGACGTTCTGGAAGAAGTTCGGATGCTCGGTAATCTGGAAAACCGCCGCGGCAAGATGATTCAGGTGATCCTCTCCGGACAACCTGAGCTTGACGTGAAGCTGGAACAGCCGAATTATAGACAGCTTCGTCAACGCATCGGCCTGCGCTGCAAGCTGCGGGCGTTCAACGCCGCCGAAACCGCCGAGTACATAGCGACACGTCTGTCAAGAGCCGGTATGCGTGAGCAAACCGCGATCCCGCCGGACGTCCTGCTGGAACTCCACAAACGGACCCAGGGCATCCCGCGCCTGATCAACCTGGTGACGGACAACCTGCTGCTGACCGCTTTCGCCATGGAAAGCCATCAGGCTACCCTGGAAATGCTGGACGAAGTCACCCGCGACATGGACCTCGACTGGCCCGGCAACCCGCGCCGCTTCGAAAAGGTCGAATCTGCGGCTGATTAAGCGCCGCCGGCAGCACGTCGCTTCGTTCACTACTCAGCGTGCCTGACAGTGTTCGGGGCTAGGCCTGAGCCCGCGGCGCGCTATCTTCCGCAATTGCAGGCGCTTCAATACCGAGCGGGCGGGCATGCCGAGCCGTCCACTCTGCCCCAGCCAGCACAATAAACGACCCGACCATTGCAAAAATCATCACTTCCACAGAATTCTTAAAAACACCGTACTCGTTGTCAAGCTTTCGCTCCAGCCATGGCCCGAGCGCAAGGCCCAGGTACTTCAACACCTCCAGCGCCGCCCCTACGCGAACAGAGACGATCACCAGGGGACGAATCGGTACCTTGCAATTGGGCAGCAGCCAATACGTTACAAACAGCGCCAGCATCGTCAGGGGAATCGCAGCGATCTTGAATACCGCAATCAGCATCCAGTGCGGAACGTTATCGCCCATGCGGCTCTGGATGAAACCCTCATTGATGGCCGTCAGCATGGCCGACGCGATTACCAGCCCTCCGCACAGAATGATCAGTCCGAAGCTGATTAACTGATTCCTTAGATAACTCCGGTTACTAAGCGCGCCCCACGCCCGGTTAAGTGCGACCTCCAGCGGCTCGAAAACGCCGTTGGCAGTCAGCAGCAGCAAGACAATGGAGACGAGCTGAAACCGGCTGTGCTGCGGCTTGACCAGATTGTCTGCCAGATTGCGCCGGATAAAATCGCCCAGTTGGCCCGGGAAAAAATCCGTGACTGCGACCCACAGAGCCTGCTCCGCCATGGGGCTATTCAAAACGTGACGCAGGATCGAAAACATGACCGTCAAGAACGGATACAGGCTCAGCAGTACGCTCGCCGCAATCGAAAGCGCGTAAACATGCACCTCCGTGTGCGACAGATACCGCATCGTAGGCCGCCAGCTCCGCGTCCGTTCGATTAGCGGATCGATGACCTGGGTCTCAATCTGTTCATTGATTATGTGCATGCCCGAGACCCGATGAGGTAAATACGAGTTTCCCCAGCCGGAAGTTTCCTTTGCTTACATAGTATTAGTGTGAGCAGGGCCGTCTGCATTTCATCCGGTTCGATGAACTGACGTCTGCGGCACAATAAAGGCTTAAGCGCGTGCCCACCTGGAATCCGCAACAGTACGGAGCGTTTCTCGATTCAAGAACCCGACCCTCTTCCGATCTGGTGCAGCGCCTGCAGCATCTGAAACCGCATCGCATTGTCGATCTTGGCTGCGGTCCCGGCAACAGTACGGTCGTCTGCGCGAAACAATGGCCTGATGCCGCGATCATCGGTATCGACAATTCGCCCGACATGATCGCAGCCGCGACTACCGCATATCCGGACCGCAGCTGGAAGGTGGACGATATCGGCGCATGGGCATCCACCCCGCCGGATCCTGACGCACCAGTCGACCTCATCTTTTCAAGCGCCGCGCTGCAATGGGTGCCCAATCACGCCATGCTCTTCCCGCAGCTGATCGGAAAACTGGCTCCTGGCGGAGCCCTGGCTGCGCAGATGCCGGCATACGAGGCCCCACCAAACCGCATCATGCGCGAAATGGCCGCCGCCCCGCACTGGCGCGATCACTTCCCCGATGGACGGTCTGACGAATGGCTCAATCATCCGCTACCCTTCTACTACGACGCCCTCGCGCCAATCGCAAAGTGGCTCGATCTCTGGTCCACCGAATACCTTCAGATCGTGAAGACCGTCGACGGCATCGTCGAGTGGTACAAAGGCACAGGGCTTCGCCCCTATCTCGACCGAATCCCGAACGAACCGGATCGCCACTGCTTTCTAGCGGAATTCCGGGATCGCCTCGAACCCTACTACCCTCGGGCGCGGAATGGACAGGTCCTGTTTCCGTTCCGGCGAATCTTCATAGTCGCTGGAGTGTGACCTGAGCTATCACACACCGCCCATCCGGCAATCCCGACGATCCGGCAGCAGCCGTCAGTTCGCGCTCCAATTCTTCCATTACCGGAAGGCGGTGGGTCGCGAGCATAAAAGCGTCGGATTTCCACGTTGCAATATTCATCGCATGCAGTCGCGCCATTTCTGACGCCGCCAGCGGGAGTTCCCGCAACTCCGCGGTCACTCGCGTATTAGGGATGCCCGCTGCGAGCGACGCCAGCCGGTTTCCAATCAGAGTTTCCTGCTGATGGTGCGCCTGCATTTCAGCCAGGAGTTCGTAATATCGCGCAAGCGCCGGAACAGGCGAAGACAATCCCGCCGTTTCCTCGATAAGCAGCCTCCCTCCGACGCGAAGGTGGCGAACCCCGGTACTCAACACATCTTCCGGCCGATGAAGATGCGTAAGCAGAAAACGGCAGTAGGTGAGGTCAACTTCGCGGTCCGGATAATCCGAATCCAGCACATCCACCTCGCGAAACTGAAACTTCGGATTTCGCTCGCGGGCAAGCGCCAGGTAGCTGGCGGACCGCTCGTATCCGATAACTCGCGCGGCGCCCGTCACCTCCCACAGAAGGGCGGTAGTCACGCCGATGCCGCTTCCGAGGTCGAGAGCCAGTTCAACTCTCTCCGGCTTTGCATCTGAAAGAAATCGCCGCGAAGAAGGCTCAAACGCCGCCGCAAGATATTCGAGGCGCAATGCAGCCAGAGAATTATCGCCAAATGAATAGTGAGATCGTTCCATAACATCCGCGGCGAAACGACCACCCGAACGCAGGAAACGAAGGTGGCCTTTAGAGCCGCCCTTTCGTGTGAAGTGTCGAGAAAAGAAATCGCGGCGCTCGTTAGCTGTGAAGCAGCCAACGCCAGCACCGCGCAGAAATGTGTTGCGGGCAAAGCAACATGAATCGATTTTACAACGAATGCTGCGGAAAATCAGTTGTCCGCAGGCCACTCTTCCATGTGATCGATTACAAACACCTGCTGCGGCGCCTTGCGCACCTCCAGCTTCAACCCAAGCTGCCTCGCAAGCGCGTCGGGAAACGCATACGCACCCACAGGATCTCCGGGGTCTCCATCCCCCGCTCCATTCAGCTTAAATCCTGGATTCTTCAGCCGGAAGCCTGCCATGGCGTCGAACGCCACGCTGAAATCCCACGCACCCTCAAGCCCGGTTCCGTCCACGACCGGATAGTAGATGTCGATGTCGTAAGCGCGAATCTGCTCCGCGAACTGAGCCATCGTCATATTCCGGCACGTAAGCGTCACTATCAGGGTGCCATTCTGCGGCTTGTTCTGGCGCTGACATCCCGTTCGAAGAGCCGGATCGGCTTTGGTCAATTTAGGTTTCACGGCCACCAACGTGTAAGTATCTTCCGGCCGCTCCTCATAGTGGACCTTCATCCTGAACCGTTCAATCAGCAAGCTCCGCAGCATCGTATTGAGCAGTTCGCGCGCCTGAACCTCATTCTGCGGGCCCACCATAAAGCCCGCCGGGGCTTTGGCCTCGATATGCACATTGTGGTCCGTCCCCTGGAGAAACGCCTTGGGAAGGCCGGGAATGTCGGTAGCCAGCGGGAGCTTCCATGCATCGCGAATCAGCCCACCAACAGGCGAACCATTGCCACAACCCGTCCTCCACGCTCAACCCGCAGTGGTGTGGTGATGTGGTCCTCCGTGCCCGACAATCGCACGGTTGCCACTTCAAACCGGGGTAACGGAAGCGGGGGCAAAGCCTCCGACACTCCTGGCGGATTCGCCGATGGTTTGTCGTCGATTTTCTCCACCGTAAACACCGGCTCTGGAACCTTTCCCGGCTCCACCTTCAATCCCAGCCTATTCAGCGCTTCAATCACGCCCGCCGGACTCTGTCCGGCCGCCGGATTCTGCGCCGGATACTGATAGGTGAATTCCCACGCGCCATCCAGCCCAGTGGCGTTCAGGACCGGCCCCCCCAAAGCACCCCGCAGGCTCGCGACAAAAGAGTCCATGGTCGTAGCGTGGCAGGCAATGGTGCTGAATCCGAACTCCCCACCGAGGTTCGGCAGCAGTGACTCGCAGTACCCCGCGCCCGCATCCTCCACCGGCTTCAGCTTTGGTTCGCCCTTGCCTTTCGAGAGCACAAAGCCTGCAACAGGCCGCTCTTCGCGTTTCAGCGTGAGATGGAACCGGTCCGCTAACAGCGTCTGCAACATCGCATTCAATGCGGCGGGACGTGTGCCCCGCGTCGTCTTCGCGATAATCTCGAACCGGTCGTAGTCGATCCACGCAGGTCCGCCGAAGATCTTGTCCGCATTCACGTCATATGCGATCCGGATCAGATCGAGCAGCGTGGCGCGATGGAGTTCATAGCGGTCGCCGATCATAAATCCGCCCTGCAGAGCATGACTGACATCCTTGACCCACTCACTGCGCGGACTCAGATGGACATCCGCAATGTCGAAAGACGGTCGAAGTTCGGTCTCAGCAAAACCGGTCCCCGCAAAAAGCGTAACAAGCCCGAGAGTCAAAAACGGCCGCATGATCCGTACAGACGAGAATCATATCGAAAAAGTTGGGGAACAAAATCATGAAGCCGCATACTTCCTGTCATGGCCCGCCGGCTTTTCCGTCCCATCCGGCAATTAGTATCACTCCGTCATTTTCGCGGCTGACGGTACAACATGATGCTGGAACAGCACGGCCTCGAATTGCGCAGGATGATTACCTTGAAGTCATTATTGGCCCTGAAGAAAGAGCCCCAAAAGGATTCGCCGGCGTAATCCAGCTCCATATCGTAGGCATTCTTACCGTTATCCCGGATGTGGCCCGTAACGGCATCCTGGCCGTGCGTCGTGCTGAAAAGCGTGCCGCTGAGTGTACCGTCCGCGGCCTGCTTCAGTTCAAAGTAGGTATCGGCGAATGCGTTGAAATACCAGCGGCCGGACACGTCGACCGCCAGTGCCGCCTGGGGGACCGCCAGCAGAAGCACGCAGGCCCCAGGCAAGTTGCCTTGAATCATTTTGTTGTGTAACCTACCAGAAACACGGGAGGGTGGTCAAGCGCGAGCCTGGGGATTTCCAGGCGTGATACCTGTCGCACGATAGGAATTGTTGTCTGTGTGTCCGGCGGGCTCTTGATCAAAGAAGGGGGCAGGCCGAGATTCCAGATTGGTAAAACAATCCTGGGAGATACGTTTTGACCAATGAGGAGATCCTTTTGGGCCTGCCCGGCTACCAGATTAGCGGGATCGTGATCAAGGGTGGAGAAGTGAGGATTTCGGTCCGGTTTACCGGGCC
>JBEHXG010000007.1:0-140807 GCA_048498815.1 Acidobacteriota bacterium | reverse complement strand
AGACGACGCGTACCGCGCCCGGCACGGGCACGGCTATTCTGTGTTCGAACACAACAGTCACGGTATCGCGCAGGAGCTTGCGGTGTTCGTGCCCTTCGATGAGAAAGGACCCGCCGCACCAGTCAAGATTTGCAGACTACGGTTGACGAATCACTCGTCGCGCCGCCGGAGTTTGTCCGCGACGTATTTCGCTGAGTGGGTGCTTGCGACGAGTCGCGAGGATCAGGCTCCGCATGTCGCAACCGGATTCGATGACGAGTCCGGCGCCGTGACGGCGAGGCAGAGCTGGTCTCCGACGGGGCTGGATTCGATCGCGTTCGCAACGTCTGAGCCGAGAGCGAGTTCGTGGAGCGGGGACCGTGGGGCATTTCTCGGGCGCGGGGGTTCCTATGCAAAGCCTGCATTTCAATACGCGCAGGCCCTCGACAACAGAACCGGCGGTGAGATGGATCCGTGCGCAGCGCTGCAGGCGCGCGTAACAATTCCGGCAGGCGCGTCAGCCGACGTCGTTTTTCTGCTGGGTCAGGGCTCGACGATTGCTGAAGTGAGGGAGACCGCTCGTCGCTATCGCGATGCGTCGGCGGTCGAGAATGCGTTGCGCTGCACGCGCGACTGGTGGGAGCGCAGGCTCACCTGCATTCAGGTTGAGACTCCGCATCTCTCTGTTAATCTGCTGCTCAATCGCTGGCTGCTTTATCAATCGCTGGGCTGCCGTTTCTGGGGGCGCTCGGCGCTCTATCAGTCCAGTGGCGCATTCGGATTCCGCGATCAGTTGCAGGATGCGATGGCTATTGCTTACTCCGCGCCGGAGCTTTCACGCGCGCACATTCTGCTGTCAGCTTCGCGGCAATTCCTGAAGGGCGATGTTCAGCACTGGTGGCATCCGGGTTCGGGAATGGGGGTCCGTACGAAGTGTTCGGACGATTTGCTCTGGCTACCTTTTGTCGCAGCGCGCTACGCGGAAGTCACCGGCGATTGGGGAATCTTCGATGAGCGTGTGACGTTTCTGGAAGGACCAGACTTGCCCGCAGGCGAGATGGAACATCTGTTCACACCGGATAGTTCCATTGAATCCGCAACACTGTGGGAACATTGCCGCCGCGCGATCGATGCCGGATGGCAGCCGGGTCCGCACGGATTGCCGTTGTTTGGAAATGGCGACTGGAACGACGGTATGAACATGGTGGGACACGAGGGTAAAGGCGAAAGCGTCTGGCTCGCATGGTTTGTGCTGTCTGTGCTGGACACATTCGGGAACCTTGCGGAAAAACGAGACGGGGCGATGGCCGCGTTATGCCGGTCACGTCACGCTGAGCTTGCGAAGGCTGTGGAAGCCTCCTGCTGGGATGGCGAATGGTATCTGCGTGGCTTCTTCGACGATGGCTCTCCGCTCGGTTCAGCCAGGAACGCCGAGGCGAAGATCGATTCCATCGCGCAATCGTGGGCAGTGCTTTCCGGCGCCGGCGATTCGGAACGCGCCGATATCGCAATGAAAGCCGCGAATCGCGAACTGGTAAAGGATCGCGCGGTACTGCTGTTCACCCCGCCTTTCAGGAACTCTCACCCGAATCCGGGCTACATCATGGGGTACCCGGCCGGCATCCGTGAAAACGGCGGGCAATACACCCACGGTTGCCTGTGGCTCGCGATGGCGTGGGCGCGTCTCGGTGACGGGACCCAGGCCGCGCGGCTGCTGCAAATAATGAATCCGGTTGAGCATTGCCGCACGCAGGAGGATGTTCGGCGATACGGCGGCGAGCCGTACATGAGTCCGGCGGATGTCTATTCGAGCTCGCTGCAGTGTGGGCAAAGCGGTTGGACGGGCTACACAGGCTCGGCTGCATGGATGTATCGGGTCTGGCTGGAAGAGGTTCTCGGGTTCCATCTCCACGGTGATTCGCTGACGATTCAGCCAGCTGTTCCTGAAGATTGGAACGAATTCCGACTGAGCTATCGTTTCCACCACACAACCTATCGGATCGCGGTGACGCGCTCGGGTAATGCTTCGCATAGATGGGGCGAAGCCATCCCGCTCATTGATGACGGCGCGGTGCATGAAATCACTGTTGTTATGCCACAGAGCATCGACACGCAGGCCGCCGGGGCACCAAACGGCAAAGCTCTTGCATCGGTATAGCCCAGCCGCAAAGGGAAACAAGATAGTAATGAATAAAGCACTCACCCTGACACTGTCGATTGAACCGGAAGCACCCGCGAAGGATCGCGGCGTTCGCCTCAGCCCGGACCACGATGGCTGGTATCTGACGTACAACACCCAACTGGAGACCTATGCGCACGTGGAATATCTGGGCGCCTGAGGGTGTCATCGTGATAAATGAGATTCGGCGCCGCCATGCAGGCCTGGTTCGGCGAATACAGTGGTCAGGCTCGGGACACGCCGCCCGCGTTCGGCGAGAGCGGATTCGACGGACTCGGATTACCACGCTTCTGGCTCGCGGAATTCGACGTCGCGCGGTCGCGAAAAAACGCCGCGGCCTTCGGGCCTGAGTGATTACTTAGCGGCGATGCCGCGCTGTTTCAGCATGCCGTCGATCGCCGGGGGTCCGCCGCGCCATGCCTCGTAGAGCGATTCGAGATCCTCTGTGTTCCCGCGCGACAGCACCATTTGACGGAGGCGATCGCCATTAGCACGCGTTAGTCCGCCGTGTTGCTGGAACCAGGTCCATGCGTCGTCGTCAAGCATTTCGCTCCACAGGTAGGCGTAATAACCGGCGGAGTATCCATTGCCCCAGATGTGTTCGAAATATGTCGAACGATAACGCGGCGGAACAGCGGCAAGCAGGATCTTCTTGCGGTCGAGTGCGGATTGTTCAAAGACATCGACATCCTGAAGCGGCGCACCAGTGCCAATGAGATGCCACCGCATATCGAGTTCAGCAGCAGCCAGAAGTTCGGTAAGAGCGTAGCCCTGATTGAAGGCTTCGGCAGCGCGGAGTTTCGATACCAGCTCCGCTGGCATAGGGGCGCCCGTCTTATAGTGACGGGCGAAGTGGGCGAACACGGCCGGGTCGTCACGCCAGTGTTCGTTGAACTGCGAGGGAAACTCGACGAAATCGCGCGGGATGCTGCCGCCAAGCGAACCGTATTCCACGGACGCGAACATACTGTGGAGCGCATGTCCGAATTCGTGGAACATGGTTCGGACATCGCTGAAGCTGATGAGCGCGGGCTCGCCCGCGGCCGGCTGTGTGAAGTTGGCCACGTTGTAGACTACCGGCAGATTGCCAAGTAACTTCGATGCCGACACGAAGCTGCTGGTCCATGCGCCGCCCCGTTTGTTGTCACGCTTGAAGTAATCGCAGTAGAAGAGGGCGAGCGGCTTCCCATCGGCTTCGCTGACTTCGAAGACACGAACGTCGGATTGGTAAACCGGAATATCGTGCCGCTCTTTGAACGTAATGCCATAGAGCTGCGTCGCGGCAAA
The DNA here is from genome assembly GCA_048498815.1 of Acidobacteriota bacterium. Classification (GTDB taxonomy): domain Bacteria; phylum Acidobacteriota; class Terriglobia; order Bryobacterales; family Bryobacteraceae; genus BOG-234. The sequence goes on along the minus strand of JBEHXG010000007.1, from coordinate 137,362 downwards.
GAATACGCCGTCCTGCAGGACAGTGTTGAGCTCAAAGTAAGGACGTATCGTCGCTTCATCGAGATCGTATTTGGCTTTGCGAACCTGATCGGCGTAGAAGTCCCAGTCGGACGGACCGAGAATGAGGCCGGGCTGCTTCGCATCCATGAGTGCCTGAATCTCTTTGGCCTCGCCGGTGGCTTTGGCGGTGGCAGCGGATACGAGGCCGTCGAGAAAACGCAGGACGTTATCCGGAGTTTTGGCCATCTGGTCGCCCAGTTTCCAGGCCGCGAAACTGGGGAAGCCCAGCAGTTGCGCCTTCTCGGCGCGAAGTTTCGCCATTTGCGCGATCGTGTCGCGGGTGTCGTTCTCGTCGCCGCGCTCGGCGCGCAGCCATCCGTTCTCGAAGACAGCCTGGCGCGTGGCCCGATTGGTCAGTGAAACGAACGCGGGCTGCTGTGTCGTGTTCTGCAGCGGCAGCAGGAAGCCCGACTTACCACGAGCTTTTGCGGCTCGTTCGGCAGCGGCGATCTGGGCGTCGCTTAACCCGGCAAGGGCGGATTTCTCGGTCGTGAAGTATCCGCCCGCCTTACTAGCCGCGAGCAGCTTTTGATTGAAGGCGGTGTTCAGGACGGAGAGCTGTTCGTTAATCTGCTTGAGTTTCGCCTTGTCGGGCGCGGATAAGCCCGCGCCCGCCCGAGTGAAATTATCGTAAGTTCGCTCCACCAGACGCAGCGCCTGGGAATCAAGATGCAGCGATGCGCGTTTCGCCCAAACGGCTTTAACGCGGGCGAACAGTTTGCTATTGAGAAGTTCGGCATCGGAGAGCGCAGCGAGTTTTGGCGATTCAATCTGCTGCACTTTTTCAAGCGCCGGATTTGTATTGGCTCCCGTAACTGCATTGAAGGCGCGCTCTGTGCGTCCCAGCAACTGGCCCGCTCTTTCGAGTGCCACGAAGGTATTGTCGAAATCGGGCGCGGCAGGGTTGTTCGCAATGGCTTCGATTTCTTTCAACTCTTCGGCGATACCCGCTTCGATCGCGGGCTGGTAGTCGGCGTCCTTAATTCGGTCGAACCGTGGTGCGTGATAGGGCAGCGTGCTGACGGTCGCGAATGGATTGGCGGGATCGAGAGCCTGCGCGGCCCCGTCCGGAGCAGTAAGCGCGACCGAGAATAGTCCGAGAGCAGCCGCGAGTGTTCGCATGAGCTTCACGCGTTGTAAGTGGACGACGATACGCGTCCGCCGCGTCCGGTCCAGTTGGTGTGGAAGAATTGACCGCGCGGCTTATCCACGCGTTCATAGGTATGAGCGCCAAAGAAGTCGCGCTGGGCCTGCAGCAGATTCGCAGGCAGGCGCGCGGTGCGGAATCCATCGAAGAATGACATAGCCGTGGAGAATGCCGGCACAGGAACCCCGTGCTGGATCGCGTGGATGCAGGCGGCGCGCCAACTGCCCTGATAGTTATCGAGCGTGTCGCTGAAGAAGCTGTCCAGAAGCAGGTTGCTGAGAGTTGGATTCTTGTCGAATGCTTCTTTAATACGCGCGAGGAAACGGCTGCGAATGATGCAGCCTCCGCGCCACATCAGCGCGATCCCGCCGAGGTTCAGGTTCCACTTGTGCTCTTTGGCAGCGGCGCTCAGCAGCATGTAACCCTGCGCGTAAGAGATGATCTTCGAGCAGTAGAGCGCGCGGCGCACGTCCTCAATGAAAGCCTTGCGATCCGGTTCATTTGGCGAAGTGGGACCGGTGAGAACCGTTGACGCTTCCACGCGGGCGTCCTTGATTGCAGACAGGCAGCGCGCGAACACCGCTTCGCCGATGAGAGTCACCGGCATGCCGGTATCGAGAGCGCTGACGCAGGTCCATTTGCCGGTGCCCTTTTGGCCAGCGGCGTCGAGGATGTTGTCGATCAGCGGCGATCCGTCATCGTCTTTTTTCGCGAAAATTTCGGCGGTGATCTCAATGAGGTAACTGTCGAGCTCGCCTTTATTCCAATCGGAGAAAACGCCGGCAAGTTCGTCAGGCGTCAGACCCAGGCCGTCTTTCAGCAACTGATAGGCTTCGCCGATCAGCTGCATATCGCCGTATTCGATGCCGTTGTGCACCATCTTGACGTAGTGCCCGGAACCACCTTCGCCCACCCAGTCGCAGCAGGGTGAGCCGTCATCAACCTTCGCGGCGATGGACTGGAAGATGTCCTTCACGTGCAGCCATGCGGCGGGATTTCCGCCCGGCATGATTGACGGCCCTTTGCGAGCGCCTTCTTCGCCACCGGAGACGCCGGTGCCAATAAACAGGATGCCTTTCTCGGCAAGCGACGCATCGCGTCGGGCTGAGTCCGTGAACAGTGAGTTGCCGCCATCGATAACGATGTCGCCCGCTTCGAGGAAGGGCAGGATCTCTTCAATTGTGGCGTCGACCGCCGCACCAGCCTTCACCATGAGCATCACCCGGCGCGGACGCCTGAGCGCGGCAATGAACTCTTTGATGTCGTGCGAGCCTACGACCTGGGTGCCTTTCGCTTCATTGTTGAGGAACTCATCGACCTTGGATACCGTACGGTTGAATACCGCGACTTTGAATCCGTGGTCGTTCATATTCAGCACCAGATTCTGGCCCATCACGGCCAGTCCGATCAATCCGATGTCGCAAGTTCCCTGCTGCATTAGTTCTCCTGAGAAGTGTGGATGCGCCCGCGTTTCGTGGGCGAATACCCATTCTATGTCAGGCTGTTCGCACAGGTTGGTAAAATGGGATTCTCTCCCTTTGACCCCTCGGCATAAATCAGAAAGCTCCGGCGCTATCGTGGTTCGCGGCGCCCGCCTGCATAACCTGAAGAACGTCACCGTTGCGATTCCACAAAACGCGCTTACAGTGGTGACGGGGGTTTCAGGATCGGGCAAGTCGTCGCTTGCGTTCGATACGGTTTATGCGGAAGGGCAGCGGCGCTATGTGGAGTCGTTGTCCGCTTATGCGCGTCAGTTTCTGGAGCGTATGGAGAAGCCTGCGGTCGATGAGATCGAAGGCATCGCGCCGGCGATTGCGATTCGGCAAAAGAACACGACGCGCAATCCACGATCTACCGTTGCGACTTCGACGGAGATCTGGGATTACATGCGCGTGCTGTGGGCTCGCGCGGGCCGTACATATTGTCCGGCGTGCGGACGGCAGGTTCAGCGCGATACCGTCGACCAGGTCGCCGCCGCGATGCTCGGACAGCCCGCGGGCACACGGTTCTTCGCACTGTTCCCGGTGAAACATGAAGCGGGACATCTTCCGAAAGAGCGGCTTGCGGAGCTGCGCACGCGCGGATTCAACAGGCTATGGCAGAGCGGGAAGACTTTTGAGTTTTCTACGCCGGAATCGTTGTTAGGCATCGACTGGTCGCAACCGGTTTTCATCCTGGCGGATCGCATCGCGATCGCTGCCGATCTGCACCAGCGCCTCGTGGATACGGTTGAGACGTGTTATCGAGAATCCGGTGAAGTGGTGTTTCAGAATGCAGCCAGCGGAGAAAGATTGCTCTTCAGCGAACGTTTCCGTTGCAAATACGACAATATTGAGTTTGCTCCGCCCGAGCCGATTCTCTTCAGCTTCAATAGTCCTGCCGGCGCTTGCCCCCGCTGCCAGGGATTCGGCAACACGATCGATTATTCGATCGATCTGGTGGTTCCAGACCGCGGCCTGTCTTTGAATCAGGGCGCGATTGAGCCGTGGTCGAAGCCGAGTGGCGAAGAGTGGCTGGCTGCCTTCCGCACGAAGGCGAAGGGACGGGTTCGTTTCGATGTTCCGTTTTGCGATCTGACGGACGCTGAGCAGAACCTTGTTCTCGAAGGCGACCGCAAGACGAAACTCGATGGCATTCGCCAGTACTTCGGATATCTTGAGACGAAGAAATATAAAGTTCACGTGCGCGTGTTGTTGAGCCGGTATCGCGGGTACACGAAGTGTCCGGAGTGCCATGGATCCCGGCTTCGTCAGGCGGCACTGAATGTGCGCACCGGAACGCCGGGGCTAACGATAGCGGACGTCGCACGAATGAATATCGCGCAGGCCGCTTCGTTCTTCACAGAATTAGTTCTGACGCCGGAAGAAGCGGGGATCGCGGGTCGTGTGCTGACCGAGATCAATCAGCGCCTGAAGTTCCTGAATGATGTGGGGCTTGAGTATCTGACGCTGGATCGCCTGTCGGCAACGCTCTCGGGTGGTGAAGCGCAGCGCATTCAGCTGGCTACGTGTCTTGGTTCCCGGCTGGTTGGCGCCTGCTACGTTCTCGATGAGCCGTCGATTGGCCTGCACGGCCGCGATACCGAACGGCTTGTAAACATTCTGCTCGAGCTTCGCGATATCGGGAACACAATTCTGGTTGTGGAGCACGATCCCGATGTGATGAAAGCTGCCGATCATATTCTCGATCTGGGGCCAGGCGCGGGCGAATACGGCGGACGCGTGGTTTTCGAGGGCGATTATCCGGGCCTGCTCGCACCGGCGAATGAATCGCTCACCGGCAGATATCTGCGCGGCGAGCTCAGGGTTTCTCATCGGAAACAGCGGCGCCGGCATTCGCGCAAGGGATCGATCCGCTTCTTCGGCGCGCGCGTGCATAATCTCAAGGGCGTGGATGTTTCGATTCCGCTCGGAATGAGTACGGTCGTTACGGGCGTTTCGGGATCGGGTAAATCGACCCTCGTGCATGAGGTGATTTATAAGTCTCTACGGGCCAAGCTGAATAGCGCCGAGCGCGCCGAGGGCAGCGAGGAAGATTCCCGTATGACTTGCTCGCGCGTGGAAGGCGCTTCACAGATCACCGACGTTGTGATGGTGGACCAGACGCCGATCGGCCGTACACCACGCTCGAATCCTGTCACGTATATCAAGGCATTTGATCAAATCCGGAATATCTTTGCGGCCACTCCAGCGGCAGAGCGGCGTGGATATTCCGCAGGGCATTTCTCATTCAATGTTCCTGGCGGGCGCTGCGAAACCTGCCAGGGCGATGGCACAGTCACGGTAGAGATGCAGTTCCTCGCCGATGTGGAGCTGGTTTGCGAAGACTGCCAGGGTACGCGCTATAAGTCGGCGATTCTGGATGTTCGTTACAAGGGTCTGAACATTCACGAGGTCCTGCAGCTTTCGGTTTCAGAGGCAATCAGGTTCTTCCATGACACCCCGCGGCTGGCCTCACGCCTGGAGTTGCTCGAAGAGGCGGGACTCGGCTATCTCCGACTGGGGCAATCTGCAACGACGCTTTCCGGTGGTGAGGCGCAGCGTGTCAAGCTCACCGCGCATCTGGCTCAGGCGACGAGCGAGGGAACGCTGTTCATCTGCGACGAGCCCACTACGGGTCTGCACTTTGACGACATTACCAAGCTTCTCGCGGTGTTCGAACGACTGATCGATCATGGCGGCACACTGCTCATCATTGAGCACAACGCCGAGGTAATCCGTGCGGCGGACTGGGTGATCGACCTTGGTCCCGAAGGCGGAGAAGGTGGCGGACGGATTGTGGCGGAAGGCACACCCGAAGATGTTGCGCGGGTGGAAGGATCGCACACTGCGCGATTCCTGCGGCTGGCGGGAATAGGTGCATGATCATCGCGGGGCTGTTGACCGCGGCTATCTGGATTTATCTGGCGTTATTTCGTGGTGGCTTCTGGCGCTTTCGCGAGCGCCTGCCTGAGTCTCGCCCTTCCGAACAGCACACAGTGACGGCCGTGATTCCGGCGCGGGATGAGAACTCGTGGATCGGGCGCACCGTAGCTTCGCTGCGCTCGCAGGATTACTCGCCGGCGCCTTTTGTCATCGTCGCGGATGATGAGAGCTCCGACGGTACGGGTGAAGCCTCGCACGCCGACGTTGTGGTTCGCGTGGATCGTCGACCCGACGGATGGAAGGGCAAGCTGTGGGCAGTGTCAAACGGCATCGCGGCGGATCCGAGTGTGCCGAAGTTTTATCTGCTCACAGATGCGGATATTGAATACGTGTCTCCGGCAGTGCTTTCGAGTCTGGCCGCGCAGGCTGACCGCGGGTTCGACCTGGTGAGTGTGATGGTTGAACTCCGTTGTGAATCCCTGGCCGAGCAGTTGCTCATTCCGGCATTCGTGTTCTTTTTCTACATGCTGTACCCGCCCCGCTGGGTGGCAAGCGGCGCCGGCCCGGCAGCGGCTGCCGGCGGGTGCATGCTGATTCGTCGCGAGATGCTCGAAAAGATCGGAGGTATCGTATCGATTCGCGATGCGCTGATCGACGATTGCGCATTGGCGGCTCAGGTTCGATCGGGAGGTGGACGCGTGTGGCTGGGTGCGTCGGATCCGCTGATTCGCAGCGTGCGGCCATATGGCGGCCTCGCGGGCATTCGAATGATGATCGCTCGTTCCGCTTTCGCGCAGTTGCGGCACTCCACCCTGCTGTTGCTGGGGACTGTTGCCGGGCTGGTGATCACATACCTTGCGCCGCCACTGCTACTCTTCTCCGGAAGCGCGGCGGCGGCAGCAATGGGCGCATCCGCCTGGCTCACCAGCATGATCCTGTACTGGCCTGCGGTGAGGCGCTATCATTCGCCGCCCTGGACAGCCGCCTGTCTGCCGATCATCGCAGTCTTCTATCTGCTCGCCACGATAGAATCGGCGGTCCGATACTGGTTTGGCCGGGGCGGATTATGGAAAGGCCGGGCTCAGGATCAGCGCACTTAACGTTCGGCCAGCGCAAGCCACTCAATGATCGACTTCAGCGCCGAATAAGCCCGCAACCGCGCTTCATCGCTGTCTTCGCGCTCCGCATTCGCCACGTGATCTTCCATCTGCCGCACAACGATGGGTTTCATCGCAAGCAGTGCATCCGCGCCCGATGCGGCATACTTCACCAACACATATCGGATCAGGCACTCCACCGGAATGCCGGTGCCCAGGCTCAGATTTCGCAGCGTGGGCAGAGGATCGGCTGACGTATATGCTGCCACGTCTGCTTTGAAATTGGCATGGCGATCGTCGGCGTGCCAGGTATCGCGATAGGGGACGAGTTCCACAGTCCTAACAGCTTAACGCCGCGCCAGAGCGAGTGGGCGGAACGTCGTCACAAACTGAACCGCCAGTGTCTGATCCGATGTACCTGACACACGCCATGTTGTTGAATAGCTCAGCTTCACGATCTGGTGCACTCCGGGGCGATATCCGAGTACCGCTTCCGCGCTGTGCTGCAGAGCTGCATAATCTGCGCTGAGATAGCCGAATCTGCCGGCGGCATACCATGCAGGACCGATCGCGCGCAGCGCCTCCACATAGCCCGTATGCTCATGGAACGTGGGAACCGGTCCATAGGTCATCGCGAAGCGCTGCAGTTCGCCGCGCAGGTTCCAGTGCCCACGTCCATACTGTGCTTCCAGCCCCAGGCCGCTGCCCGGCATGCTGCGTGGGCGGCCTTCAATCGGTTTGTAGAAGGGATATTCGCGATCGAGATATGGCCCGTAATAGGCGGACCCGCCGACGCGCAGTCCCTGGAGAATCGTGTAGCCGATGCCGCCTGCCCAGCTACCGTACTGCTCTTTATCGAAAATGCTGCGCGGATTAGCCGGCGAAGAGTTAACAAATTGTGCGCGCCCGTCTACCTTTCGGAAAGCCGCATCCACTTCCACACCGGCCAGAGCGGCCAGCGTCGCCGTCCCGCCGTAGTAGCCGTACTGCGCGGGAAGCTGAACCAGCGCGTTGTCTTTGTCGTCATAGAGCAGAGGGAACGAACCGAACGCAGACGTCAGTTCACCGGCCTTCACAACAATCGAACCGTTCCGCGACGCCTGCGTGAAGCTGAGATAGCCCTGCGTCACCGTGCCATGAACTCCATGTCCCTGCGTGCCGAAATCGGCGGAGTAATAAGGCCGCGAGACCACCTGAAGTGCGGTAATGAATGACCAGTGCCGGTTCAATTTCCATGTGGGATACAGCATAAGCCGAAACCCCGCGTCTATCACGGAGCCGGTGCGCGGCGCTCGTTCCGGTACGTTCGAAGCCTCCGCCACGAATGAAGCCGTGGCATGAAGATCAAAACCACTGGACGCTTCGGTCTCCTGCGCAAGGGCGCAAACGCTGAGCGCCAGTAGCAGAGTCAGAAGCTTCATGCGGCCGCCGGCGCTCTGTCTTTATATACGCCTTCGAATGCCGCGGAACCGAGTCCGACAAATTCCCGCACAACATCTGCATCAAACTGGGCGCCTGCAAACCGGAGCAGGGTATCCACAGCTTCCTGATGAGTAAGGCCGCGCCGATAGGGACGGTCCGTGGTCATTGCGTCGTAGGTATCGGCAACGTGGATAATCCTCGCATCCACAGGCGTTTCGAGCCCCTTCTGGCCGTGAGGATAGCCGGTGCCATCCCAGTTTTCATGGTGCAGTTCAACTGCGGCCAGATAGGACGCGAAGCCGTTCACTCCTTCCAATATGCGACGTCCGATTTCCGGGTGCTGGCGAAGAACGGCAACTTCCTCAGGAGTAAGCGGGCCAGGCTTTTGCAGAATCCCATCGGGCACGCCAATCTTGCCAATGTCATGAAGCAGGGCGCCAATTCGAATCCGGTCGACCGCTTCCTGATCAAGAGCCATTGCCTGGGCCACGCGCTCTGACATCACGCTGACGCGGTGACTGTGCCCTGCCGTGTAGGGATCGCGGGCGTCCAGCGCGCTCGCCAGAGATTGTACGAACTCCACATAAGCGTGCGTTAGATTCTCCCTCCCCTCGCGAATCGATGCCGCCGCGCGGTTGAAGCTTTCCGTTAGGCCGCGGATCTCGGTTACGGGCGAAATGTCGGAGCCAAATTCCGCAAGGCTGCCGGTCTTTTCCGCTTCCCTCAGGCGGTCCACAACGGCGGCGATTGGACGCACGATGGAGCCGGCCGACGCCACGCTGACTACGAGAGCGACAAGTACCGCGCCAAGAGCGACGGTTCCGAAGACGGACCGCAGCACGTCTCGCACCGGTTTTACCGCGGAGTCGAGATTCTGCAGACTGCGCAGAATGTAACCATCGCCAAAGGAGATATTTTGCAGCGGCAGCGAGATGTAGTTCGTACCCTGCAGAGAGACGCTGCACTCGCTGGCGCCTTTGCAGTGGCTCATAGCGGCTTCAACTTCCGGCAGGTCCACACCCGCGATGCTCGATTTCAGAACATGCCCGTTGTGGAAGAGCACAGTCGGCGTAGTGAACTCCGCAAAATCGAACACCTCACCGACCGATAGCGTCCCGATGTTTTCGTCAGCCTGGTCAATCGGGACGGATGCAATCTGATAAACCAGACCATTAAGAAGCAGTAATCCGCTGCGGCTAACCATCGTGGAACTGGTGTCGAAAGGATGCACCGAGCCATTCGTACGAAGTACTGCTGCGATTGGCTCCCCGTGCGCCGCGGCGGACCCGGCGGGCGGTGAAACCATGAGGAGCGCAAAGCCCATGTGCTCGCATAGCTCCCTGAGCTGATCTTCCACCGTCCGGCGCGCGTCGGGATTATTCGGGTAGGTGAGCAGTAGCTGCATACCCGCCTTGAGCGCGGCGTTCTCGCCGACAACCTTCAGGAACTGGCTGCTTTGCAGATCGCTTTTCGCACGCACGCGGGCGACCGCTTCATGATTTTCGAGCAAAGAAGTGCGCAGGCCACCGCGCACGGTCGACTGGACCAGGCGCTGAATCGTCCAGAAGCTCCCCGCCAGCAGAAGCGCGAACGGGATGAAACAGCAAAGGAAGGCGCGTGTGCGAAAGCGCATATTTCCCTAGTGGCCGGAATCGGGCGTTATCTCTATCGGAACCAGGAAGTCGATAGCCGCATCGTGGCCGCCAACCACCTGCACCTGTTTCCGGATAAAGCCGGTGGATTTGTGCCACGCCACAATTGTGTAATTGCCGGGCGCGACGTCGTGGAGTACATACCTGCCATCTCGGTCAGCTTTCTGAAACCAGCGGTTCGGCGCTACGACTACGACGCCCGCCATATTGGGATGCAGCCTGCAATTGACGTAAACGATTCCCGGCTTCGGGAACTGCACGGTACGACTATCGCCCTTAGGGAAGTTACCCAGGTCGAAACTGCGTGTTTTGGAGAGGGAGAATACGTTGTGGAAGATCGGGTCCATGTTGGGAAAAGACACGGAGCCGCCGGCAGGGATGACAACAAGATCGGGAGTGAACCGGCGGCCCTGTTGTTGCATGGTGACAGGAGCACCGATCGGAGCGGAGCCGGCGGCACTCGGCCCTTCGAGGTAGATGACGACGCGGGAACGCTCGGCTGCGAGTGGATCCACCTCGGCATCTTTGCCCAATTCGACTGCCGGTCCGCGTTCATACATGGATACCGATTGCGTGACGCTCGGTCGGGTCAAGCGCTGTTTGACCGTAATGACGCCGGTGATGTCTGAAGCGACGGCCGGATATGAGACCCGCAGGATCAGACAAAGCGCCAGAGCAGGATTGGCACGCATGGCTTTCCACTATCGTGCGATAACACGCTCCCGGAGTCGTGGCAGAGCCGTAAACAAATTGTAAAATCAACCTCGCGGGTCAGGCGAATCTCTTTGAGATTCTCCGCCCGAATTGATGAAGCGGCATCTCCAGGTAATGGAACATCAGCCAGGCGACAAGCCATGAAAGCAGCAGGCCTCCCGCCATGCACAACCAAATACCATAGGGCAGGAAAAGCGAAATGAAGAGGAACAACAACGGTTGATGCACCAGGTAAAAGCTGTACGATACGTCTCCCAGAAATCGCATCGGGGCCGTGGATAGGACTCTGGAGGCCGCCGGAGTCGCACAGGTGAGCACGATCAGAAGCGCGACTGCTACGGAGACGACCGTATCTCTTTGCAATCTGACCTCGGTTAGGACATGCGCCCCGTGGAATAGCCAAAGCGCAGAGACCCAGCAGGCTGCCTTCACAGCCGCCGGCAGCCCCGCCGCAAGAGACTTCAGACTTTCAAGATTCGATGCGATCGCAATACCGAGCAAAAAAAACGCAGGATATGTTATTAGCGGCACAAAACATCCGATTACCGCGGCGCCACCCCACGCGAACCACTGCATTTGGGGGCGGAGCCTTCGCATGGCATAGATAAAAAACGGAAAAACGATGGAAACCCTCATCTCCAGAATGAGAGACCAGATGACGGGCTCGATTCGGTCCACCGGGATTCCCGGCGCTACCATCAGTACCGCGCGAAGTATCTGCGAGTGGCTCACCGCGCCGGGCTTAACAATGCCATACCCAAAAACCGAACTTGTCATAAACTGCTTCGCGGCGAGCGCGAGACTAATTGACGCCAGGTACGCGGGATAGAGCCGGAAAACACGGCGAATAAGAAATGCGGGATAGCTAAGCCGCTGATCAGACCTCTTCCCTGTATAGGGCAAAGCGAGCACGAATCCGCTCAGAACGAAAAACAGGTCAACTGCCGCATCGCCGTCGACGAGCCAGTCGAGAAGATTGGGTTGACGGCCGGGAAATGCCGCCCAGGCGTGCCATATAAAAACACTGAATGCGGCCAAGCCGCGCAGACCGTCCATCGCGGTCAACCGCGGCAGGAAACTTTCCACCGGCGGGGCGTCAGGAACTTGCGCTACCGCCGCACGTGACATTTGTCGATTATATAATCCGCACTACCTGGCCGGTACAAAGCGATAGCCAACTTTGTGGATCGTGATGAAATGGCGGGGGCGATCGGGTTCAGCTTCGAGCTTTTGGCGGAGTCGGAGAACATGTGCATCAACGGTGCGCGTACTCGGCGACGACAGATAACTCCAAACCGATTCGAGAATCATGTCGCGAGTCAGGGGCCGGTCCGGGTTTTGAAGGAAGTAAGTGAGGAGTTCGAACTCCGATGGCGTTAAGGTTACTGGCTTGCCGTTTCGGGAAACGCGCGCACGATCCAGGTTGACCTCGATGTCGCGGAACGAAACTACGTAGTCTTCGCTGATTAGGCCGGTATCCATCTATTCGAAAGGATGACCGCAGGGAAAGTTTCATTCCCTTCCGCCCACAGCTTTTACAGTTAATTTACAACCGGCGGCGCGTCAAGACGACCCGCGCATAACCTTATGAAAACATTGATACATTATGACTGAATCAGAACTTATGATTTTTCTACACTAACTTTTCTTGACAACTTCACACGCATATTTTATTATTCAATTAGCTGAGGACGAGCCACAGCGACACTTCAATGAGCCGAAAGGACCACAAAATCATGGGCACAACAGCTATTTCCGTCGATCCACTTCAGGGCTTCCGCTTCTTCGAAGACGCGGTCACCCGCCTGATGAGCGAGCCAAGGACTGCGCGTCCCTGGTCCCCCGCCGTCGATATCCTGGAAAGCGAGGACGCCGTCACACTCAGAGCTGACGTGCCGGATGTCAAAACTGAAGACATCGACATCCGCGTGGAAAACGGCACCCTGACTATGAAGGGCCACCGTAAATTCCAGCGGGACGAGAACATCAAGGGCTATCACCGTATTGAGCGCAGCTACGGCGATTTCGTCCGTACCTTCGCCGTGCCGACGTCGGTCGAAACCGATAAGGTATCGGCGGAGTATAAGAACGGAGTTCTTACGATCACACTGCCGAAGAAGGAGACGGCGAAACCCCGCCAGGTGAAAGTGGAAATTCACTGAGAACGACGTTGTACCGGCCGCAAAAGCGGCTAGAGTAAAAGAAGCGGGGCAGGAACTCGAGTTCCCTGCCCCGTTTTGCATCTTGATTGCATCCGGGTTCGCATTGAATCCGAAAGGAAGCAGGAAGGGTCCAATAAGAAAATGGCATTCCGATTTGAAAAACTAACCCAGAAGGCGCAGGAAGCCGTCCAGCACGCTCAACAGCTTTCGGCGGAGAACGGACACCAGGCCGTACATCCGCTCCATCTGTTGCTGGCACTGGTTTCCGAGCATGAAGGCATCGTGCGGCCGGTGCTCGAAAAGTGTGGACTGCAGCCCGATGGCGTGGAGCACGAAGCGCAGCGCCTGTTGAACGGGTTACCGAAGGTTGTCGGCCAGCCAGTGGGGCAGTTCATCGCGCCCTCGCTCCAGCAGGTCTTTGAGTCAGCGGGAAAAGAAGCGGAGAGCTTTAAGGACGAATTCATTTCCACCGAGCATCTGCTGCTCGGCATCGTGGATCAGAAGTACGATCCAGCCGGAAGCGTGCTGAATCGCCAGGGTGCAACGAAAGACGCCATCATGAAGGCGCTCGTTGTGGTCCGCGGCACGCAGCGCGTGACGGATCAGAATCCGGAATCGAAGTATCAGGCACTCGAACGGTATGCGGTCGATCTGACCGAACAGGCAAAGCGAGGCAAACTCGACCCCGTGATTGGCCGGGATGATGAGATTCGCCGCGTCATGCAGGTTCTGAGCCGGCGCACGAAGAACAACCCGGTACTCATTGGCGAGCCCGGTGTGGGTAAGACCGCAATAGTGGAAGGCCTCGCGCAACGCATTATTAAGGGCGATGTGCCCGAGCAGCTTGTGAATAAACGGCTGGTCGCAATCGACCTGGGCGCGATGGTGGCGGGTACGAAGTTCCGGGGAGAGTTCGAAGACCGCCTCAAGGCTGTTCTCAAGGAAATCACGGAGTCGAGCGGCGAGATCATCTGTTTCATCGATGAGCTGCATACACTCGTCGGCGCGGGGGGGTCCGAAGGTGCAATCGATGCGGCCAACATGCTCAAGCCGGCCCTGGCCCGCGGTGAGCTACGCTGCATCGGCGCGACTACGCTTTCCGAATATCGGAAGTACGTGGAGAAAGACGCTGCCCTCGCGCGGCGCTTCCAGACCGTTAACGTGGGCGAACCGACCGTGGATGACACCATCGCAATCCTGCGCGGTCTCAAGGAGAAGTTCGAGATCCACCACAGTGTGCGCATCAAGGATTCCGCGATCGTTGCAGCCGCGGTGCTGTCGCATCGTTACATCACCAACCGTTTCCTGCCGGATAAAGCAATCGACCTGGTAGACGAAGCCGGCGCGGCGCTGAAGATTCAGATTGGCTCTATGCCGATCGAAATCGACGACATCGAGCGGCGTATCTCGCATCTCGAAATCGAACGCCAGGCACTGAACCGCGAAAGCGACTTCGTTTCGCGTGACCGCCTGCGGCACGTGGAAAACGAACTTGAGCGCCTGCGGGGCGAAGCGGCGGTGCTCAAAGAGCGCTGGGACAAAGAAAAGAGCGCGATCACACGCGTCAAGCAGCTTAAGGAAGAGCAGGAGCAGGTGCGCGCCGCCGAAGAAGCGGCCACGCGCGCCGGCGACTGGGAGAAAGCGTCTCAACTGCGCTACGGCAAGCTCTCTGAGATCGAGCAGGCGCTGAATGTCGCCAACCATGAGATTGAACTCAAAGCCGGCACCAACCTGCTCAAAGAAGAGATCGACGAAGAAGACATCGCGAAGATCGTAGCCAAATGGACCGGCATCCCTGTCGCCCGCATGCTTGAAGGCGAAGTGCAGAAGCTGATCCAGATGGAAGCGCGGCTCGAACAGCGCGTGGTGGGTCAGAACGAAGCCGTCGGACTGGTGGCGAATGCTATTCGGCGTAACCGCGCGGGGCTCAGCGATCCCAACCGGCCAATCGGAAGTTTCATCTTCCTCGGTCCAACAGGTGTCGGAAAAACCGAACTGGCGCGCGCCCTGGCGGAGTTCCTCTTCGACGATGACAAAGCCATGGTGCGGGTCGATATGTCCGAGTACATGGAGAAGCATGCGGTCTCCAGAATGCTCGGCGCACCTCCCGGATACGTTGGCTATGACGAAGGCGGCCAATTGACCGAACATGTACGGCGACGGCCTTATTCGGTGATCCTTTTCGACGAAATCGAGAAGGCGCATCCGGACGTCTTCAACACGATGCTGCAAATCCTGGACGACGGTCGCCTGACCGATGGCCAGGGTCGCACGGTCGACTTCCGTAACACCGTGATCATCATGACTTCGAACATCGGCAGTCATGTGATACAGGAATCGAATGCCATTGGCTTCTCAGTGAATCAGAAGATCCGAACCGGGCAGGAAGACGTCCGCAAGCGCCTTCTTGAAGCGCTCCGGCATCAGTTCCGGCCGGAGTTCCTGAATCGCATCGACGACATCATCGTGTTCAACTCGCTCTCGAAGGAACACCTGACCGTGATCATCGATCTCCAGCTGGAACGCGTGGGACGGCAGTTAGCCGAGCGGGGCGTAAAGCTTGTGGTCGAAGCAAGCGCGAAAGAGACGCTGATGAACGAAGGCTACGATGCGGCTTACGGAGCACGTCCGATGCGGCGGGCCATTCAGCGTCTGATTCAGGATCCGCTCGCGCTGCGGTTACTGGCGGGAGATTTCCTGGCCGGAGACACAGTGGTCGTGGAAAAAGACGGCGACGGGGCGAAGCTCAGGTTCACGAAGAGGCCGGGTGAAAACCCGGCCTTCGGTGAGCCTGAAGTCGCTCCGAAACAAACCGAACCGGTCGCCGTCTAAAATAACGAAGCCATGCACCAGTCGAACAATGCGTTGAAGACAGTGGCCCTGCTCGGCCTGCTAAGCGCGGTTCTCGTCGTTGGGGGCCGCGCCATTGCCGGGGAGCGAGGCGTCGAGTACGGACTCGTGATTGCCGTACTGATGAACTTCGCCAGCTACTTCTTTTCCGATAAGATTGCCCTCGCGACCAGCGGTGCGCAGCCGCTGACACGGGAAACCGCGCCCGACGTATACGCGCGCGTCGCGCCCATCGTGGGCAGGCTCGCACAGAAGATGAACATTCCGATGCCGAGCTTGTACGTGACACCGGAACCATCACCCAACGCGTTTGCCACGGGCCGCAATCCCAACCATGCTTCGGTGGCATTTACCGAAGGCATTCTGCAGTTGATGGATGACCGTGAACTCGAAGGCGTTGTCGCGCATGAGCTTGGCCACGTGCTGAATCGCGACATCCTGATCAGTTCGATTGCCGGCACGATCGCGGCGGCAATCACCGCGCTTTCGCGTTTCGCTTTCTGGTTCGGCGGAGATCGCGACGAGCGCGAACGCGGCAACGGACTCGAAGCTCTGGTGATGATGATCCTCGGGCCGCTGGCAGCCGTGTTGATTCAGGCGGCGATTTCGCGCACGCGCGAGTTCAGCGCGGACGCCGCGTCTGCTCGCTATGTCGGTTCCCCGGCTCCGCTGATCGGAGCTCTGAAAAAACTCGATGCTTGGTCGCATCGCATCCCGATGGAAGCGACGCCAACCACGCAGCATCTCTACATCATGAAGCCGCTTGCCGGCGGTTCGATGATGCGCATGTTCTCCACGCACCCAAGCACAGAGGACCGGATCGCGCGTCTCGAACAGATGCGCTAATTCGAAACCGCAATCCAGATGCTGCCGTTCGGCGTTGATGCCGATCCAACGGTCACAACCACCGGCACGTAGCCGCCTGGCGCGATGCCCGCCGGAATCAGCAGATTCACCTGCATCAATCCGGCGACCGCGCCGTAGACGGCGCCCTTATATTGCACCGTCGCTGCGACGCCCCCAATTGTTGCCGTCACGGGCACAGTCGGCGAGGGCAGCGGCAGCGTTGCGAGCTTCCCATCAACCCCCGGCGGATTCGTCTGTCCCTCTCCTGTCAGGTAGAGCGAAATGTAATCTCCGATCTTCGCGGGCGCGGTGGCGGAATTCAGAACTCCTCCGGTAACGTTAATCGCGGCAGCCTGTCCCGTACCCGAAGAGTTTGCGGTGAAGATTCCCGGCGCCACGGCCGCAACGGAAACCGAAAATGGTGGCGAGAGTTGATTGAGATACGCGACCTCCACTACCGCCGAGCCCGTCCCCGCCACCTCGTACGGCACGATCACCGCAAGTTGGGTTGCGGAAACGTAGTAGATCGGAGCAAGTACGCCGCGAAATGAAACAGAAACTCCCGCCAGCTGCTGGCTGAACGATCCACCCGACGGGGTGTTGACGACCAGTTGGGACGGCCCAAGTCCAATCCCGTAAATAACGACGATCTTCCCAGGCGAAACAGATCCGGATAGCTCACTCGCAGCATCCACCACGGCAGTGACCTGCATCGTATTGCTGTTCGGAGTAAGAAGACGAATGGCGTTATTCCCTGAGTCCGAAACGTACACTGCACCGGAGCGACCCGCAGCAACGGCGTACGGCGCATTCAGCGAAGCAGCGGCTGAGAAGCCGCCGTCTCCTGAATAGGAAGCTACGCCATTTCCCGCGATCGTTGCAATTACGCCGCTCGGCAAAACCATCCGAACGCGATTGTTTCCGGTATCGGCGATAAACAGGTCGCCTGCGGAATCAATCGCAACTCCCGAAGGGCTACTCAGTTGCGCCTTCGATGCCTGTCCGCCATCGCCCGAGAAGCCAGGCGCACCGGTTCCCGCGACGGTGGTGATTGTGCCGGTAGAGGAAACCTTTCGAACGACGTTGTTTCCGGCATCCGCGATGTAGAGATTGCCGCTGAGGTCGACTGCAATCCCGCGCACAGCAGACAGTTGCGCGCTCGCCGCGGGACCGTTGTCGCCCGAATATCCCCTGGTTCCGCTGCCCGCAACAGTGCTCACCGTGCCATCGGCGGATAACTCCCGCACGCGAAAGTTAACCGGATCGCCGATGAACAGATCCCCGGCAGCATCCAAAGCCACGCTCGCGGTCGAAATCCCCGCATTCAGTGGCGCGCCACCGTCGCCCGCATAAAACGCGCTGCCGCCGCCAATCACTGTATTGATCAGCTTCGCGGAAACCTCGCGTACGCGATTGTTGATCGTATCGGCGATAAAGATATCGCCTGCCGAATCGAGCGCGATGCTCCGGGGTCCGGCCAGGAGCGCACTGAGTGCGGCCCCGCCATCGGGAGAAAAGCCGGATGGGCCGGCGCCTGCAACACGCGAAACCGTACCGGCAGGCGATACTTCGCGAATCACATTGTTACCGGTATCGGCGAAATAGATGTTACCGGATGTGTCAATCGCCAGGCCTTCCGGATTATTCAGCTGCGCGCTCAGAGCCGGCCCGGCATCGCCGGAAAAACTCAGCGATCCGTTTCCGGCGGCATTGAAGATGCTTCCATCGGGCGGCACAACCCGAAGCCGGTAGTTGGCCGAATCGGCGATAATGACGTCGCCATCACTGTCAAGCGCCACGCCTTGTGGATACGCAAGCGCAGCACTGATAGCCGGGCCGCCATCTCCGTAGTAGCCGTTCTGACCGATGCCCGCAACGGTACTCAGATAGTCCGGATCAACGTGCAGTTCGCGAATCGTACCGTTGCCCGTATCGGCAAAGTAGACATTGTTGAACTTGTCCACAGTCATCTGTCCCGCGCCCGCGATCTGCGCCGCAGTAGCCGCGCCGCCATCGCCGTAGTAGCCCTGAACACCGGAACCCGCTGCCGTGGTGATAATGCCCGTAGGCAGAATTCGGCGAATCCGGAAGTTGAGAGCATCGCTCACATAGACATTGCCGAGTCCGTCGAGAGCAACGCTCACCGCGGAAAGACCCGCACTCACGGCCGCCGCGCCATCACCGGACGCGGCCGCCACACCTGTCCCCGCAAAGGTAGTCACAACTCCACTCGCCGCAATCCTGCGCACGCGATTGTTGCCCGTATCGGCGACATACACATTCTGCGAGCTATCCACTGCGACGCCCTGCGGAGCAGAAAATGCCGCGCTCACTGCAGGCCCGCCATCTCCGGAAAACCCGGCAGCCCCACTACCGCCCACTGTGACGATCATGCCCGCAGCGCTGACACGGCGAATGCGGTTATTTCCGGCATCCGCGATAAACAGATTCCCCGCGGAATCGAACGCCAGGCCCCCAGGTGACGACAATTGCGCAGCCGTAGCCGGCCCGCCATCGCCGGAGAACCCAGCCCGCGCGATACCCGCGATCTTTGTCAGATTGCCGTTCTGATCGAGCTTAAAAACGGAATGCAGGCTTGTGAAATACGCGTTCCCGGCCTTATCGACTACCACCGCGCGCGGCGATCCAATCGGCACCCCAGCCTGTGCCGGCAGAGGCGGCGGAGCTCCTCCGGCCACCGTCGTTATCGTGTACTGTTGAGCCGCCAGAAACGCCGGAAGGAACGTAAACGCCAGGAGCCCGCGGAAGGTCACTTCTGAATTATCGCGTCTCGTTCATCCTGCTGATTGTTTGCCGGCTGCGCCAGCGCTGCGGAAAGGCATTCCAAATCCCGGCTGTCGTTCGGCTCCCGGACTTCCGGACGGCATCCCGCGGGATTGAGCAGTGCCTCAATCTGACTCGGAGGCAATGCGCGGCAGAACACAAAACCCTGCATCACCGGACATCCCAGACCAGCCAGCACTGACCGCTGCTCTTCGGTCTCCACTCCTTCGGCAATTACATCTATGCCGATGCTTTTCGCCACGCCGATGATCGCGGCCACCAGATTCTGCGTGTTCGGGTCCGTGGCAATGTCTCGCACAAACGACGGGTCGATCTTGATCGAGTCCACCTCCAGCTTTCCCAGGTAACTCAGCGACCCGTAGCCCGTACCGAAGGCGTCAATCGAAATGGCCACGCCAAGCGCCCGCAACGCCTGTAATTGCCGGTATCCCTCGCTGTCTTTCTGTATCGCCGGCGTCTCGATCAGCTCCAGTTCCAGACAACAGCCTGGAACGGCGCACTCCGCGAGACACTCCTCAACGAATCGTGCGAACCCTGGACGGCATATCTGCAATGCCGATACATTCACTGACACAACAACGCCCCGGAGTCCGCGCGCGCGCCATGCAGCGACCTGACGGCACACTTCGGAAAGCACCCACTGACCAATGGCGCCGATCAGGCCCGCCGACTCCGCCACGGGAATGAATCGGGATGGAGGAATCGGACCCAGATCGGGAGGGTGAAAGCGCAGCAACGCTTCCAGCCCCGCCAGATTCCCGTCACTGGTGAACTTCGGCTGATAGTGAAGTGAAAACCAGTCTTCGGCCAACGCCTGCCGAAGATGCATTTCGATACGCAGGTCGTCAAGCGGGTCAATCCTGTCCTGAAAAGCCTGCAGCCGATTCTTGCCAAGATTCTTTG
Source organism: Acidobacteriota bacterium (assembly GCA_048498815.1). Taxonomy (GTDB): domain Bacteria; phylum Acidobacteriota; class Terriglobia; order Bryobacterales; family Bryobacteraceae; genus BOG-234. The sequence goes on along the minus strand of JBEHXG010000007.1, from coordinate 117,340 downwards.
CGCAGTACATGGCGGCATCTGCCTGCCGCTGCAGGGTAAGGGCGTCCGTGCCGTCGTCCGGAAAGATCGCGATTCCGGCACTCGCGGTCACCACGAGGGTCTGTCCATCGATTTCGATCGGCTTGCGCAGTTCGGAAAGAAGCCCCGCGGTGAGTTCCGCAGCGGCTTCGGCCGATTCGATATCCGGCAGAAATACATTGAACTCATCACCGCCGGTCCGTGCCAGCATGTCCTGCGAGCGGAGCGCCTCGCTCGCGCGCGTGGCAATTTCCTTCAGAACAACATCGCCCGCGCGATGGCTCATGCGATCGTTGATCTGCTTGAATCCGTCGAGGTCCAGATAGAGAAACGCAACGCGTTGTGCGCGTTCGTCAGCCTGGGCCAGAGCAATTTCAAACTTCTCATTGAACAGCGTTCGGTTCGGCAGGCCTGTCAGGCTGTCGTGATACGCCTGAAAGTTCAGTTCATCGCAGTATCGACGATGCTCTACGGCAACCTGGGCCAGACGCGCGGCGGATTTGAGGGCGGTCGACGATGCAATGGGCGCCGGCAACTCACCATAAAGCAACAACAGTACACCGAGGGAGCCTGCGTCGTCTCCGATTGGAAAGGAGTGAATCGCTAAAGGAAGAGCTTCGGACTCATCAAAACGCCGCGTGAACTCCCGCCACGCCGGATCATTAGGCAGAGAAACGCTGTAACGGTTTTCCTGCCACACCTCGAGCGGCAGCGCGCCTGGGCTTTCCAGCACGTTGATCCAGGCGGGTGGTGTGCCTTCCATGGCGCCGCAACAAACCTGAGCGCGGCGATGCAATTCGCGATCCTGAACGGCAAGAATGACGCAGAATGCTCCAGGGGCGTGCTCGCCTGTGTGCCGCGCCAGCACCCGCAACACGGTTTCAAGGGGTTGGTTTGAAACCAGCATTTCGAGAATTTCATTGCGGTTGGCGTCGCGAATTCCGTCGCGCCAAAGCAGTTCTTTGCGCTGACGAATCACGTCCTGCAATTGAACGTGCAGCGACGCGATGCGCCGGCTACGATACCGCCAGATCAGAGAAAGAATAAAGAGGACAGGAAAGGTCCGGAGCGTGGGCCGTAACCAGTCCGACGCAGCGGTCTGTATGTCGATATGCATCTGCCCGCGAGACATATCGACCGGACGGAAGAACTTGTTTAGTCGGACAATTCCCACCGCTCGATTTCCAGCAGCCGGTTGTACTTGGCAAGGCGCTCAGAACGTGTGATGGAGCCGATCTTGATCTGGCCTGCTCCCGATGCTACTGCGAGGTCGGCAAGGAAGGAATCTTCCGTTTCACCGGAACGTGCCGAAATTACAGCGGCGTAACCGGCGTCGCGCGCCTGGCCGATTACATGAAGCGTCTGCGAGATGGTGCCGATCTGGTTCATCTTCACGAGCACCGAATTGGCAATGCCTTCGCGGACGCCTCGGCCAAGTCGCTCGGAATTCGTGACAAACAAATCGTCGCCGATCAGCCTTACCCGCGTGCCAATGGCCGCCGTGATTTCCCGCCATCCTTCCCAGTCGTCTTCGGCGAGTGGATCTTCGAACGAAACAACACCGAACGCATCAATCCAGTTTTCGAGGAGCGCGCACATCTCGCGGGCCGTCAGACTCCGGTCTTCCAGCCGATATTGGCCATCGAAATAGAAATGGGTGGAGGCAACATCGATTGCGATATCCATGGACGCCCCACTGTCCGTGATAGCCTCGCGCAGGATTTCGACCGCTTCACGATTGGATCTCAGATGCGGCCCCCAGCCGCCTTCATCCGCGACGCCGGTGAGCGTGTAGTCGCGACGCTGCAGCAGTTCAAGTGTCGCGCGATGAACTGCGGCGATCGCATTCAGCGAAGAGTCCAGGTCGGGATAGCCCCGCGGAACTACCAGAAAATCCTGGAACTCGATATTGCGCCCCGCGTGCAGCCCGCCGGAAATAATATTGACCATCGGAACCGGCATCAGAGGCTTGCGGGGGCCCGCAAGATACCGCCATAGGGGAACCCCTTCCGACAGAGCGGCCGCGCGTGCCGTTGCGCATGAGACCGCGAGCGTGGCATTTGCTCCGATGAGGATCGACTGTTCCTCTGTGAGGGACCGGTCAATCTCCTGTTGGTCCCGCACATCCATGCCAACAAGCCTGGGGGCAAGCAGCCGTTCCACCTGCTCGACGGCCCTGCGTACGCCCTTTCCGCAATATCGCAAGGGATCGCCGTCGCGCAGTTCCAGCGCCTCATGCGTCCCGGTCGATGCCCCGGAGGGAACCTGAGCCGAAGCGCGCATGCCATTCGCCAGCAGCACTTCCGCCTGCACTGTGGGATTACCGCGCGAATCCAGAATCTCCATTGCGCGGACACGTTTAATCTTCATCGTTCGAACAGCTCCAGTGGCGCGGCCGCCGGCTTCCGCATCAAATCCAGCGCCATAGCCTTCGCTCGCGCGCGCATTGCGGGGCCCAAATACTCGGCTGGCGACTTACCTTCCACTCGTGCCAACAGCAGCGCCGGCAGATGTTCCAGCGCCGCCGGGATAACCCACTCTGCGCCGGCCGGAAGACCAGCAGTCAATGCATTCACGAAACTCTGCGCGAGGCCGGCAAGCGCGCCGCGATGCGCTGGCATCGCAATGCTCTTCATCAGGAGGTGATTCAGAAGGAACGCCGCATCAAAGGAGGGATCGCCGAAATGAATCACCTCCCAGTCAATCGCGAGAATGCGATCTTCGGAAACCAGGAGATTCTTCGGGCTCCAGTCGCCATGCACCAGGCTGGCCCTCCGGGTCAGGGAGCGCTCAATGAGCGATTCGATGTAAGGCGAAGCCTCCGGACACTGCCTCGCCGCATGGCGATAGTAAGGATCAATGCGAAGCTGCGTAAATACAGTTTGATCGCCGAACGCACTGGCCGCGGCATCGTCGTGCCAGCTCGCGGAGATGATCGCTCCCAGCAAACTGCCGGCCTTGTGCGCCGTGTTTCGCGAGAATTCGCCCGCGAACAGACGCGACTTCCACATCTCTGCCCCTTCCGGAGCGGCTTCCATGATGATGGTGTAGTTGTCGTGGTCCTGAAACAGAATCGCAGGGACATACTCTGCCGCTCCATGCGAGCGTAGCCAATCCATGGCCGCGGCCTCACGAAAGATGCGGGCTTGATCCGCCTGCCATCTTTCTGCTGTTTGTAATTGCGCGAGCGACTGTTTTAAGACCACGCGGAAAGCCGAACTCTCGGCCAGGATGACCTTATTCGAGACACCGCCTCCGAGTTCCAACGCGCGGGCAAGCGGAGCGAATCCGCCCCGGGACAGAAAGGAGTTGCAGTTTTCGAGAGAGAGTATCGTCACCCTCCCGCCATGGTATTACCGGCGTCAGTGCACAGCCGGAACGCGGTAGCTCACAACCGATTGCCAAAGGCCAAAAGCCTGCAGGACCCAGACGCAGACCGCCACAACCACAACAATATTCAAAATGGTCTTAATACTTCCCGCCATCGGAACGTAGGTGTTAATCAGCCAGAGGATGATACCCGCAACGATCAGGGTAAGAACAACATTTACGAGTGGCAACGATTGCGCCTCCTTCGTTTGCGAAAAACAGCACGTTGGTTGCCAGAAGAGCCGATTGCTGATTCTGACGATCGCGGCGCCGTTGTCGTTTTTTGCGGACATGAAGACGATCATCGACCTGCAGGATGCAAAAGAGAACCGCATCTCGACGAGCCCCCTGTTGTCAAAGCCGCTGCCATGGAGTATGTCAATATTCCGATGCTGGGGATGCACACGCCATCCGACGAATCAGTCTCGAACGCACTCGCGCTACTCGATGACGCCACCAGAGGCCCGGGCTTCATACACTGCCACCGCGGCCGCGCGCCGCGCCCGAAGAAGGCTTCTGGTTAACGCTGAATGCGGACGGCAACGAGATTCCAAACGACTGGTACCTGCGTCTGGCGGGCGAGATCACACGAATGTTGCACGGCGAGCGCCCGCCCAATCCCCAACTTCCCTGACAGCCGGCTTTACTCGGCGAATTCGAGCCGCGTGGTTGAATCGCCCAGGTTGATCGCGTGAATCCTGTCGCCCACGGTTTCCACGATCGTGTCCGCCGATTTCTTATCGTTCTGGAGAACTTTGGCATCGACGGTGACAGTCTTCGAGCCGTCGGAGAATGTCGCCTTGTTCCCGGACACCTTGACTTCGTGATCTCCCGCCCGCAATTTGCCTGTTGCTCCCACCTTCATGGTCGCCGTAATCGAGAACCAGTAGGACTTCGCGGTGGCCACTCCTGCAAGGAACAGAGTAACTGCACTTACTGCAAGTAATCGTTTCATGTTCAGGTTTGGTCGTAAGTTCATAACCAGGAGACGACGAAATGAGACGAATGTTACCCGATAAGTCATCGTGAAATGTAAGGATAAGTCAAGTGTGCGGGCGCTCACACTCGCACAAAACTCTGATGTAGTGTGCTACATGTGGAGAGACGCTCATGCGGTGGGTCGTTTCCCAGAAACAGCCTCGAGGCCGGCGCATTCTGCTGATAGAAAGCGGCGCTCGGTCCGTAATGGAAGGCATCATCCGGCACCTGGCCGAAAGCTGGGGGCAGAACATGCCTATTGATCTCATCACTTGCTATGCAGGCTCGCCCGCAGGCCTGAACGCCGAGAGTAAGGTTTTTCACATCGGCGACTATACAACGCCCGATCAGCGCCACGAACTGCTGCTCGAACTTCGACGACGCGAATACGCGTACGCGGGTATGATTTGCTCAGCCGAGCCCATCATGAACAAGTGGAAGTGGTGGCTCGCATTTCGTGTTCCGGCGAAGTTCTTCATCATCAACGAAAACGGCGACTACTTCTGGCTGAACCGCCAGAATTCCACCGCAGTCCGGCAATTTGTGCTCGTGCGGCTTGGTCTGGCGGGGGCGGGAGCGCTTCGTACGCTGGCACGTCTGGTGCTCTTTCCATTCGGCCTCATCTATCTGCTCCTTTATGCAGGCGTGGCTCACCTGCGCCGCTATCTCAGGGTGAAACTCTTACCATCATGAAACTCATTCAGGTAACTCAGACAGGCGGGCCCGAAAAGCTTAGTTACACCGATGGCCCTCAGCCCGCCCCCGCGGCGGGACAGGCAGTAGTTCGAGTCGAAGCGACAGGCGTCAATTTCATCGACGTTTACTTCCGCACCGGACTCTACAAAGCCGATCTGCCGTTTACGCCCGGTAGCGAGGCAGCCGGCGTTGTGGAATCGGTGGCTCCTGGCGTGGACGTTGTGAAGCCGGGCGATCGTGTCGCCTACGCGATGATCCGCGGATCATACGCGCAGTATGCCGCCGTCCCGGCAGCCCAGTTGGTAAAGCTGCCGGACCACGTGGATTACTCCACGGCGGCTGCCGCCATGCTGCAGGGCATGACCGCTCATTATCTGACCCACTCCACATTTCCGCTCAAGAAAGGCGACACGGCGCTCGTCCACGCAGCAGCAGGTGGAGCAGGCGGGCTGATCGTGCAGATGGCGAAGATGATCGGCGCTACCGTGATCGGCACTGCGGGCTCAGAGGAAAAGACTGCGGCCGCAAAGGAGCTCGGAGCGGACGAAGCGATTAACTACAGTACGCAGGATTTCGTGGCGGAAACGAAGCGAATCACCGGTGGCCGCGGCGTCGACGTTGTATATGACTCCGTCGGCCAAAGTACGTTTCTCAAGGGCCTCGACGTTCTGCGTCCGCGCGGCATGATGGTCCTGTTCGGCCAATCGAGCGGTCCTGTGGCCCCGTTCGATGCCGGTCTGCTCAATGCGAAAGGATCGCTCTTCCTCACGCGGCCGAGTCTCGCGCACTACGCAGGCGCCCGCGAGGAACTACTCTGGCGCGCCGGAGATGTGCTCAACTGGATCGAGAATGGTTCCCTGAAATTGCGCATTGATCGCACTTATCCGCTCGAACACGCCGCCGAGGCCCACCGCGATCTGGAAGGCAGAAAGACAGCCGGTAAACTGATTCTGCTGCCTTAATGCCAACTCCCGAAGAAACACGCCGCCGGCTTGCATCCGCAGTCATCGCGAACGCCGGCCTCGACGCACTGCTTGTAACGAGTCTTTACAACGTCCGCTATCTGACGGGCTTCACCGGTAGCAGCGCGAATGTTCTGCTCTTCGCGGACGGACGCGCGACGCTCTTCACAGACCCGCGCTACACGGTGCAGTCGAAACAGCAGGTCACCTGTGACGTCACAATCGTCAAAGGCCCGCTGACGAAGGCTGTGGCCGCCGCCGTTTCCCGCCGCCGCATCGCCAAATTGGGATATGAACCGGAGAACCTGAATGTCGCGCGATTTGAGGGATTGCGCAGGGCGCTCCCGTCTCGTGCGGAGTTCACACCCACCACCGAAGGACTTATCGCGAAGCAGCGAATGGTGAAAGATGAAGGCGAAATCGCACTCATCCGCGCCGCGGTGAATCTCAATTCGAAAGCCCTTGCGCTTGCGCTGAAGCATCTGAAGCCGGGAATGACCGAAACGGAATTAGCGGCCGAAATCGATTACCGCAGCCGTCGGCTCGGCGCGAACGGACCCGCCTTCGACACCATTGTTGCCGCCGGGACGCGAGCCGCGCTTCCACACGCACGTCCTGGCTCAGCGCGTATTGAACCCGGCATGCTGCTGATCGACATGGGAGCGTTTCTCTCCGGTTATTCGAGCGACATGACGCGCATGGTTCACATTGGCCGCGCCGCTCCGAAGTACCGGAAGGCCTACAAGGCGGTGTTGGAAGCACAGCTGGCCGCAATAGACACCGTGCGCCCGGGCGCTACCGCAGCCTCTATCGACCGCGCTGCGCGCCGTGTCCTCGCGCAACACGGTCTGGAACGTGAGTTCGTCCACTCCACCGGCCATGGACTCGGGCTCGAAATTCACGAAGCGCCGCGCCTCGGCAAGAGCGATAAAACAAAGCTCGAACCCGGCATGGCGATCACCATTGAGCCCGGCGTCTACATGGAAGGGTGGGGCGGGATCCGCATCGAAGACACGGTGCTCGTCACGAAGACCGGCTGCGAAATACTCACGCCAACACCAAAGGAATTGCTGGAACTTTAACGCAGCACTGTCTCACTGCGTGGGTTCGAAGTAGCCCCGGCGCCACGAGGCCGAAAGCTTTGGCATACCCCGCGGCGGATTTACCTTAACGACAATCGATCGATACTTGCCATTGCGCGCCATATTTTGCGGGCTATAGCCGAGCAGATAGGTATTGCGCAGTTCGATGCCGATTTTTTCCGCGACATCGACCAGGCTTGCCAGCCCGACGTCAAAGTGGCGTCCGCCCGTGGATTCCGCAAGCCGGGTGAGGAGCACGGGATCGTCGTTGACATCGCCAAAGCCACTGAAGATGCCGATTGCGTAGATCTGCACGTCGGATTCGCGGACGCGATTGCGAACTTCGGATTCTGTGTAACGGCTGTGGTTATCGCCGCCATCGGAAAGCAGAATGATGGCTTTGCGAGGATGCTTGGCTTTCTTCATCGCGGCGATCGCCAGCGTCACACCGTCAAGCAATGCCGTATTACCTCGGGAGCGTGTGGTGAGGATGTGTTCCTGAATATTGCCCAGATTGTGCGTGAATGGTACAGCAAGTTCGGGGCGGTCGTTGAACTCCACAAGGAAGGCCTCGTCATCGGGATTGGCGGACTTGAAGAATTCAACTACGGCCTGGCGCGAAGTGGCCAGCTTTCCACCCATGCTGCCGCTGGTATCGAGCACGATGCCGATGGAGAGCGGTGAATCTTCGCTTCCAAACGAGATGATCTTCTGCGCAACACCGTTTTCGAGCACCTGAAAGTTTTCGGCTTCAAGACCGGTGACCATGCGGGCGAACGGATCAAGCACAGTGACAGGCACCAGCACGAGGTTGGTGTCCACGCGAATGCTGGCTTTGGGGAGAGGTGGTGGCTCGTCTTTCGCCGGATGAGCGGCGCGCGGCGTGATGGTGGCTTGCCCGAAAACCACCGCGGCCAACAGAACAATGAGCCAGATTCGCTGCATCTCGTCTACAACTACAGGGTAGCGAAAGACGGGTTAGTATGGTGCTCATGACACGGAAACTGTTGTTCCCTTCCCTGCTGCTGGCAATGTTTGCAGCAGCGCAGCCGGCGGCGGATATAGGCGCGCGGCTGGCGCGATGGAAGACGGTACAGATGCCGTTTCATGCCGATGGCCTTACCTCTCGCGATCAGCAGATGGTGGGGAAGCTTGTGGAAGCCTGCCGGCTCCTCAACGATGTTTACTGGCGGCAGAGCGATCAAGCCGGGCTGGACCTGTATCTGAAATCGCAGGATGCGCAGGTGAAGCAATTGCTGAATATCAATGGCAGCCGCTGGGACCTTCTCGATGGCAAACCGTTCTTTGGCTCCGGCGTGCAGCCCGCGGGGCGCGATCTGTATCCACACGATCTGACGCGGCAGGAGGTAGAAGCGTACGCCTCGCAGCATCCCGCGGAGAAGGCCGCGCTGTACAGCGGATTTACAGTAGTGCGGCGACAGAACGGAAAGCTGGCGGCGGTTCCCTACCACGAGGAGTATCGAAAACTGATCGAGCCAATGGCCAAGGCGTTGCGAGAGGCGGCGGCACTCAGTGCTGACGCGGCCTTCGCAAACTTTCTGCGGCTGCGTGCCGATGCCCTGCTTTCCGACGACTATTACAAGAGCGATTCGGCGTGGGTGGATTTGAAGGACCCCAGGGTAGATGTGATCTTCGCTCCCTATGAAACCTATCTGGACGATCTGCTGGGCGTGAAAACTTCGTACGGAGCGTCCGTGCTCATTCGGAATGAGGCCGAGAGTAAGAAGCTCGCACTCTACCAGCAGTATGTGCCGAAGATTCAGGACTCATTGCCGCTGGATGCCGTGGATCGTCCCTCAAAGGCCGGGCAGCCTACGCCAATGGAAGTGATGGATGCTCCGTATCGCGCCGGCGACCTGCGATATGGGTACCAGGCAGTAGCGGACAATCTGCCCAACGATCCGCGGATTCATCAGGAGAAGGGCACGAAGAAGATTTTCTTTAAGAACTTCATGGACGCTCGGGTTAGCAATGTAGTCGTGCCCATCGGGCGGCGCCTCATGCAGCCGGGTCAGGCTGCGAAAGTGACAGGCGAAGGCGCCATGGCGGCCACCGTGATGCATGAGATTTCGCATGGGCTGGGCCCGGCGTATTCACGCGTGAATGGGAAGCAGATCGATATTCGTGAGGCGCTCGGTCCGGTGTACGCCGGACTGGAAGAGGCCAAGGCGGACGTGACCGGGATGTACGGTCTTCACTGGCTGACTGATCAGGGCGTCCTGCCGAAGGAACGGCTGGAGGAGTATTACGCGTCCTATGTGGGCGGCTTATTCAGGACGCTGCGATTTGGAACCGGCGAGGCGCACGGCAAAGCCATGCTGATGGAATTTAATGTTCTGGCGGAGGGCAAGGCCGTGTCGTTTGTCGGCGGGAAGTATGTGATCGATTATGCGAAGATGCCGGGCGCGCTGGCCGGGCTGGCGAAACAACTGCTCGGGTTTGAGGCGCGCGGAGACCGTGCCGGCGCAGAGGCGTGGTTCGCAAAGTATGGGAAGGCTCCTGCCGACCTGGATGCAGCTCTGAAGGGCACCTCGAATATTCCTGTGGATGTTAGCCCGGTATTTTCCTTTGCGGATGAATTGAAGTAGGCTTCAGGGAATAAGTCGCTCGAGATAGGTGCGGTCCCGGTTGAATACCGGTATTGACAGGTCCACCTGCCATGCGGGCGTTATCGCGCGTCCCCGTTTGAAGTCGGCGGATTGCTTCGCCCAATTGACTCCTTTCGCAAAGAGCATCTCATGCTTCTCTGCGTTGGATTTTCCCGTTAGTTCCGCATGCTTATAGTGCGCGGATGCCAGCATGTTCAGGCTGTTGGCGGAGGCATCGAGCTGCCGCCAAAGAAAGTACTTCTCTGCTTCAGCTCGCTGCGAGATTACGAGGATGCGGGAATCGAAAGCCGCAATCCTGTCGCTCGGGAATGCCTTATTGAAGTAAGCGGTGAACAGGCTGGCTGATACAGAGACGATCTTCTGCACGTTCCCATCGAACCAAAGTGCGGCGTCTTCACGTTCGAAATCGGTGAGAAGAAACGAATACTCGTCGCTTTGTCCATAGGCGAAGCGGCAGCCAATCATCTCCCGGCATAACGCTGAGGCCGCTTGATCGAGCGCGTCCGCCAGCGGCCGGCAGTAGGGGCGGTCCAGGTCTTTTGTGAATGTGTGAAAGCCACGGCCGTCTATGCGGACGATCACGTAGGAACGCCGCGGAACCGTCAGGCGCAGCGCATCCTCGTAATCGGATTTCATCCGGCGGCCGAGATCGTCCTTCACAGATTCGATTGTGCCAGAGTTGAGTCTGTGCGCGTTGTGCTGGATACGAACGTCCTGGTTTCGGCCTGCTGGAAGCCGGGTGGGCTTGAGGCGCGGGTAGTCAGGATGGCGCTTGAAGGAACGCTTGCCGCCTGCGTCACCCTTGAGATGGAAGACGAGTATGCGGATGTCCTGATGCGTCCCAAACTCTCTGCGGTACGAGAACAGGCGCTTGCGATGCTGCAGCAGTTAAAGGCTTTTGCACTGCGAATTGAGAGTACGAAGCCGGTAAGCGTCTCCGCTGATGAGGACGACAACCGATTCCTCGAATGCGCGGAATCAGCGCAGGCCGACTATCTGATTACCGGGAATCTGCGGCATTATCCCGGGGCCTGGGGATGCACCCAAATCGTCAATGCCCGCGCCTTCCTCGAAGCATTGGGCCTTCCGGAACCGTTACATTAGTGTTGTGAGTTCCAGCGCCGCAAACCAGACAGAGAAGGCCCGTATCCTCATCGTCGATGACGATGACAGCCAGCGTTCCGCGATGGGGCAACTGCTTTCGGGCTGGGGTTTCGACACGCTGACCGCCTCCGACGGAGGTGATGCCCTCGATAAACTTGGCGACTTCGCGGCGGACGTTGTGATCACGGATCTCAACATGCCGAATCTCGATGGCGCCGGATTGCTGACCGCACTGCAGCAGATGCCTTCGCCGCCGCCCGCAATTGTCCTGACGGCATTCGGCAGCGTGGAGCATGCGGTCGAAATCGTGCGTGAACTCCATGCGTTCTGGTATCTGGAAAAGCCGGCGCAGCCGCGCGTGCTGCGTACGATCGTGGAGCGCGCGGTAGCGCAGTCGAAACTCGCGCTCCATTCGCAGAGGCTGGAGCGCCAGCTTTCCGCCAACGGAATTCTCGGTGGCATGGTGGCGGAGTCGCCCGCGATGCGTCAGGTGTTCTCCATGATCGAGCAGGTGGCCCCGACGAAAGCGACAATTCTCGTGCTCGGCGAGACCGGCACAGGCAAGGAAGTCACGGCTCGTGCCATTCACGAACTGAGCACTCGACGCGCCGCTCCGTTTCTGGCTTTGAACTGCGCGGCGCTGCCGGACACGCTGATTGAAAGCGAACTTTTCGGTCACGAGAAAGGCGCATTCACAGGAGCAAACGAACGTCGCGCCGGATACTTTGAGCTGGCCAACGGTGGAACGCTGCTGCTGGATGAAATCGGCGACATGCCGATCGGCACGCAGGCCAAACTCCTCCGCGTGCTGGAGGAGAGAAAGATCAGACGCCTTGGCGGAGCCCGCGAGATCGACGTCGACGTGCGAATCGTGGCGGCCACGAATCGCCATCTGCCGGACAGCGTCACGAAAGGCACCTTTCGCGAAGACCTTTACTTCCGTCTGAACGTGTTCGAAATTCCGCTGCCGCCGCTGCGCGACCGGAAGGACGACATACTTCCGATCTCCATGTCGCTCCTGGCGGGTTTGAATACGCGGCATGAATGTCGTGTTACCGGCCTGGCCCCCGACGTAGAAGCGTTGCTCACCGGTTATGCGTGGCCGGGCAATGTGCGCGAGCTGCGCAACGTGCTGGAACGCGCGGTGATCCTGGCGGGACAGGGAGTGATTCAGCGCGATCATCTGCCGCCCGGATTTGCTGGATTGCCGAACCGGCTGGTACAGGCAAGCGGGGACGAAATCACTTTCCGCCCCGGCGTGACCGTCGACGAAGCGGAGCGGCAGCTTATTATGCTGACGCTGAAACACACGAGCGGCAATCGATCGCGCGCCGCGGAACTGCTGGGCCTCAGCGTGAAGACTCTCTTCAACAAACTGAAGCTCTACGAAGAATCGCCGGCATGAAGCTGCGGACGCGGCTGCTGGTGCTGTCGGTATCGACCGTCGCCTTGATCGTCGCGGCGATGTCCCTGCTGCAACTGGACAGTCTGACGAAGTTCTGGCTGCAGTCGGCGGCGGAGCGCAGCAGTGCGACCGGCCTTGAAGTTCAATCCCTGCTCGGAATGCGGATTTCGGATAATCCATCGAACGGCGCAGGGGCCAGTCTCGCGGAGACGAAAAAGCTCTGGACCAGCGTCGTTGCGGGCGATAAGGATCTGGCCGATGCGCTGGTGAAGCGCGCTGCCGCTCCCTCGAGTTCGGTGGTGGAAATCAACATTATCGGCGAAGACGGCAAAGTGCTGGTTTCTTCCATTCCTACGCGAGTTGGTCAGGCTGCGCCCCTGCGCCAAAGCCTGCGATCCATTCTCGATTCAGGCGCGATCGGCCGGCTGTCGGCCATCGCCCGATCGGCGAGCGACTGGGAACTGCGAATTCCGCTTGGTGTGGAAGGCCAGACGCAGCCGGTGTTTGATATTCAGCTGCTGGTGTCGCCGATTCTTCTGCGCGACAAGATCCTGCCCGATGTCCGGCAGACCATCCTGCTCTCCTTGTTCGCGCTCATGGCCTCGGTCGGACTGGCGGCCGGGGCGTCGCGGATCGCGCTGCGGCCCGTGCGCCGAATCGGCCGCGCAATCGACACACTGGCTACCGGTCGCCCTCTCGGGCTCTCAATGCCGGACACCATTCAGGAAGACCGCGAAGTAGCCGCCGTGGAGTACAAACTTAGTTTGCTCGGCGAGCAGATTCAGGGCGCCCGCCGCGACGCCGACCAGATGCGCACCGCGATCGGCTCGCTGGCGCGCGGCGTAGCCCATGAAATCAGGAATCCGCTAAACGCGATTGCGCTCCGCCTGGAAACTCTGCGCATGAAGGTGTCGGATGAAGTGCCCGAAGCCGAAGGCGAAATCGATTTGGTGAGTCATGAAGTGCAGCGTCTGGATCGTGTAGTGCGCACATTTCTGGATCTGAGCAAGCCTCTGCATATTGACCTCACCGAGTTTGACGCGGCGGGTATTGCGGCGAGCGTGGCGGAAATCATGCGCCCCGCGGCAACACAGGCCGGCGCCGAGGTGCGGGTGACCGGCGGCCTTCCGGTCCCGGTCAAAGCCGATCGCGGACTGATCGAACAGGCGGTCCTCAATCTGGTGAACAACGCCATTCAGGCGCTGTCCGGTCAGCAGGGCGGCTTGGTAACAGTTTCCGTTTCGCATACCGGCAGCAACTGCGTGATCGCAGTGGCCGATAATGGTCCTGGTATGCCGGAAAACGTACGGGATCGCATCTTTGAGCCTTATTTCACCACGAAATCGTCGGGCTCCGGGATCGGTCTGGCGTTCACCAGGCGCACAATGGAAGTTCACGGCGGTGGCGTCACGGTTAAAAGCGCGCCGGGTGCGGGAACTACGATGACCCTGTCTTTTCCGTCCGGAGGCCGTGCTTAATGCGATTTTCACCGCTGCTGCTGGCGGGAGCGATGGCGATTTCGGGCGGCTGTTTTCTGGGAAAGAAGCCGGCAATCACGAACCCGGTTCCGCTCCCGTCCCCCGCCGCCTCCGTCCCCGCGCCGACTGCGCCCCCGCCGTCTGTTCCGGTGCCCGAATCGGCGCCCGCAACACCGACCGTTACGGAGACCGCGAAGCCGAGTCCGTTCCCGCCGGTAACCACCCTTCCCCCGCCGAAAAAGCCGCCTACCAGGCCGAAGCCCGCACCGGCATCCGCGCCCGCACCAGCAACTGCCCCCGCGCTCGGAACGATCCTGACGGCGAATCAGCGAAAACAGCTCGACACGAACTACCAGGCCGACGTGAAAGAATCGAACGCCGTTCTGAATGGCCTGGCCGGTCGCCAGCTAACCGCATCTCAGGCGGACAGCGTTGCCCGTGCACGGGCGTTCCTGAACCAGGCCGCGCAGTATCGCCCTACTGACATCACAACCGCGGCGGAACTCGCGCATCGTGCGCGCGTGCTAACACAAACATTAACCGGCAAATAAAAAACCGGCTCCGAGAAGACGGAGCCGGTGTAGAGGGTTCGGTAAAGAAGTCGCGGGACGAACGGAGGGATCGCCTGGTCCGCTACTTCCTTGCCGTGTTGAGTTTCGGCGTCGCCAGGTACCCCTTGATGGAGTCCTTGCTGACTTGGTTTACAACAACTTCATAAGGCGTGCGCATTCCCATGGCGGCGTAGAACTGCACCGGTTCGTTGGTCGTCTTATCCTTCTTTTCGACCAGTTTGTCGTCGGCCATTACCACCATTGTGTAGCGGTTGTGCTTGTCATCCGTCTTCGTTACGCGAATCTGGACGTCGCCGACCTTTTGCAGACCGGCTTTTTTGTTGATATTGAACTCGTAGATGTTGCGGTCGCCCATCGCCTTGAGTTCCTGAATCTCGCGGCCATTGGTGGCGATCAAACCGCTCATCACACCCATATCGCCGTTCGCGCGCTGCAGTTCGGAAGCGGTCTTATCTGCGACCGCGCGGGTCGACTGGAGATCGGCCTTGACCGTTTCAACTGATGCGCCAACGCCTTCAAACCGTGTATTGATTTGAGTCGCGGCATCGGAGGCCGCATTTTTCACGCCGGCGAGTTCAGCATCCACCGCAGCCTGGCGCTCCGCATTCTTCTGTTCGAGCGTCTTCGTAGCCTTGCCAACAACTGCGTCGGCATGCTTGCTTGCCAATTGCGCGGCGCGTGCGATCGATTCCGTCGTCTGCTGCTCGGTGCTGGCCAGTTTCGCCTGCATGTCCGAAGTTGCGCCCGTCAGCGTGTTGTTAAGCGCCGCCACCTGCTGCTGGATTGTGGCAGTCTCGGCCTGACGGCTGGCGAGTTCCTCGCGCAGGCCGCCGATCTGCGAATTCTCATAAAACGAGAACGCAGCGAGCGCCACGATGCCGGCCCCGAGGATGGGGGTCCAGACACTGCGTGGTTGTTCCACTACCGTCTGTTTGTATTCTTCGCGAATCGGTTCATTGCTGAAAGTGCCGTCTGTAGCCATTTGGGGTACTGCCTCCGCCGCCTCTTAAAGCATGGCGGCTGCCAAAGTGGAGGCCCTTTGTTTCCAATTGGTTACACTTCCCGCCTCCCTGGCCTCGGCAAGGCTTACCGATAGAATTCGGGAAGTTGTACCTGCTTCTGGTAGCCTGGAAGTTCCGGATGATTTCCTTTTCCAACGTAAGCAAGCAATACGGCAAACAGCTAATTTTTGTGGAGGCCTCGTTTCAGATCAACCCTGGCGAAAAGGTCGGGCTGGTGGGTCCGAATGGGTCCGGCAAGACCACGCTCTTTCGGATGGTGATGGGTGAGGAGGGGCCGGATGACGGCAATGTCTCAGTCCCGAAGAAAATGACGATTGGCTACTTTCGCCAGGATGTGGAGGAAATGTCCGGCCGCACCGTGCTGGATGAGGCCATTGCCGGAAGCGGGCGCGCCGGTGACCTGCATCACGAACTCGAAGCGCTGCAGCGCGCGATGGAAGATCCGGAGCGGCTCGATGAAATGGATTCGATTCTCGAGCGCTTCGGCAACGTACAGGAGGAGTATGAGCATCTGGGCGGCTACACCCTCGAAGCTCAGGCTCGCGAAGTCCTGCATGGGCTCGGATTCGCGGATGATCAGATCGATGGCGATGTGGGAGCGCTTTCCGGCGGATGGAAAATGCGCGTGGCTCTGGCTCGCGTGCTATTGGGTCGCCCCGATGTGCTGCTGATGGACGAGCCGACGAACCACCTGGATCTGGAATCCATCATCTGGCTGGAGCAGTTCCTCAGGGCTTTCAGCGGTGCGCTCCTGATGACTTCTCATGATCGTGAATTCATGAACCGCATTGTGGGCAGGATCGCGGAAATCGATGCGGGCGAAATCAACGTATATTCGGGGAACTACGATTTCTACGAGCGCGAACGGGCAATTCGCGAGAGCAATCAGCAGGCGGCGTTTGCCCGCCAGCAGGCCATGCTGGCGAAAGAACAGCGTTTCATCGAACGCTTCAAGACACACGCCGCCAAGGCCGCGCAGGTGCAGAGCCGCATCAAGGCACTGGACAAAGTAGAGAAGATCGAACTTCCGAAGAAGCGTACGGTAGTGAAGTTCGAGTTTCGGACTCCGGCGCGCTCGGGCGATCAGGTAGCGGTGCTCGAAGATCTTCGTAAGGCTTACGGCCAGCGGGTCATCTACGACGGTTTCAGTCTAACGATTCGCCGCGGGGAGCGCTGGGCGGTGATGGGCCGCAATGGCGCGGGCAAGAGCACTCTGCTCAAAATGATCGCCGGCGCAGCGGACCCTGACAGCGGAACGGTTCAACTCGGCGCGAGTCTGACCATGGGCTACTTCGCGCAGCAATCGCTTGATGTCCTGAATGCCGATCTGACAATCTTCGAACAGCTGCAAAACGATTTCCCGCAGGATGGCGCCGGATCGCTGCGTTCGCTGGCGGGCGCGTTCCAGTTCTCCGGTGATGAGATCGATAAGAAGATCCGTTCGCTTTCGGGCGGCGAAAAATCGCGACTCGCCATGGCGCGGATGCTCTACAATCCGCCGAATTTTCTGGTTCTCGACGAGCCTACCAACCACCTCGATCTCGCCACAAAGGAAATGCTGATCGATGCGCTGAAGAGCTTCGAAGGCACCATGATTTTCGTTTCGCACGACCGGACCTTCCTGCGAGGACTCGGTTCGCGCGTACTCGAACTGGGTGGCGAATCGGGCAGGGAACGCAATCCACGCATCTATCCCGGACCTTATACCGAGTATGTGGAAGCGCTCGGCCATGAGGCTCCAGGTATATATGCGTAAATGTAGAGGAGAGGTCCACAAAAGATGACACGTACAGCAAGCGCCCACTGGGCAGGCGGTTTGAAGGATGGCAAGGGCACGGTTTCGACCGCGAGCGGAGTTCTGGCGGATACACAGTATTCGTTCTCCACGCGCTTTGAGAATGGAGCGGGTACCAACCCCGAAGAACTGATCGCCGCCGCGCACGCGGGCTGCTTCAGCATGGCGCTTTCCGCCCAGCTCGGCAACGCCGGAATGACGGCCGACTCGATCGACACCAAAGCGTCGCTCACGCTCGAAAAGACCGATGCCGGCTTCACGATCACCGCGATCCACCTGGACGTGACGGTGAAGATTCCCGGCGCCGATCAGGCGAAGTTCGATGAAGCTGCGCAGAATGCAAAGAAGGGCTGCCCCGTTTCGCGCGTACTCAATACGAATATTACGATGGACGCGAAACTGGTCGCTTAGCTCGACGTTCCTGAAAGATTCCTGAAAGCATCGTTAAGATGCTGCAAACGGCGGCGATCCGCGTGAGTGATCGCCGCCGTTTTATTTGCTCTCCGCGTCATCCTTGTAACCCTGCTTAAATTCCGCTGTAACACTCCGCCGATACCCTCGTGATTGATTTCCAAAACTGCTTTCAGGAGTGTATTCATGGTCTTTGGTGTACCGGCTTATGGCTGGCTAAAACGTTCTCTGCTTCTCTTCGCCGTTGCGACGGCGCCCATGTGGGCGCAGAGTCCATCGCTCAGCGGAACCATTGTCGATCAGGCGGGGAAAGCAATCTCCGGCGCGGCGGTAACAGTGAAAAACGATGTGGGGGCTGTGAATGGAACAGCCTCATCCGATGCGGAAGGGCACTTTGCAGTGAGTGGACTCGCCGCCGGAACGTATTCCATCGAAGCATCGTCCCCGGGTTTCGCGCTGAATAAGCGCCTCGGAATTACCGTGCCGGCTTCGCAGGACCTTTCGATCACGCTCAATGTAGATGCGATTTCGCAGTCGATCACGGTCCAGGAACAGATTCAGGTTGCCGTGGAATCGGCGCCGGCAGGTAATCTCCTAGACGCCACCTCGGCACGCACCGAAATCAGCAGCGCCGTGATTACCAATTTCATGGCCCCCGTCGCGGACTTCGCGGAAGTCATTCAGCAGGCTCCGGGCGCGTTCAGCACGAACCCGAACGGCATTGGACTCGGTCAGGGTAAATCCTACTTCCGCGGCTTTTCCGATGGTCAGTACACCATGACCTTCGACGGCATTCCATTCGAAGATACGAACACTCCGACACACCACTCGTGGGCAAGCTTCCCGCGCCAGTGGATCAGCTCAACCGACTTCGACCGCAGCCCCGGCCAGGCCCACGACTTCGGTCCCACGAATTTCGGCGGATCGATCAACATGAAGTCGCCGGAACTCCAGGCCGATCCCGATATTCGCGGCACGTTCACCGTGGGCTCGTTCAATACAAAGCTCTACGCGCTCGATCTCGATTCCGGGCTTTTGGGTCCGAAAAAGAAGGACGCTGTTCTGCTCAACATCAACGCGATGACGTCCGATGGCTACCAGACCTATAACTATCAGCAACGTGACGCCGGCTACGGCAAGTATCAGCACCGCTTTTCACCCATGACCACCCTCAGCCTCTACGGCGGTGTGGTGGATATCTGGAATAACACCCCCAACAAGACCAACCCGACGCGCGCTCAGGTGGATCAGTTCGGCGATAACTATCTGATGGACAATACACCGACCTGCACCGTCGTAACCCTGAATTGCACCGCTGCCAACGGATCGCCCGACCCCTATTACTACGGCTACAACAAGTACGACGTGCAGACCGACTTCGAGTATGCGGGCTTCACTTCCGATCTTGGTAACGGATGGAAGTTCGATACGAAGGCCTACACGACCCGCTACTGGAACAAGCAGTTCTATCAAAACGGCGCCAGCGTCAGCCTGTCTCCGGCAACGCCGAGCGGCGTCGATAAGCTCAACGGCTATCGCCACGCGGGCGATACGGTTACGCTCAGCAAAGACACGAAGTGGGGTATCTTCCGAACCGGAGGTTGGTATGACTGGGCCTACACGGATCGCTATCAGTATCCGTCGAACATCCTGAGCCATCTCGACACGCCCCTGCCGAATTTCCATGAACACTTCATCACCCAGTCGTTCATGCCGTTCGCGGAATATGAGTGGCACCCTGCCCGGAGGCTCGTAGTTACGGCGGGTATCAAAGCCGCCGACTATGCGATGGCCCTGAATCAATACCAGGACAACCAGAGGCCCTCAAATGTAGCACCGAAAACCAAGGGCATCGTCGGGTGCCTGGGCGGAACGCCCACCGTGTACCCGTCGACCGATCCCACCGCAGCGGGCGCGCCTGCCTGCAACGGCGGCTCTCAGTTCGTTTCGCATTCCATCAACTACAACAACTGGCTGCCCACGCTGACCGCACGCTATCGGGTGTGGAAGCAGTGGTCCGTGTACGCGCAGTTCGCCGAAGGCAGTGTGATTCCGGTAAGCGCCGTGTTCGATACCGTCGGCGCCAACGTGCTGACGCCGCCCAGGCCGACGATTGCGAAGACCTATCAGGCCGGCTCCGTTCTTAAGCTGAACCGGTTCACGCTGGATATGGATGCTTACTACGTCCACTTCCAGAACGGCTTCGATTCCTATACCGACCCGACCACAGGCGAATCCGTTTTCGTGGCGACCGGCCCGTCGAACTCCAAAGGCTTCGAGACCGAAAGCCACTTCGTCATTGGACACGGCCTCAGCGTCTACGGCAACCTGTCCGTGGGGTCAGCGAAGTACCAGACCGGCGCCAACTATCCGAACGGCGGGAAGTGGGTCGCCGATACCCCCGGAAATATTGAAGGCCTGAGCGTGTTGTACCAGCACCACAACTACGACTTCGGATTCACCCTCAAGCGTGTCGGGCAGTATTACGAAGATAACGGCTCGCTCAATTACCTCATCAACGGCGTGTCGCTGCCTTACCCCGTTGACGAAGCGGTAACGCTGAAACCATGGAAGCTCATGAACGCGTTTTTGAACTACACGGTCAGAAATTCGTCATACTTCCGCGGCACCCGTATCCAGCTCGCGATCAACAACATCACCGACTCTCACCAGCTGGTGGGCGTGACGCCGGCAACGGCCGCCACGACTTCAGTCGCTTACGCTCCCAACCCCGGCGATCAGCTGAACCTGCTGCCAGGCCGGAGCATTTCGCTGACGATTACCGGAGGTTACGCTCCACGCCGCTGAGGGCCAGGACGTTCCCGTCTCGTATCGTACACACTAGGCCGCGGGTTCACCCACCCGCGGCCTTTTCTTTTGTTCCGTATACTTTACATTCGCCAGAGCTTTGCGCCACGGTGTACGATGGTGAGGAAGCCTCATGAGTTTTCTTGACGCGCTGGCCCCGCGCGGTAACGACCATACGCTTGCGCTGGCGATCGATCCCGAACGTATGCCCGCTCACATCGCCATCATTATGGATGGCAACGGGCGCTGGGCCAAAAGCCGCGGATTGCCCCGCTTTGCGGGGCATCGGGCGGGCGTCAACCGGGTTCGATCCGTCGTTGAGGACTGCTCGCACTTGGGCGTGAAGGCTCTGACACTCTACGCGTTTTCCGCCGAAAACTGGAAGCGTCCACGGGCAGAAGTCGATATGCTCTGGCGGCTCATGCGGATTTACCTGCGTCGTGAGATTCTCGATCTGCAGCGCAATAATATCCGCCTGCAATCGAGCGGACGTGTGGAAGCCCTGCCCACAGGCGCCTACGAAGTGCTGCGGGAGGCCGAACGCGCAACCGCCCATTGCACCGGCATGCGGCTCAACCTCGCGATCAATTACAGCGCGCGCAATGAATTGGTGGACGCCGTTAACACGATCATCGACGAAGCCCGGATTGAGGGCCGCCTCGGCAGCCTGGTTGTGGATGAAGCGATGATCGAGCGCCGACTGTCCACAGCCGGCCTTCCCGATCCCGATCTCCTGGTTCGCACATCGGGCGAAATGCGCATCAGCAACTTCCTGCTCTGGCAGATTGCCTACGCGGAGTTGTATGTGACGAGCACGTACTGGCCGGACTTCGACCGAACGGAATTGCTGAAAGCGATTCTGGACTTCCAGCGGCGCGATCGCAGGTTTGGCGGTTTGACGGCGCAGCCCGCCGCAGTTGTTCGCGAACAGGATCCGGACGAAGTCGGCGCCCTCACCGGCTCGGTGAAATGAAGCGTGTCCTGACGGCGCTGGTTCTCGTACCTGTTGCCATATACTCCGTTCTGTTTTCCCCTTCGCAGTTTTTCCTGGCGTTGATGGCGCTCGTGGCCGTTCTCTGCTTCCACGAATATTCGCGTATCACGGGCGCATTCGCCGCTCCAGGCTACGTGGCAGGGCTTCTGATCCTGATTGCGCCACTCAGCCAGGCGGCGCTGATTTTGTTTCTTACCGCGCTCGCGGCGATGTGCCTCACGCTTTCCGCGGGCGATCTGGCAAAAGGCGCCGCTCGCGCTTCGGCGGTGGTCATGGGTGTCGCATACGTATTCGGCGCGTGGAAAACAGCATCGTTGCTGCACGAAGTTGGTGGCTCCGCGCTTTGGAATCTCAACGCCGGCAGGCACTGGCTGCTGTTTGCCCTCGCCGTGAACTGGATTGGCGATACCGGTGCTTACTATGTCGGACGTCGATTCGGAAAGAACAAGCTCGCCCCGATCGTGAGTCCGGGCAAAAGCTGGGAAGGCGCAGCTGCTTCCGCAGCGACCGCTGTCCTGTTCGGTCTCGTTTATCTGCCGCTCACAATTCCCGGAACTCCGCTTTGGGTAGCGATCGCCGTCTCCGTCGTCGCCAACGCCGCCGGACAGATCGGCGATCTGGCGGAATCGGCCCTGAAGCGCGCGGCCGGCGTGAAGGACAGCGGCACTCTTCTGCCGGGCCATGGCGGCGTTCTGGATCGCCTGGATAGCTCGCTCTTTTCGATTCCCGTCGTCTACACGCTGGTCGTGTTGCTGACCGAAACCGCGAAGTAACCAATCCAAAAGCAAAAGGCCCGGATCACTCCGGGCCCTTCGCCGTTACCCTCCTTTCGCTGTTTAAATCTACGGAATCATCATTACCGGAGCCTGCCAGAAGGCCGCCTTCTGCGTCGTGGGATTCAGCACCGTGACCTGGCAGTTATACTCGCCCGGCCGCAGCTTGGCGAGCGGGAACGCAAGCTTGATCGGCAGCATCTTCGACTTCGGATCCATGCCCTCGCTCACCTTCACCGGCGGTGTTTCCATTACCTTGTTGTTGCCCTTGAAGAAGGTAACGTAGGCCACCAGCGGCTGTGCCGCGGTCACGTCTTTCTGGTAAGCCTGAAGGTAGACATACATGTCGCTCTTGTTGCTGAAGACACGCGTAACGCTCGGAATCAGCCGCTGCCCTTCCTGAATCAGAGGATCAACCGATTCGTTCGCCGCAACCTTATCGACCTTGCCCACGGTAGCCAGCGAATCTTTCAGCGCCTGACGCTGGCTGCTGAGCACTACCGAAGTGATCGCAACGCGCTTTTCTTCTCTCTCCAGATTCGGGATCGTAAACTTACCCATAAACGTTCCGATTCTGCCGGTCTCACTGTCGCGTGCCAGAATCTTGATGGAATACGGCCCGGGCAGCAGCGTATATCCCGCGTTGTACCCAATCGGACGCTTCGTCCACTCCGCCGCGGTCGCATCGGTGAGCTTAATATCCAGGTGATCGCGGAGGTTAGTGATCGTGCTTCCGTTTTCATCCTTGATCTCGCCGATAAAATCGATGAGCGTTCGTTCAGCGCCGCCTTTGCGGGCGAGAGCCAGTTCACTGCCTGGAATCTTCAGCATGATCGGTGTGTAGTACTCCGCGTGGTTGATGCGGAAGTAGTTCACCTCAAGCGCCATAGTGAGCTCCGTGATGGGATCGCCCATCATGAGCGCGTCTTCCAGTTGGCGTTCTTTGTCAGCCGCCGTGAACTTGCTGAACTCCTTGTGGCCGTAATAGCCCTGCTTGTAATCGAGACTCGCCTGCTGGCCGTTGTTCAGCGTGATCTTGATCTTGCGGAACTTACCATCCATCGCCGTATTGGTCGTGTAGTAGCCGATGATGTAGTAACTGCTGATCGACTTTTCGGCGTTGATGATGCCCTGCCCCAGATCGTTGAAGTCGAGCATGGCCTTACCGCCCGTGTCGGATGCGAGGGTATAAAGCGTGTCCTGCGATTTCGCGAAGTTCGCCTGCATGGCTCCGGCCGCGCCGCCGTTGAACATCGCGGCGCCGCCCTGCGCGCCCTGATTCATATTGCCGAGCGGGGGCATCGCAACAAGGCCGCGTGCGTCGATTGGCCAGTAGGAAACGCCCGCGCGGACCGCATCGTTGATGGTCGCGCGAAGCTGCGCCTGGTTATCCACACCATTGAGTTGCATGCCGCTGGCGAAATAAATGAGCACCTTCTTTTCGTTCAGCGTCGCCAGCATCTTCGTGGCGGTCTGCAGGGCCGCAAGCTGCCGATCCGTATTGAAGATGTTGAATTCGCCGTCGTCCTGACCAAACGCCGCGCCGGTGTCCGCGGCGCTGGCATCGTTGTTATTCTCGCCGTTGTTGTCCGCCTCGCCCACAATCATCGTGGCGATGATCGACTGCAGCTTATCGCGGTCACCCGTGAAGTCCTGCAGCACCATCACGCCCGCGCCATCGTACTTCATGATGGCCATCATGTCGGCTGCGCTCATGTTCTTGCGGATGAACGTCTGCGCGGAATCGAGAGCGCGCAGCTGATCGAGAACGGGCATCGAACTCATATCGAAATACATCGCAAGCAGGCGGCGATCTTTGTACTTCATCTCTCCGGGAGGCTCCGGCGCAATCTGCATGCGCGTAAGCTTCGGCGCGGCCTCCGCCGGCTTCAGTTGCTCCGGTGGGGGCGCATTAGCCGCCACTTCCTCCACGTTTTCGAAGTCGAAGAACTTAATCGTCTGCGGCTTCAGGTCCTCCGTTATGGTAAAGTCTTCCTTCTTCAGGCCGGTGATGACCTTACCGCTCTTGTCCTTCACCGTAACTTCTTCCACCACCAGGTTGGCGTCGGCAGTAAACGTAGCCGGACCGGAAGATGCCTGCACCTGCGACTGAACGCTCGGCGCAGCCTTCTGCGGTGCCTGCGCCGGCAGCAGCAGAGGCACCAGCAGCCCGATTCTGAAAATGCGCGCTTTCAGCGAAAGAGGGCGCGTGCAATACGGCGTTTTGCGCGAGGAATCGTTGAAGTGTGTCATATCAGAAAGTCAGCCTCAGAGATGTCTGGATGCTCCGCATCTGGTTCACTGCCGAAGGCAGACCGAACTGCGGACTTACGGTTGTGTAGAGACTCGTCACCACAACGTGATTGAGCACGTTGTTGGCGGAAATCGTCGCCGCCAGGTTAAAGCGGTCGCTCAGCTTGAACGAACGCTGCATGGTGCCGTTCATGGAGAATTGCGCAGGGCCGGAAAGCGAACCCACACCCGCATTGCCCCACTGCCCGGCGAATGGAGCCGTCACGGCAAGTGGATTGAGATAGAAGCCTTCGGGCGCATCGTAGACCGATTTTCCGATGTAGCTGGCGCGAATCGTGCCCTGCACGCCGCCGCTGATCAGGCCCGCATAGGTCGGCGTGATCGGCAAGCCGCTGCCGAAGGTGATGCTGTCGCCGAACGTCCAGTCTTTCAGAACCCTGCCCCGCCAGCCACTCATCAGAGTGCCGCCGCCAATTCCCATACCGGAGGTGTACTGCATGTTGAGCTGGACGTTGTGGCGCTGGTCGCCGGGAGCGCGGCCGCGCTCGCCTTCCAGATTCAGCCAGTTCTGCGCGGGATTGCCGAGGCCTCCGCCCAGAGACGCTGCGTCAGTCAGAATCTTGCCGTAAGTATATTTCAGATCCGCGGTGAAGCCGTTATGCAGACGGCGGCGGAGTTGCAGAACGCCCTGCTGGGCTTCCAGGTTACCCCCGGAGGTGTAGTACGTGTAGCCCGACTGGCAGGAAGGGCACGGGTTCGCGGCGCCCGTGGGATACGTATTCGGAACGAATGCCTGCAGCAGATGGGTCCCCTTCGTTCCCGTGTAGGTGGCGTTCATCACCAGCGAGAACGGCAGATCGCGCTGCACTCCGATGTTCCAGACCTGCGAATAAGCGACCTTAAGATTCGGATCAAGCGCGAAGGTGTTCGTCAACTGATTCGGCGGTGCATAGAAGCCGTGCGCCAGAGTCAGCGGAGCCGAAGGAGAATTCGTAATATTAAGTGCCGTCGAGAGCGGCGACTGTGTGGCCATCTGACCTACGAACGGCTGATAGGCCGAAGGTTGGTAGCGCAGACTGTAACCGCCCCGCACAACCATTGACGATGCCGGGAGCGGGCGCCACGAAAAGCCGATGCCAGGCTGGAACTCACGCCAGTTGGCTTTCACGAGCGTGTCGGGATAGGTTTGGCCGGTCAGTGCGCCCTTCAGGCTCTTTGAAGCCACCACGGGCGTAGCTGAAGTAAACCCGGGAGCTACGTCAAGATTGACCAGGCGATTGTACTTCTCGCTCACAGGAGAACTGAAGTCCCAGCGCGCGCCAATGTTCAGCGTGAGCCCCGGAGCAACACGCCAGTCGTCCGAAATATTCAGGTCGGCGCGCTTCGAACGGTAGTACTTGTCGGCGTTACCGAAAGCGATCCTGCTTGCATCGGGAATGCCCAGCAGGAACCCGGCGAAATCCAGTCCGGTTCCGGGGATAGCGTTCCCCGAAGAATCGTATTGCTGCGTGGACGCGCCGTTGAAGACGAACGTGCCGCGCGGGTTGCTCTGCGAAATCAGGTTGGTCTGCAGGAAGGTCAGATCACCGCCAAACGTAATACCGTGACGTCCGTGACCCCAGGTCCCCGAATACGTTGTCGTATTCGACTGGCTGTGATTGACGGATGCGTTCTGATCGCTCAGACCGGCAATGCTGGTAAAACTGAGCGACGGCGGTCCCCAGTTCAGAGGATCCTGATCGTTTCCGCCGATTCCGGCGAGGCCCGAAATATTTTGTCGGTTCGAAAAGAACGGATACGTCTGATTGGAACTTCGGTTGAAGTTAAAGCTCACGGTTCCGCGGAAACGGGTCGTGAAGCTGCGCGAAAACGAAACGGTGGCATTTTGACCGAACGAGCGATTGCGATCCAGAAAGTTAAACGTATTGTCGTTGCTGCTGCGGCTGTCCTGCGCGGACCAGCTTCCTGAAATCGTATTCTTACGTTTGAAGTTCTTGTTCATGCGCGCCTGGAAGCTATCCGTATGGTTGTCGTTGATCGTTGGCACCTGATAGTTCTGACGGTTGCTGCCGGTGAAATTCGGCGTCGGGAAGAGCGGCAGCAGTGCGAGCGCCTGCTGGCTGATGCGGCTCACGGGAATAATGTTGTTCTGAAACGGCAGGCCTGTAGTCGGATCGAAGATCTGCGCCGGGCCTCCCTGAGAATTCAGGGCCTGCGAAAAATTACCGCCGCGTTCGAGTTGGTCGGGCATCAGCGTCGAAGAGATGTTCGCGCTGCTGCTGCGAACGCGCTGATAGCTGACGGTGAACTGCGGTCCGTTCCGGTCAATGAGATGTGGGATCCGGACAGGACCGCCATAGGTCACCGAGGTATTCATGTAGCTGGTAGACGGCTTCGGCGTGTCCTGACCGGTCAGTGAGTACGATCGTGCATTCAGAACCGAATTCGAGTAGTTCGGAATAGAGATATTTCCGTTGTAGAGCGAACGGCCATTCCTGCGGGCGTTGCCAAATGCCTGGGACTGCGCAAACGGAGTCGATGCCCCGTTGACCGTGCTGCCATTGATGACGCCGGCGTCCGCGGCGCGCTGGCTGAGTTCGCTGGTAACTTCCGGAGCCGGTTCGGCAGGACCTGCTGCCGCATTGCCGCTAAGATTCGTGCGCTGGAACGAAGACGCGGCACCGGTAGCCGCGGGAGCGCCCTTGCCTTTCGCCGGCTTCTTATTTGCAGCTTCAACAGCCGCCTGGGCTGCCACAAGCGAAGGCGTGGCCTGGCCTGCCCCTGACGCCGGTGTTCCGGCGGGAGCCGCCGCGCCGGCGGGTGCAGCCGACGTTACCGTGGAGGGCTGTGGCGCCGGAGCGGCATCCGCCTGAATCTGATCCAGCGGCAGCATCTTGAGCTCGAAGTTCGG
Organism: Acidobacteriota bacterium; assembly: GCA_048498815.1. Taxonomy (GTDB): domain Bacteria; phylum Acidobacteriota; class Terriglobia; order Bryobacterales; family Bryobacteraceae; genus BOG-234. The sequence goes on along the minus strand of JBEHXG010000007.1, from coordinate 90,079 downwards.
GCCCGGCAATCCGTTCGGAGTCACCTCCTGTTTCGTTGGAGTGAAGCCAACCATATCCACCTGAAGCTGCCAGCTTCCCTCCGGCAGGTCCGGAAAAGAATAGATGCCGTTTTCATCGGAAACGGCGCTCAGCTTCTTATCACCCTGCGTTGCGCTCACGGTTGCGCCCGGCAGGGGCAACTCGCCGAATCGAACCTGCCCGTGATACTCCGCGCCCCAGACCGGGGCAATCAGCACCAGCAGCAGTGCCACGTACCTTGCGTATGCTCTCATCACCATGAAATATAAAGACCCTCAAAACTGCCTGTTTCTTACAACTTTGCCCAAATCTCTTAACCCGGAATAACGTCGGGTCGTAACCGCTTGTTCCACTTAAATTTCCGGCGATCCGCCCCACGGGGAGCGCCAGTGCCGCTTTTAGGAGTTTGACGACCGGCGTGGCGTTTTGTGTAGCTCCGCTCGGCGTTTATTTCTCCCTATGTGACTCCAGTCTGGCCGGAAACTGTTCCCGGCGTCCCCCAAAACTGTCCCATCGGTCGAATCGGACGCCTCAGCGGTACTGCTACTCATCCATTACGGCCGGCCAAAGCTCCGGTTCACAACTCAGTTGTCGGTCGGCTTCTCCTCAAGGTGATCGATGACGTAAACCTGCGCGGGCCGCTTCTGGGGTTCCAGCTTCAGCCCCAGCTCTTTTTCCACAGCCTCGAAAATGGTGTAGCCACCGGAAGGGTCCGATGCCGCCGGACTGTCAGCCGATTCTGCGCTCACCGGCCCGCGGCCACCCAAATTCGGCTGGCCCGCCCGCGGATTCCAGGTCAATGTAATGTCCCATGTCCCCTCCAGCCCGGTCGAATCCTGCAGGGGCAACGACTGGTTCGGAATACGCGGCCCCAGCTGCTCAGCAAACTGAGCCATCGTTACATTTTGACAGACGAACAACTGAGTTCCGGGAGGCGTTCCGGGAGGCGGGTTCGGGCTCTTGCAGGTGGCGCGATTTGCCGGGTCCGCCTTCTTAAGCTTCGGCTTGGAGGAGACGAGACTATAAGCCGAAACCGGCCTCTCCTCGGTGTGATACTTCATCTTGAAGCGATCGACCAGCAACGCGCGAATCATGACCGCGGCAGTGTCCTGATCGAGTTGATTGACGCCCGCGGGCGCCTTCGCCACAATGTCGAACCGCGTGCTCTCTGCCCATTTCGGCACACCGACCAGCATTTCGCTGCTGATGCCCAGCCTCACTCCGAACGCCTGACCGATCAGAAAATTGAATGGCATTCCCTGGCTGTTCATGCGGCCGCCCGGCATCATTTGCATGCGGCCGCCCTGAAAGGAGGGATCGGTCGGTTTGATATCGGCAACTTCAAACTCCTTCGGAGCCACCGGCGCCGGTAAGGCTGCGTCGATACCCGGAGGATTCGCCGCCGGCTTTTGATCCGCGCTATCAACCACGAGCACCGGCGTCGGAACTTTGACCTGTTCGAGCTTGAGACCGAGTTGCTTGTCAACAGCCTCGGGAAGCGAGATCCGATCGCCGGGTTCGCCCGGCAAGCCACCGAGCGAAAGCGACCATCTGAGGTCGAAATTCCATTTCCCGTCCATCCCGGTCCTGTCGAGAATGGGGTTTGTTCCCAGGTTCGCCCCCAGCATGCCGCGCAGGCCCGATGTGAATGCCTCCATGGTCATGTTGCGGCACTGATACGTAATCTCCATGTTGGGCCCCAGAACGATCGGCGCGGAGGCGCTGGCCATCATGATGCGCATGCCGCCCTCAGAAGGATTCGACGACGTGACAGGCTTGCAGCCGGTATCCCCGGACCCGTCGGATGCCTTTAGCGAAGGCTTCTTCCCGGCGCTGAGCGCATACGTCGGAAGTTGCTGCGTTTCCTTGTGAACCTTCAGGCGAAAGCGTTCCCCCAGCAAGGTCTGCAGCATGGGCTTTGCGGTTTCGGCGTTCGCATCCGCCGGAGTCTTCGCGATGACCTCAAAGCGATCCATTTCCAGCCAGTTGGGACCGCCCAGAATCTTATCCGCATCGAAGTCATAGGCCATCCGGATCAGATCGACCATCGTCGCGTTATGGATTTCCCAGCGTCCATTTTTTAGCGGGACTACACGAGAGAACGGCTGCGCAATGCTGTCCTTTACCTTCGGCGCAACGTGGACATCCGCAATTTCAAATTTTGGCGCTTCGGCATTCTGACCGAATGCCGCCAGGCCGACGAGAGCGCAGAGACCCGCCGCGACCGTTGTTCTCCTGTAGCCGTTTCTCCCCATCCTCTAAGCTCCTTCCCTGTTTGGTTGAGCGGTTCGACGGAGAGACGAGAGCCTCCGCCTCCGGGTTACCCGCAATCCCGGTTTTGAATCAGTATACGAAAAATTTAGTACTAACGCCACACATCCTGGCAATTCGGCTCGGCCTCACATGGCACGTCGCGTTCCACGCGCGCACGCGGAGGCGCAGCCTCCCTGGACTCACCCTCCATTCCCTTCGTTAGCCGCAAAAGTTCCGGAATTTGCCGAAACCATACCGCGCCGCCGCAGCCAATAGATTGCATCCGCCGGGTATCACCTGTGAGATTTCCGCCCGTCCCCGGAACATCGAAGTCACCGATGGAGTCTCTATTCAGGACGCGCATGTCTTTATCAAAGTCGATTCCGGCGTTCTTATTTGTCACGATTGTGCAAATCTCACTGGGCCAGCCACCCCCGCCGCCACCTGTGGCGCCGCCTCCACCGGCGTTCATGACGATGAAAGGCTATCCGCTCTCCTGTTTTGACAAACCGGCGTTCGATGAAGGAAATCTCGAATTCTTTGTCTGCAACGGCGGCGCAGGTCTTACCGGCGTCCGAAAGAAAGATGACGCAACCCATTCGATCTTCGTGCACGACTTCGAAATCGCTCTTAACCTGAATATGAAGGCCGCGAAAGCGGCGTGTACCGGAGAGAAATTCAGCGTGCGGTCCGGCTCCGGCGGTAATTACGAATTCCGCTGCGGCGACAAAGAAACGTCCGCGGCGGAAAGGTTCCGGATAGCGACCCGGGCCGATTGGGCGCGCTACCAGTCCCATATGGGCGGCCGCAATTAATAGCCGATCGGCAGTCGCCCAGCGACCCGCGCACTCCATTCCGCTGCCAGGCTGGCAGTCATGTTATTCGGTAAAGAATGCGCCGCATTCTTGCCGCCCTTGCCGTCCCGTTCCTGCTTCTTTCCGCCGGCGATACTTCTATCCGCGGCTTCAACGTATCGGCCCATCGTGACGAAATTCAGTGGGAAGAGCAGGCTCGTGCCGTGCCCAGCTCCGATCGCATTCGCGAAACGATCCGGACGCTTGCTGGCCGACCTCATCTCGCGGGCACGCCGGGATCGAAGCAGACCGCCGAGTGGCTGCTGACGCAGCTGCGCGCCGCGGGGCTCGAAGCCAATATCGAAACGTTCGAAGCACTGCTGCCAACGCCGGCAACCCGCGTTCTGGAGATGACGGCGCCCACAACATACCGCGCAAATCTGGACGAGCCGGGAGTTGCCGCCGATCCTGGAGCCGATGGCTCAGACGTCATACCGCCCTACAACGCCTACTCCGGCGATGGCGACGTCACCGCGCCCCTGGTCTACGCAAACTATGGTCTCCCCGCGGATTACGACGTCCTGAAAGCAAAAGGTATCGACGTACGCGGCAAAATCGTCATCGTCCGCTACGGGCAAAGCTTCCGCGGCGTAAAACCTCGTGTCGCGTGGGAACACGGCGCCGCTGGCTGCATCATCTACTCCGATCCGCGCGACGACGGCTACTTCCAGGGCGACACATTCCCGAAGGGCCCATACCGGCCTGCCGGCGGCGTACAACGCGGAAGCGTTCTCGACCTCGGCGTAGAGCCCGGCGATCCCTTATCGCCAGGCTGGGCATCCGAACCTGGCTCTAAGCGTCTGCCCCTTGCCGCAGCCACAACGATTCAGCAAATCCCTGTGCTGCCGATTTCCTGGGGTAATGCCCAGCCTCTTCTCGCAGCGCTCGATGGCCCCGTGGCGCCGCTCGACTGGCGCGGCGCTCTGCCCGTCACCTATCACCTGGGCGGAGGCGCAGCGACGGTTCATCTCAGGATCACGATGAACAATGAGACCCGTCCGCTCTACAACGTGATCGCGCGCATTCCGGGCAGCGAGTTCCCGGATGAATGGGTACTCTACGGCAACCACCACGATGCGTGGGTCGCTGGTGCAAGCGATCCCCTCTCCGGCGCGGCTCCTCTGCTGGAAGCCGCACGCGCTCTGGCGCAGCTTTCGCATTCCGGCTGGAAGCCGAAGCGAACGATCCTGCTGGCTTTCTGGGACGGCGAAGAATTCGGCCTCATGGGCGCTACGGAGTGGATGGAAAAGCATGCGGAGGAGCTGAACAAAAAGCTCGCGGTCTATATCAATTCCGACTCCAGCGGAAAAGGTACGTTGAGCGCCGGAGGTTCTCATACGCTGGAAGCCGCAATGGCTGAGGTGCTCCGCGACGTCAACGACCCGGTGTCCGGAAAGTCGCTCCTGAATGAGTATCTCTCCCGCGAAGCGAAAAACGCAGGCGGCAAATCCGCCGCGTTTCACCTTTCGCCACTCGGTTCCGGCTCCGATTTCACTCCGTTCCTTCAGCATCTGGGAATCGCCTCGCTCAATCTGGGCTTCGAAAACGAGGCCGGTGGCGGCGTGTATCACTCCGCCTACGACGATTTCTACTGGTTCAGCCACTTCGAAGACAAGGACTTCGTCTACGGCCGTACCCTCGCCCAGGTCACCGCGATCGCGACGATGCGCATCGCCGATGCCGCACTGCTCCCCTTCGAGTTCACCCGCCTCGCCACAGCCTTGACAACCTACACCGATGAGATCGCGAAGCTGGGCGACGAGAAGAAAGACGAGAAAAACAAGGTGAACCTCGATGCCGTTCGAAGGGCGAATCAGAAACTCACGCAGGCCGCATCCGCTTATGAGAAAGCGGCGTCAAAATCGGCGGCGGCGGTCGTTCCAATCTCGGCCGCCCAAATCAGCGCCGCGAACCAATTGCTGATCGCAACCGAACGAGACCTCACGCTCGATCCGGGCCTGCCTGGCCGTCCATGGTATCGCCACCGGATATACGCGCCAGGGCGCTATACGGGGTATTCGGTGAAGACCCTCCCGGGCATCCGCGAAGCGGTTGAGGCGGGGAAATCGGCGGAAGCGGCGGAACAGGCCGCACAGGTGGCACAGGTATTACAGGCTGCGGCGGATCACATTGAACAGGCCGCGAAGATTCTTGCCAGGTGAGCCGCGTGTCAAAATTCTGATAAACTCCGCTGGGAGGGGACACCGTGAAAAGCTCATTCATTCTTCTTGCGGGAATAACACTTCTGGCGGCGCAGGGATGGGCGCAGCAACCATCGGCCGCTGAAACCGCGGCGCTGATTGACAAGGGTCGACAGGCAACACTCGCCTACAGCGCATCGCTTCCGGACTTCGTATGCACCCAGACGGTGGCGCGCTACCGTCGGCTCATCGCGGGAAACTCGTGGCAGCCGATCGACAACCTCACCATTACACTGAGCTATTCTCAGCAGCATGAAGACCACGAACTCCTCCAGGTAAACGGCTCCGCCACCAAAGTGAAATATGGCGACCTGATGCACGGGGCAACTTCGACGGGAGAGTTTGGCTCCGTCCTGAAAAGCGTCTTCGAGCCCGCATCGCAGACAGCCTTTCATTGGGACGGATGGAAGAGCGAAAAAGGAGCGCGTGTCGCCTCCTTCTCCTTCCGGGTGCCGGCCGAAGCTTCGCATTACTTCCTGCAGGCCATGAGTAATGGCAGGACGAGAAGCGCTGCGGTTCCCTATCACGGAACGCTGGAACTCGATCCCCAAACCGGCCGCGTGATTCGCTTTAACTATGAGGCGGACCGCATCCCGGAAGATCTCGGCATTACATCGGCCAACACCTCAGTGGATTATTCCCCTACCGACATTGCCGGACGTACTTACCTCCTCCCGGTTCGCGCCCTGGTGGAAATGCATAGCTCCGCCGTCGGAGAGAAAAACGAAACGCAGTTCCGGGACTATCGAAAATTCGAAGCCTCTTCTTCCATCGACTTTGGCCCGTCGCAGTAGTCGGTGTACCACATCGAAACGCATATTCTCCGGAAATGACTGAAAACTCGGTCTGGCTGAGAAAAGTTCAATAACGCTCCACTAGTTACATAACGGAACAGTGAAGCTTTCCATGTTCCGGCCGTGGGCGCGCTCCTCCTCCACGGCCGGAGACAACCCTGGCCGCGAAGGCAGGGATGTGATCTTCCCCCTGGCTCATATCACCCGGGTTTTCACCGGCGAGACAATGAAAGACCTGATTACCGCCCAGCCGGAGGGAATCGCGGTATCCCTGCAGGTCGCCCTCACGCTTGCCCGCGAAAAGACGCGTGGCCTGTTCGATCTGCCCCCGCAAACAATTGCGATGGTGGTGTTTTCCTCGATCGGGGACGGAATGATCAGTCCGCACCATCGCGACCAGTTGTGGAAGGCGTTTGGGCTTCCGCTCTTCGAACAGATGCGCGGGTGGGATGGCGGGATCATCGCCAGCGAATGCGAGGTGCATAATGGACTCCACCTTGAGCCTGACGCCGCGTCGAGCTTCGTGGACCACGGAATGGCGGCCGAACTCCTGGCTGAACACTGCGACTGCGGAAAGGAAACGCCGCGGCTTCTCAGTCTCAGCGCGATTCCCGCGAAGGCAGCAGCCGCGGCAGCCTGAGCCTCAGCGTTCTACAGCCATCGCCACGGAATTGCCGCCACCCAGACAAAGCGCGGCAACTCCCCGGTGAACGTCGCGCCGAATCATTTCGTGGATAAGAGTCACGAGGATACGCGCGCCGCTGGCCCCGATAGGATGACCGATCGCCACGGCGCCACCGTTCACGTTCACGCGGTCCGCACCCAGCCCCAGTTCTTTCAAAACGCCAATCGCCTGAACGGAGAAAGCTTCGTTCAGTTCGAACAGATCCACGCTCTCCATCGCCCAGCCTGCGCGCTGCAGCACCTTCTGAACGCCAGTCACCGGAGCGAGCATCACCCACTGCGGATCCACCCCGCTGACGGCCTGCGCGCGGATTCGAACGAGTGGCGTGAGGTTGAGTGCCGCCGCCCGATCAGCGGACATCACTACCAGCGCCGCGGCGGCGTCATTGACACCCGGAGCATTGCCAGGGGTAACGGTTCCGTCCTTCCGGAACGCAGGCTTCAGAGCGGAGAGCGCTTCAAGACTGGCATCGGGCCGGATAGATTCATCGCGAGAAAGCACTTCCGGTTCCGCGCCCCGTTTCTTCGAAGGCACAGATACCGGAACAACCTCGGCATCAAAGCGTCCGGCAGCCCAGGCAGCGGCGGCTTTGCGATGCGAGTTAAGTGCCCATTCATCCTGCTCCACCCGCGAAACGCTGTGTTTGGCCGCCACGTTCTCGGCCGTGATTCCCATATGGCAGTCGTTGTAAACGTCCCAGAGGCCATCGTGAATCATCGAGTCTACTGCGGTAGCGTTGCCAAGACGGAATCCCTGTCGAGCCTGCGGCAACAGATAGGGCGCATTGCTCATGGATTCCATCCCGCCTGCCACCACAATCTCCGAATTGCCCGTGGCGATCGCCTGCGCTGCCAGACCGACTGCCTTCAATCCCGAGCCGCATACTTTGTTGATGGTGAGAGCGCCAACCGAAGGCGCAAGTCCTCCGAACAGCGCCGCCTGGCGAGCCGGATTTTGCCCCAGCCCTGCGGGCAGAACATTGCCCATGATGCACTCATCCACGGTGCAGGATTCAATGCCCGCGCGGCGTACAGCCTCTTTGACTGCAATCGCGCCGAGCTGAGTCGCAGAGAGCGAAGAGAGCCCGCCCTGAAATTTGCCCACGGGAGTTCGGACGGCGGAGACGATAACGATGTCGTTCATCATTGCCCCAATTCTTGCACGCAAGAAAACGATGTGAGAATTGAGGGAGATACCGATACAGTTATGAACAAATCGAATCTCTCCGAAGCGGAACAGAAGAGGCCGGCCTCCGAACTAATTACGAAGATCATCGCCAAAGCCAGTGGCTGGCGAGGTGAAACGCTCACCCGGATGCGGGATCTCATTCGGAAGGAAGATCCCGATGTAGTCGAGGAGTTGAAGTGGATGGGGACGCCCGTCTGGTCGCACAACGGGATCATCTGCACAGGGGAGATTTACAAGAGCGTCGTGAAACTCACGTTCGCCAAAGGCGCGTCCATGAAGGATCCGACCCGCTTATTCAACTCCAGCCTCGAAGGGAATGTACGACGCGCAATCGATATCCGCGAGGGCGAGGTAATCGACGCACCGGCATTTCAGGCACTCGTCCGCGAAGCCATTAACGTCAACAGCGTCCCCAAACCAAAGCGCGCGAAAAAGACCCCGCGTTAGAAGTTCACGACTCCGGCGAACGACTTCGGATCGAGACTGGCGCCCCCCACCAGCGCGCCATCGATATCGGGTTGCGACATCAGTCCCTCCGCGTTATCCGGCTTAACGCTTCCGCCGTAGAGAATCCTCGTAGCCGCAGCCTGGGCGTCACCAAACTTCGCCGCCACGCGGCCACGGATAAACGCATGCGCATCGGCCGCCTGCTCCGGTGTTGCAACCTTTCCGGTGCCGATGGCCCAGACCGGCTCATACGCAATCACAATCTGGGCAAACTGCTCCGGCGTCAGCGGCGCCATGCCGCCATCGAACTGCGCAGCCAGCACCGATTCCGTGCTGCCGGATTCCCTCTCCGCCAGAAGCTCGCCGCAGCAGACAATCGGAATCAGCCCATATTCGAGCGCGGCCTGAGTCTTCTTCAGAACGCCGGCTTCGTTTTCCCCAAAGAACTGACGGCGCTCGCTGTGGCCGATGATCACGTACTTCACGCCCAGAGTCTTCAGCATGTGGCCGGAAATCTCGCCGGTCATGGCGCCTTCCTTGCCGGCCGCCAGATTCTGCGCGCCGATGCCGACGTTGGATCCGGTGGCTGCGGCGAGAGCGGTCTGAAGGTCGATGTACGGCGGGCAGATCGCGATATCCCGGCCACTCACGCCGGAGACAAGCGGGAGGAAGGCGTCAAAAAACGCCTGCGTCTCAGCCGGCGTCTTGTACATCTTCCAGTTGCCTGCCAGTAGTGGAGTTCTCATAGAGTGATTGCGCTTAAAAAGCTGGTCCCTTTCTCAATCGAGGTTGCAAAGTTTTCTGCGATGGTCTGGCCCATATCGCTGAGCGTGCCGCGCAGGCCCAGGTCCACGCCCGCGCGCGCCTTCGGCCCGAACACAAGCAGCGGGGTGTACTCGCGGCTGTGGTCGGTGGATGGCGTTGTGGGGTCGCAGCCATGGTCGGCCGTCACAATCGCGAGATCGTCCGGCTGCAAAGCGGAGCCGAACTGCGGCAGCCAGGCGTCGAACTCTTCGAGCGCGCGGGCGTAGCCTTCCACATCGTTACGGTGCCCGTAGAGTTGATCGAAGTCAACGAGGTTCGCATAAATCAGGCCACACTCGGGATCAAGCATCGCCTCGAGCGTCTTCGCCATTCCGTCGGCATTGCTTTTCGTCTTAAGCTGGGTCCCGATTCCCCGCCCCAGAAACACATCGAAGATCTTCCCTACGCTGGTGATTGCGATTCCCGCGTCGGCAAGCTTATCGAGCAGCATTCCCGGCGGAGGAGGAACGGCATAATCGTGGCGATTCGTCGTGCGTTTAAAACTACCGGCGACGCCCTCAAAAGGACGTGCAATCACGCGGCCGACTTCCCACGGACCCCGCAGGATTTCCCGCGCGATCTCGCAGATGCGGTAGAGTTCCGGAATCGGAATCACCGCCTCATGTGCCGCTATCTGAAATACGCTGTCGGCGGAAGTGTAGACAATGGGCGATCCTGTGCGAACATGCTCTTCGCCGAGTTCCGCAATGATCTCGGTGCCGGATGCCGCTTTGTTGCCCAGCGTGGAGCGGCCGATGCGCCGCTCGAACTCGCCCATGATCTCCGGCGGAAACCCCTGCGGGAACAGAGGGAACGGTTTGGCAAGATGAATACCCACCATCTCCCAGTGACCGGTGGTAGTGTCTTTCCCCGGCGAGCGCAGCGTACAGCGGCCGTACGCGCCCTGGGGATTTGCGGAAGGCGGCAGTTCGGCAATCGGCTTCAGATTCCCCAGACCCAGCTCACACAGATTCGGAAGATGCAGGGCACGTCGCCGCGCAATGTTGCCAAGTGTGTCGCTGCCCGCATCGCCATACGCGGCGGCGTCGGGCATTTCACCCACGCCGACGCTGTCGAGCACGATCCAGATGATGCGCTTGAACGCCAAACACTAATCTACCAGGCTCGCCTCGGTGGTACGGAACGTAAATGGCAGACGTACGAAGCATGCGCACACAATCAGCACAGGCATCCACGGAATAAAATAACGCGGCGCTCCCCAGAAGATCACGTGCGTCACCGTCGTAACCACAATCCCGCTAACGACCAGGGTTATCGATGGCCCGTTCTGCCGAACCAGGGCGAGGCAGCCACACAACCCGGCAACCACTATGAGGATTCGCAGCAGACGAAGGGTCGCATTCGCCGCCAGAGCGCCAGCGCTGCGAATCGGGGGAATACCAAACGAAACGAATACGGTGGAGATCAGCCGCTGAGCGCAAAGTTTTGCATAGGCGGCCGGATTCGAGCGAATTCGTGCAAGCGCAATCCGAGTCAGATTCGCAGATGTCCTGACCGGAGATCCTGGCGCAGCCGCCGCGACGAATTCTGCCGCGTAAGGTCCCATGCGCGATTCCGTGCCTGTCGACGCATTCCATAGCGTGACGCCGCCCGCGGATGTGAGAGGAATCCATTCATGCAGCAGGCGAATCGAGCGTATCGAAGGATAGAGAAGCGCCGGTATCATCACTGCGACTGCGATGGCCAGACGTGTCTTCGAGGCTGAGCGAGCGGCAAGGACGACCAAACATATTGCCAGAAAAGGAAGATAATCCGGACGTGCCAGAAACAGAAAGCCGCCCACGCAGCCGGCAATTGCCGCCATCGCGAACGACACTTTCCGAACCAGCATGAGCGTGCAGCAGAGTACCCAACCGGTCACAAGGATCTCGCTCAGATTTTCGGAGAGCAGGTACTGGCCCATGAGAATCGACTCCGGCCAGAGAGCGACCGCTGCGACAACCGCAACCTCCCGGCGCGGGGCACCCCCCAGTCGTCGATAGAGAAGAAGGGCCAGCAGGGGAACGATGAGTCCTTCCATAATGGCGGTTCCGGCCCGGGCGAACATAGTGCCCGACTCCTGCGTACCTGCCACGTAATAGAACAGGCTCAGGAAAGCAGGGTATCCCAGGCCAAAATGATGAAGCGGCTCGAACTCCGGCTGCCCTGAAAATGGCAGACCGTAGTTAGCCGTATCGCTCTCCTGAAGAATTGTGCCGGTGCGAACAAGAGAGACGGCGCCAACACGATAGGTCTCTGCGTCGGTCTCCGGAGCCTTTGGGAACTCCGCGGCCACCAGGAGTCTGAGAACAGCGGCAAGCGCCAGCATTAGCGAAATCTGGCCCGACCTCTTGTTCAGGTAACCGATCATACGGAAGCGAACGCCGTGAACTCCTTCTTGCATCTGATGCGCATTATTGGCGTGATCCGCCCTGCAGCAGCCACATCAGCCCATTTTCGATCAGCGAATTCTGGATCGGGCTCGCGAAGATCTTATCGCCATGCCCCATATTCAGATAGAGCATCCTGTATCGGGTATTCGTCCAAACCACCGGCACATCGCCATCCCGGTCCGAGATCATGCTCTTAATCCCGATCGGGAATTGCGAAGGGTCCAGCGTTACCAGCACATGTACATCCTTATCCAGCCGGGGACTCGGCCTCCACGAATACCATTCATTGGCAGGCGCGTTGAACGTCTTCGGAATCCCCTGCGTAACCGGACTGGCGGTGTCGTCCACAATCAGCCGCGCCGGCAATGGCGGCCAGCTGTTTATACCGAAGACGCCGCCGCCCAGAAACTGTCGGAACCACGGCCAGTGAGTATCGCGGTCGTTATAGGCCGAAACGTGGAAGCCGAGCCAGGCGCCGCCGTTTTCCATATAGTGCTGGAACGCTTCCTGCTGGGCAGCGGACGGAGTTCCGTTCAGCCACACCACCAGTTGGTACTGCTTCAGATTCTCTTCGTTGAGTTCCGTCCAGTTGGAGGTGGCTTCCATGCGCAGGTTATGACGATCGCCGGCTTCCGCCAGGAATCGCAGCGCGTCAGTCGCGAACAGGACGTGATCCGCCTCAACGTTCAGCGAGAAGAAGACCAGCACTCTGGGTTGAGCCGGCGGCGTTTGAGCGGACAACATCACCGCTCCCAGAAGCAGCGCGATAGCGGCGGTTCTCATTGTCCCGCCGCCCAGAACAGGGCATTCCTGAATAGCTGCACAAAATTCGGGTTGTCGAACAATCCACCGTGGTGTCCCATAAAGATGTAAACATTCCTGGCGGCAAAATGCGGATTGGACCAGATTACGGGGTGGTCGCCACCCATTTTGATCGCGCGGTCGGGCACATAACTGGATTCATCCACTGTGGCCAGCACGCTGACATTCGGCCGCGGCGACTGGTTCCAGGTGTACCACTCTTCCTTGTCGATCGTGAACGAAGACGGCAGCCCTTTGAATAGAGGATGGGCGGGGTTTTCCACTTTGACCGTGGCCTTCGCGAAATCCGGAATGTAATTGGAGTAGCGGATGCCGCCCAGAAATCCGGAGAACCACGGATCCATGGGGTAGCCATCGAACGTACCCAGCAGGCTCGCGTGATGAAAACCGATCCATCCGCCTTTTCCCTGGGTGATGTAGTCTTCGAACGCCTTCTGCGCGATCGGCGCCCACCGATAAGGAGGGTAGTTCAACTGTATGAACAGCTGATACTGCGAAAGCGTCTGCGCATTCAGGCGTTCGGTGCTCGTGATGTAATCCACGGCAAAGCCGTCCTCCGCCGCCCAGCGGTCCAGATACCGCCGCGCGGTGTCGACAAACGACTGATGATCGCCGCTCGCCACTTCCGCCAGCGCCACCACGCGAAACTTCGGCTTCGGCGCCGGCGTGACAGGCGTGGAGCCATCGATGATGGTCACCGTCGCGTCGGCATTGTTTGCCACATACACCAGGTTGGCGCTGGAATCCACGGCGATTGCATAAGGCATCCTGCCGGCCTTCACCGCACCGATCACAGTATTGCTGGCGCCGTCGATTTCGATCACGCTGGAATCTGACTGCGTCGCGACGTAAACCCGGTTGGTTTTCGAGTTCACCGCGACGGCCGAAGGACGGGCCGGGAGCGGCATTGTTTTCACAACAGTTCCCGCCGCGCCATCAATCGCCACCAGCGAAGGATTCGCCCACGTGAGAGCGTACACGCGGCCCGTTTCGGAATTCACACTGATCGCGAAGGGCGTCTCGCCCACGCCGACGCTCCGAACGTTTCGGCTCGAACTATCGATGATGGAGATGCTTGCGCTGTCCTCATTCACAACGAAGACGCGACCGCTGCGGATGTCCGAAGCAATCGCCCAGGGATGCTTTCCGGTGGGTACGGAAATCGCCTCGTTGGTGGCGCCATCGACCTCTGTTGCGTCCTTACTGCCGTAATTCGCGATGTAGATCTTGTTGGCGGTCGGGCTCGCCACCACGCCCCGGGGGCCCTGGCCTACCCGAATCGTGGTCGCGACATTGGTAGCGCCATCGATAACAGTAGCGTTGTGTCCGTAGTTGTTGACCACGTAAACCTTGTTTGTGGCAGGATTCACCGCCACCGCCTGCGGGTAACTGCCGGCTTTCACAGAAGTCAAAACTGCATCGTTTGCGCCATCGATCACCGTGACCGAGCCATCTCCGGGATTCGCGGTATAGATTCGATTCGTAACCGGGTTCACCGCGATTCCCTGAGGCGAGGAGCCGGTCTTAACCGTAGCAAGAACGGCCTTCGCACGCCCGTCAATTACGGTCACGGAACTGTTGCCGTTGGCTACGTACGCCTTGTGGGTGGTCTCGTTAACGGCGATCGCCGTCGGGCCCGATCCCGTGGTGACAGTCTGGGCCGCGGCAAAAGACAGACAGGCGGTAAACGCCAGGATCCATCGCGCACTCTTGACAGCAAAAGGCATTTCAATCAGTTTACGAACACGCTCCATCTCGGTCAACGGCATTCCGGCGTTAAAGCAACAGGCAATACTTCGTCCAGCCGCCCTGCGGCTTTGCGCCAAGCCTTTCGTAGAAATCGATCGCCGGCGCATTCCAATCCAGAACTTCCCATTCGACCCGTCCGCAACCGCGCTCACGCGCGAGAGCGGTGATCGCTTCGAGGAGCGCCCGGCCGATTCCCTGCCCTCGCCAGTCGGGGTCTACGAAGAGATCCTCGAGATAGACTCCCGGCTTGCCGAGAAAGGTGGAATACGTACCGAAGAACAGTGCAAACCCGCGGCACTCGCCTGCGCGCGACGCCAGGAGCACTTCCGCCGCGGGGCGCGGTCCGAAGAGCGTTGCGCGAATCCCATCTTCGGTGGCAGTCACCATGTCGCTCAGCTTCTCGTAAGCGGCGAGGCCTTTGATCATGGCAAAGATCGTGGGAACATCATCGACCGTGGCGGGTCTTATAACGATCGGGTCAGTACCCATTCCAGTTCCTCCGTCGTAAGGGCAATCGGGTTCGCCTTCATACTGCTCGCGCGTGCGGCCTTCTGAACGATCTCGCTTATGTGATACCTCTCCACACCATAAGCTGCCAGTCCGGGGATTTCGAACTGTGAGATCAGTGCTTCGGGTGAGTCTTTGCCCGTCAGGGTTTGGTTAATCACCGCATAGCGGCGTAGTGCCTCGCCTTCGGGATCGCGCTCGCGCAGCGCGCGGATATTCGCGGCGATGCCCCAGGGGAGAATCGCCGCGCAAACACCGCCATGCGGCGCGCTGAACATACCGCCGATTGCAGCCGCGAATCCGTGAACGACACCGAGTCCCGCGTTTGCGAGAGCCATGCCGCCGAGCAGGCTGGCGTATGACATCGCAGCGCGGGCCGGTCCGTCCGAACCGTTCTCACATGCGCGACGCAGGCTGCCGCTTACCGCCTTCATCCCGTCGAGGCAGAAGCTATCGGTCAGCGGGTTGGCCCGCGCGCTGACGAACGGTTCAATCAGCTGCGTCAACGCATCAAGCCCCGTGGTCGCTGTGACCGCCGGTGGCAGGGTCAGGGTTAGCTGAGGATCCACGATCGCCAGGCGAGGCAGCATCAGCGGACTGCGGAGGCTCGCTTTCACCGCATGCTGCGATGATCCCAGCACCGCATTGCGGGTGACCTCAGAGCCGGTTCCCGCCGTGGTCGGAACGGCGATCCAGGGCATCGGAGCGGCGGCCAGTGGCTGCGCTTTGCCGATCACTTCGAGATAGTCGAGCACATCGCCGGAGTTCGAGGCCAGTGCGGCGATAGCCTTGCCGGCATCGATGACGCTGCCACCGCCAACGGCAATCAGCAACTCGCAGCCGGACTCACGAAACAGCGCCGCGCCCTCGCGCACGATGTCAACGGTCGGCTCGGAAGCAACGCCAAACAGCGTGCAGCCCAAACCTGCGCCTTCGAGATCGTTGATGGTTCCGGCGTGGCGAATCTTGTCGCCACCCGTGACGACGAAGGCGCGGCGTCCGATCGCTCGCGCGAAAGGGCCAAGTTCCGAGACCGTACCCGGGCCGAACAGGATGCGTCCGGCTGTGGCGAATTCAAAGCGCAAAACTTACCAGCCTCCATCGGCCGGAAACAGATTCTCGTACTTCACGCCGACACGCGGCACCGCCATCATGCCGGCGACAGCGTCACGCCAGGCCGCATAATGCGCGGTTTCCTTGTGTCGCGCGGGGGCACCGGCATCGCGATAGACCTCCAGCAGGACAAAGGTGGACGAGTTAGCGGTTTCACGCAGTACATCGAATCGCGCGACCCCCGGTTCCTGAATGCTGGCCTTTGCATTCGCGAGCGACGCTTCAATGAACGCGTCTTCGCAACCGGGTTTCACCTGCACGTGTACGTGGACGATAAACATAGCGATTCCTATAATCCCCCATGGCATTCTGTTTACTTGGACGCCTACGCCGCCTTCCGCATTCGTGATTATCGATATCTTCTTGCCAGCACCGCGTTTTCGAACTTCGGCGTGCAGATGCTGTCGGTGGCGGTGAGCTGGGATCTGTTTCAGCAGACGCACTCGGCTCTGGTGTTGGGCAACGTGGGGCTCGCGCAGGTAGCGCCGTCGTTCGCCTTCGCCATTCTCGCGGGGCACATTGCCGATAAGTACGATCGCCGCCGCACGATGCTGCTGGCGCAATGCCTGTCTGTGCTGGGATCGCTGCTGCTGGTGCTCGGTGTTCATAATATTGCCGGCATTTACTCCTGTCTGTTTCTGGTGGCTTCTGCTCGCACGTTTCAATGGCCCATCCGGCTGGGCGTCCTCCCCGATATCATGCCGCCCGAAGTGCTGAGCAACGCGATCTCGTGGAACGCTACGGTCTTCGAGACGTCGGGTGTGGTTGGGCCCGCGCTCGCCGGTTTCATCCTCGCCGCAGCCGGAACGCGCACGATCTACGCCATCCAGTTCGGATGCTCGCTCGCGGCGCTGCTGTGCTTCTCAGGGCTTTCCTTTGAGCGCCGCCCTCGTCCTGAGGCGGATGAGGCGCTGGAAAGCAAGTCGGCGCTCGAAGGGCTTCGCTTCATTCGCGACAACAAGCTGATCCTCACCGCGGTATCGCTCGATCTGTTCGCGGTGCTGTTCGGCGGCGCGGTTGCGTTGCTGCCGATCTATACGGTCGACATTCTGCATGCCGGTCCCCGGGCCTTTGGATGGCTGCGGACGGCGCCGTCTATCGGCGCGATTCTGATGGCGCTTCGGATGGCTCATTCGCGTCCGGTCAAACGAGCAGGAGCCACCATGCTCTGGTGCGTGGCCGGTTACGGGCTGGCCACAATCGGGTTCGGATTGTCGCGCGTGCTGTGGTTCTCCTTTGTCATGCTGCTGCTCACCGGCGCCCTCGACAACGTCAGCGTCGTCCTGCGGCAGCTGGTGCTGCAGACGAGAACACCCGACTACGTACGCGGTCGCGTTATGGCGGTGAACAGCATCTTCATCAACTGCTCCAACCAGCTGGGCGCGGTAGAGTCCGGCTGGGCAGCGGCCGCGTTTGGGCCGGTCTTCAGCGCGGTCAGCGGCGGCGTCGCGGCCGTCGCTGTGGTGGCAGCGTGCGCGTTCCTGTCACCGGCGCTCAGAAAGTGGCAGCAATAAGAAAGCCGGCCGTCAGTCTTAACGGCTGACGGCCGGCTCCTTTATGCGATTGCTTACCGGACTACTTAAAATCCGGCTTTGGCCGGCGCCGCAGTGGCCGCCGCGTTCTGGGCGGGGAGAACTTTGATATCTGCTCTCTGGAACCCGAACTTATGACCATTTTCGTCGATCAGGTTGATCTGGCAGGTGTAGACCCCGGTGGGCAGCTGTGACAGAGGAACCATGAACTTCACGGGCAACGTCTGGCCGCGCTGCGGGATGAACGAATCGAGCCGGACCGGATCGGATTCGAACATCTTATTCTTGCCGCGGAAGAAGGTCAGAGTGGCCGCTACGCTGGGCTTCTGATCGTCGCCGAGCACAGGATCGTAAACCTCCATATAGACATAGAGGCTCTGATCTTTGCGGAAGACGCGGGTGATGCTGGGCACCAGCTGCTGCCCATCTTCCACCAGCGGATTCGCATCGGTCAGCTTGCTATTGGGATCGGCCTTGGCAAGGGCGCTCTTCGTGGACTGGCGCTGACTGCTGAGGACGAGGGTGCTGGTCTTGATCTTCGCGGGCTGATCGGCCGCGAGATCGGGGATGTTCACCGTGGTGTCAAAGGTACCCATCTTGCCGGTCTCGTTTTCACGCGTCAGGAACTTCAGTTTGTAGGTTCCCGGCGGCACGGCGAAGCCGGTGTCATAAGCGATGGCGCGATTGTTCAGGTCGGTGAGCGAAGACTGCGCGAGCTGAATTGTGATGCCGTCGGCCACCTGGCTGCGGATCTGATCCTTGTTGTCTCTCAGCTGAGCGATGAAGTCGAGGTCGGTTTTCGCATTGCCTTTACTCTTGGCGAGAGCGATTTCCGAACCCGGAATCTTCACGCTGAAGGGCACGAAGTAGCGGTCGCGGGCGAGTCGGAAGTAGTTCACTTCAGCGGCGAGCGTGAGATCGGTAATCGGATCGCCGAGGATGAGAGCCTGCTGCAACTGGTCTTCCTTATCGGCGGCGGTGAACTTGCCGAATTCCTTCTCAGCGAAGTAGCCGTGACGATAGTCCAGCTTCGCCGAAGCTACGTCGGCGCGGTTGAGCTTCACGTTCACGGTGCGGTACTTGCCATCGGTCTTGCCATTCGTGCTGTAGTAGCCAACGATGTAGTAGCTCGCGATATCATCGCGCGCGGCTGCCAGGCCGACGGAGAGGTCATTGTCTTCCGCGAAGAGCTTGCCGCCCGTATCCGCGGCGAGGGTGGAGAGCGTTTCCTGTGCGGAGTCATTCGCGGCGCCGCCACGGCCGCCGCCCTGGCCACCGGCGCCACCGCCCGCAGTGAACATGCTGGAGCCGCCGCGACCGGAGCCCTGCGAAGCATCGCCGCCGGGAGCCGACGCGGTCATGCCGCGGGCATCGATGGGATCAATGGAAACGTTGGACTTCTTGCAGACGTTGACGGCCTTCAGGAGTTCGGCCTGGTTATCCAGACCCGACTGTGTGATGCCGCTGGAGAAGTAGAGGAGAGCCTTCTTTTCGGGGAAGCTCGCCAGCATCTTGCAGGAGGTTTCGATCGTGGTCAGCTTCTTATCCACGTTGAAGATGTCGAACTCGCTCTGGTCGGCTGAGAAGGAGTTGTCATCCGAAGTGTCGCCGGCGCCGAGGCTGCCGGCGAGGTCGCTGCCTTCGCCGATGTGAAACTTCTTGACGGCAGCTTCGAGAGCATCCTTATCGTCGGTAAAATCCTGCGTGATCGTGAGCGGGCCGGAGGTTGCCGTCATGATCTGCACGAGATCGGCGGGCTTGAGCTGCTTGTGGATGAAGTCGATGGCGGTCTTCTGCACGCGAATCTGATCGGCCACGGGCATGGTGCTCATATCGAACAGCATGGCTACCAGTCGGCGATCCTGGAAGCGGATGATCGGCTTCGCCGTACCGGGAGCCGACGCTACCGGCGCAGGCGCCGGAGCCTTCGCAGCGGGCGCGGGCTGGGCAGTCTGAACGATGGCGGCCGACACCGTGGCGGGCTTCGACGTGTCCGCCTTCGCCTCGACTTTGACAGCCGGCACCGGAGGCGCGGTTTCGATGTCGAGCTTCTGGAAGTCGAATACGGCGATCTGCTGAGCCTTGCCGTCTTCGGTGAGCGTGAAGTCGCCCTTCTTCAGGTCTTCCACGACCTTGCCGTTCTTGTCTTTGACTTCCACGTCGATCACGACAAGAGTGGTGTTGGACGTAAATGTTACCGGCTGCTGAGCAGGCAGAACCGGCGCCGCCATGAGGAAGGTAAGTCCATAAACCAGAAGTTTCTTCGTCATTGTCTTGTTTTCCTGTTGGGTTGCGTTGACGGTGGCTCGCATCAGAACGTGAACCTCGCCTGGGCGGTGACGCTGCGCATCTGGCCGGCGGACGTAGGCTGGCCGACCAGCGTGGATCCAATCACCGTGTTGAAACCGGTGATAGAGGGATGGTTCAGCGGGTTATTGGCCTGGAAGGTCAACTGAAGCCTGTGGCGCTCGCCGATGCGGAAGGAACGCTGCGCTTCGGCGCTCAGGGTGAAGTTCCAGATACCGGGTATAGTGTTACGTCCCGCATTCCCGTAGGTACCAACCGGGATGGTGAATGCAGCCGGGTTGAAGAAACCGGCGCCGCTATCCACCGGAAGGCCGGTGGCATTGGCGCGGGCCGAACCGATGATGCCGGTGCCGGAGGGATCGCCCGCCACGGTAGCCGTGGAGTACTGTCCGGAGTTCAGGCCATAGCGGCCCTGCAGCTGCCAGCCGCGGAGCAGATTCCAGTAAAACTGGCTCTTCTGATTACCGGCGAGCGTCTGATAGTTGAAGTTGAGATTAATGTTATGGCGCGGGTCGGCAGTGACGGCGCGCTCGGCCAGGATGTTGTTCTCAATCTGGACCACGCCGCCGCCGAGGGTGGAGGAATCCGAGATCGACTTGGCCAGCGTGTAGGTGAGCGAACCGGAAAGTCCCCGAGCGAACCGGCGCGTAATCTGCGCTGAGCCGGAGTGCGAGATGGAGGTGCCGACCGATTCATCCTGAGTGATGTTGGACGTGGCGGTGGGATACGGCAGTACGGTGCTGCCGAGGGCGCGACGGTTGGGTCCAAGGAGAACGTCGAGGAAGTCGCCTTTGGTTCCGAAGTAGGAGATTTGGGCTACATAGGAGCGGGCGAAGGTGTATTGCACAATCGCGTTCCACTGCTGCGCACGGGCCGGACGATAGTCGGGCGCGACAGAGTAAGTATTCGCGATAGCTGTGTTCGGGGAGGCGACCAGACCATTCTTCAGCGTCAGGCCAGGTGTAGTGGTGGAGGAGAGGCTGACCGTCTGAACGAAGGGGGGCTGGATGGCGAGCTGGTTCCCGAGCTGTGCGAGCGATCCGCCGTTGTAAAGAATGCCGTAGCCGCCGCGGAAAACGATGTTGCGCTTCGCCCAGGGCTTCCACGCGAAACCGAGCCGGGGCTGCACCATGTCCATGCGGTTTTGCAGGAGTCCCTGGGGCACTACGCCGCCGACGATGGGGTTTGCGGTGCCCGGAACGACACGCTGGATGTTAGTTCCGGAGAAAAGCACGTTGGACATTCGGTTGTACTTTTCGGTCTGGGGCCCATAGTATTCCCAACGGGCGCCGATGTTCAGGGTAAAGCTGGTGCTGACGCGGAAATCATCGCTGACGAACGCCGCGCCCTGCTTCTGCCGGTAGTAGAACATGTTGTTGCCATTCAGGTACTGATTCACGGAGGCGGCGGCCGGAGCGTTGAGCAAAAAGTCCGCCATATCGTAGCCGTAAAAGGCGGTGACCTGATTGTTCACGATGTTCGATGCCGAGGCGACACCGTTCACGACCGGTTCGGTGGCCAGACCGGAGAAGGTGAAGCTGCCGCGCGCGTTGTTGGCAGTGAGCGTGTTAGACAAACGGCTGGAAATCTGTCCTCCAAACTGGACGGTGTGCTTGCCTTTGTTCTTCACCAGACTGTCGCTGAGGTTGTACGTGGTGGAGTGGTTCTCCGAAGGAGTACCGTCACTGAGCCGCGTGAAGTTGGTGAAGCTCAGCGATGGCGGACCGTAGGTCGCGGGGGTGGCGAGCACGCCATTGATTCCGAGCGTTCCGGCGACATTCGTGCCGTTTGAAAAGAATGAAAGATTGTTCGTGACGTTGCGATTGGCGCCGATGGTGAGCGTGTTAACGAGCGTCGGCTGCAGCGTTCTGGAGTAAGAGACCGACATGTTGCCGCCGGAGCCGCTGTTCGGATCACGGAATCCGAAGGCCTGAACCTGATCCGAGTTGCGCGACTGATGGGAGAGGTTCACGTTGATCCGATCCTTTGTGGTGAGGGGCTCGGAGACCTGAAGATTTACGTTGGTGTTGTCGTTTGGATTGCTTGCGACGAACTGGTAGTTGTTCTTAATACCAACGCCCGTGGGATTCGGAATGTAGTTGAGCAGGGCAAGCGCGGTGGGATTGAGGCGACTGACCGGGATCATGTTGTTCTGGAACGGCTGGTTGGTCTGAGGATCGTAGATGATCGTGGGGACCGAATTGGCCAGCAGGCTGGAGAAATCGCCGTTGCGGAAAGCCTGCGTGGGAACGCTCGAAATGTTATCGACACCCGAGCGGTTGCGGGCGCCGGTGATATTGAGGTTCCAGCGCGAGTTCTTCAGGTTGAGCTTCGTTTTCGGGATCATGACGGGACCACCGAGGGTGAAGCCCATCTGATTCGTGGCAGTGGCCGCCTTAATCGGGGCCAGGCCGTTGGTCTGCGTGGATGCGAAGGAGTACGGGCGAGCATTGAGCG
Source organism: Acidobacteriota bacterium (assembly GCA_048498815.1). Lineage (GTDB taxonomy): Bacteria > Acidobacteriota > Terriglobia > Bryobacterales > Bryobacteraceae > BOG-234. Next base: position 67,954 of record JBEHXG010000007.1, on the reverse strand, counting down.
CCGAGTTCGCGAAAGTGTAGTTGACGCTGGCCTGCCACTGGGGACCGCGTCCGCGTCCCGCGCGGTTGCCGAAGGCGGTTACGCCGTTGGGTCCACGGCCACCGGCATTACCGGCCCGGCCGCCAGGCCCACCGGGTCCACCACGTCCGCCGGCGAAACCACCGGGTCCACCGGGACCGCCAGGGCCACCGAAGCCGCCGCCAGGTCCACCGCCGGCGAAGCCGCCGCGTCCGCCACCGCCGAAGTCACCACCGCGTCCACCGCCACCGGGGCCGCCGATTTCACCGCCACGACCACCGCCGAAGTCGCCGCCGGGGCCGCCAAAGCCGCCGGGACCGCCGGGGCCAAAGCCGAAGCCACCGGGGCCGCCGAAGCCGTCGCCCGGCTGGGCCTGTACGCCGGCGCTTACGGTACCGTTGACCGTGAAGGCATCGCCGGAGCCGCCGGAGCCGCCGCCGGCGTCGCCACCGAGGAGAGAGGCCGGTGCGTCAGAACTGACGACGTCAGCGTTCTGATTGAGGCTAAGCGCCTGGAATCCGCCGCGCGCGTTCTGGGCATTCTGACCACCGCGACCACCCGCGGCGGGACCGCCCTGTCCGGCACGTCCGTTACCGTTGGCTGCGTTCCGGGGACCGGTTCCGTTGCCCTGCGTGCCGGCACCGGAGGGGACGCCGCCGCGTCCGGGACCTGCAGGAGTTGCAGGTGTTGCCGCCGCATTGTTGGGAGCGGGCGCAGGGGTCTGCGAGACGACCGCGGGAGGCGGCGTCGCGCCGGGCGCGACCGGCACGGTGGCGCGCTTCTGAAGAGTAATGTCGAGGACCAGAGGTGTGGAGGATGCCGCCGCGTCTTTCTGGAGAGGCTCAAAGCCGAAGATCAGAACCGTGTATTTGCAAGGTGTAGAGGGGAGGCCGCCGATTTCGAAACGGCCGGCTTCATCAGTAACGGTAGGGATTTTGTCGGTACCGCAGACGGCGGTAACGGATGCGCCCGGGATGGGCTGACCGCTGGAACGGACAACGCCGGTCTGCACATCGGCGGAGGCAATTCCGGCGAAGATCAGGAGAGCCAGACAGGTTGATCTAAACATTGAAAATTTTCCCTTCAGAAAGAAGCACACGATCAGTATATTGAGTTCGCGGGTGAATTCAGCCACCCATTGCAAGGTTTTACAATTTGGCGGAAACGGTGTCCGCAATTCTTTACAATTCAATACGTTGCAGGGAACGGATGCATCCGGCGGATAAGCTCGCAGGGACCGATTCCGGGTCAGAATATGGTTAAATCCGTCCGATTTCCCCTCCGGACGTACTCATTAGTATATCGCGCCCGAAGCGCAAGATGTGCGGCTTCGGACCGGCTTCGAAGGCCATTTTCGCGGGTTCGAAGTGGCTTTGAGCGCGGTGGGGGAATCTCAGTCCGGTTGTTTGTTTTCAGAGAGTTGTGTGGCTTCGAATGGCAAAGATGACTTTTCCTGCGATTCGGGTGCGGCGGCGCCTTTGTTTTGACGCTCCCGCCTCCGTTCCTGGTGGCGATGGAGGGCTTCGAGGGCCCGGTAGTATTGGCGGTCAAAGCGGTGTTCGTAGCGACTGAGAAGTTCGAGATTGCGACCGTCGGCGGCGAGGGTGCTGTAGGCCTGCATGGCGCTGACGGCGGGGTCGAGTGGCTGGGTGGGGTCGGCGGCGGCGTTGACGTTGCGAATTTCACGGGAGATACCGACGGATTCGAGGTTCCAGATGCGGCGGAGGCGCCACTGGGCAACGGCCATTCGTTCGACGAGAATTCTTTCGGTTGGGCCTTCGGGCCGGTGTTCGGCGCAGAGGGAGTTGAGGAGGGCCGCGAAGCCCCTGGCGGATTCTCCTTCAATGAGGATGGTATTGGCGAGAATGCCGTGAGTGGCGCGGTTGCGGGAGGAGTTGCGTTTGCCGACCTCGGTGCGAGGGCCGGTGGATTTGAGAGAGTTGGCGCGGTTGGCTTCGAGTTGTTTGTCAGTTAGCTGCATACGTGGGTATTATGCGGGTGGGGTTTGGGGGTGGCGGAGTTAAGTTATTGATTTTGTTTGGCAAAAATGGCAGTACTGCCCTTGTGAACTGAAATCGTTTAGACTGCTGAGAGGCACTCGAACGGATGACGCACCTTCCGTTGAGTTTGCCTACCGCTCTCGGGTGAATCCGGAGGAGCAAATGAGGAGGGGTGAGTTTGCGTGCAGATCATTCCGACCTGCTGAATCCTGAGAAGGCGCTGATTTTCCGGATCACCCACCGTGATAATGTGCCGTGGATTCTGGAGAATGGCCTGCATGCGCGTAGCGGAGCGCTAAAGGATCCGAACTTCCGACCTATCGGGAACACCGACCTAATCGCGCGCCGCGCGCTCCACACGGTGCCAGCCGGCCCGGGCGGAACGCTGAGCGACTACATCCCGTTTTACTTCACACCGTTTTCGATCATGCTGTTGAATATTAAGACCGGATACAACGGTGTGCCGCAGATTCCTAACGAGGAGATCGCGATCGTTGTATCTTCGCTGCGAAAAGCCATGGAGTTGGGCGTGCCGTACGTTTTTACGGATGCCCATGCTTACCTGACGGCCGCGCAGCATTTCACCGATACGAAGGACCTGACGAAGATCGATTGGCCTCTGCTGCAGAAACGGGATTTCAAACGCGATAATAACGATCTTGGGAAGACGGACCGGTATCAGGCGGAAGCGCTGATCTGGAGGCATCTTCCGACGGCGGCCATTCATGGCATTTGCTGTTACACGGAGGCGGTCAGGGATGGTATTGCGGCCCGGGCTGCTCAACTGGGCCTGGCATTGAATATAGTGAAGACTTCAACCTGGTATTTTTGATGATCACCTTTCGAAAAGGGAACCTCCTTGAAGCTGCGGCGGACGCACTGGTGAATACCGTGAACACCGTGGGAGTGATGGGCAAAGGGATTGCACTGATGTTCAAAGAGGCATTTCCGGGCAACTTCCACGCTTATGAGGAGGCGTGCAGGCGAAACGAGATTCGACCGGGCCGTATGTTTGTGACGGAAAGCGGGAGGCTGGACGGCCCGCGATGGATCATCAACTTCCCGAGCAAGAAACACTGGCGGCAACCGTCGAAACTCGAATGGATTACGGAGGGGTTGGCGGACCTGAGGAGGGTGATCGAGGAGAAGGGTATCCAGAGCGTGGCGCTGCCTCCGGTTGGCTGTGGAAATGGCGGGCTGGAGTGGGCGGAAGTGCGGTCGGAAATCGAGCGGGTGCTGGGATCGCTGACTGATGTGGATGTGCAGGTTTACGAGCCAACCGCGAAATATCAGAATGTGGCGAAGCCGACAGGGGTCACAAGACTGACACATGCGCGAGCGCTGATCGCCGACATGGTTTGGCGGTACTGGGTGCTGGGCGGGGATTGCACGTATCTGGAAGTTCAGAAGATCGGCTGGTTTCTGGAACGCGCGATCGCCAAGCTGCGGATGGAGAATCCGCTGAAGCTGGAGTTTTCGGCGGATCGGTATGGGCCTTACTCCGACCGGCTGCGGCATCTGCTTAATGGTCTGGACGGCAGCTATTTGCACTGCGATAAGCGGCTGGCGGATGCGGGACCGATGGATTCGATTTCGGTGGATCGGGGTATGCGTCCCCGGCTGGAGTTGTATCTGAAGCAGGAGGAGAACAAGAACCTTGCGCCTATCCTGGATGAAGCTGAGGCGATGGTCCGGGGATTCGAGTCACCGCTGGGGATGGAGTTACTTGCGACGGTAGACTGGCTGCTTGAAAGAGGGCACAGGACTGCGAATGTAGATTCGATCCGGACCGGGCTGATGGAGTGGCCGGCAGGAGCGGAAGCCGGAGCGCGCAAGCTAAAGTTGTTCGATGACCGGCTCATCGGACTGGCGCTGGATCGACTGTCGACGTTCGCCTGAATCTGATTGCATGAGAACCGGGAGCCGGAAGCCGTGGTTGAGGTCGGCGGTGGATGCGTCGTTATGCGCCGTGGGAGGTTGCAATGGTGTTCTTTGCAATCTTACCTGGATGGCGGCGATTGGTTCGTTTCGGCTATGATTTAACGCGATATGGCGAAGCGATATTCCGAGATGACGCCCGCGGAACGAACGAAAGACCGGATTTCTCAGAATCGCCGGATCGATGAGGCGGTCTTGTCCGGGAATGCGGGCGAAGCCTGGAGGGGATTGTCCATCAGTTGAATGCGCGTCAGCAGCGGGCTACGTGGCTTTCGCGCACGAAGTGAGAGGCGACTGCTCGGGCGGTCAGAATGATTTGGAAAATTCGATCCCGTTAGGGTCGGTCCGCCCCCGAAAATCGCAAAGACAGGGAATCCGTTCGGCTATGGGCGTAGAAACGAGTCTCCGTCCCCGGATCCCCAAGATGAAAAGCCAAATCAGGTATTCTGAGTTCCGCCTTTCATTTGCTGGCCAAGTAGCAGAACTTCGCCAGAGCGCGTTAGAGGACGATCATTTCATTACGGACAGATACTGCGTCCACGGGCCGACGTCAGTTTTATAGCGCTTTGCCATGACGCGATTGATCTGAACGATGTGGCCGAGGTCATGGGCGGTCCACGTTGCCAGGAGTTGCCTTGCGGTTACCAGACCGAACGCCGGATGCCTCCCGTTCCATTCGAGTTCGGCAACGGTCAGGTTCATCGCCCGCAGTTCGTCGAGATTGCTTAGCCGGATTCGTCTGAACTCGTTAATGAGTTCGGGGAGCGGCCTGTGCTCCTCTTCGCGAAACTGTCCGTCCTGGTCGAAGGGGTCAAAGGTCCGGTTGGCGCCATGTTCGAGGATGATTCGCATGCGCGGGATCCAGTCGAATTTTTCGCAGTAAATCAGATGACGGAGCACCACGTAAGGGCTCCATGTTCCAGGCCCTTCGGTCGCTGCGATGAGGACGTCGGGCAGGTCGCGAAGCAGCGCGTCGAGAACCTGAGGTGTACGCGCTAAAACGGAGAGGCATTCCTCGATGAAGGGTTCGGGCATGTTGCCAGTATATTCGCGGCGATATTAGTGGTGACGTTTATCCCGTTGTGCGTTCGCTACGGAGATATGGCCACTCCGCTACTCTAATTTGGCGCGCCCGCGGTGTTTCCGAATCCGCGACTATGCCCATTCCGCCCTCCTCTTTGCCCTTCGCCGGATTTCGCTGAATGGCGAACTGCGGCCCGGGGTTTCCGCCATTGCGGCTCATCTGCCTAGAATTTCGGATAAGCCTGGGAATCAGATTGAGCGGCACTTGGGTGTGAATACGCTTGCGACCGGTTTCGTCGCGGATTCGCGGACGGCGTGACCGGTTAACGTGGATCGCCGGACAAGATCATTTGGGCGCCGGCGACATTTCGCGACCTGCGTCACTTTTTCGCGGGCGGCGCCGGCGCCTTTTCTGCCTTTGGCGAGGTGGCCGCAGGCGCGGTGGCGCCGCGGGTGTAGGCAATCTTCTTCGATCCCGCTTCACAGCTTCCGACGATCGTCTGGTCCTTGACGTCGGCGGTTGGGATGATATCGAGCTGGTACCCTTTGACGCCTTTGGCGTCGAGCTTCGCCGCAATTTCGGTTTTCAATTCCTCACACGGCTTTTGCTGAGCCAGCGCGGGCAACGCCGCCATGGCGAACATGACGATAATCATTTTCATTTGTGTTTTATGAAGCTCCAATCGTATAAATCTTACGCCATATTCTCTGTCGACAACTCCGCCTGTCTGAGCACCAGCTGGGTCGCGTTCTCTTCCAGATCCGGCGGATAGCCGTACATCGCGAGCAAGCGGCGGACCTTGCGCCGTAGGTCGGCTCGCACGCTTTCCCGCTGTGTCCAGTCCAGCTTCGGCATCCGCTTGACCATTTCCGCGAGCTCGCGGGCCATCAGACGTAACTGATCCGACTTCATCACTTCTTTCGCGGAGCCATTTTCGGCCAGTGCGTCATAGAATGCCGATTCTTCCGTGCTGAGGCCGAGTTCCACGCCACGATTCTTCGCTTCGCGGACCCACTTCGCCATTTCGAGCAGGTGCGCGATCATCTGCACCGTGGAGATCTGCTTGTTCGTGTAGCCCAGCATGGCTTTTTCGAGCGCTTCGCGGAATTTCTGCGCCTGCACGACATTGGTGCGCTCGCTGATTTTTATTTGATCGTTCAGTAGTTTTCGCAGGGTTTCGAGCGCGAGGTTTTTCTGGTCCAGCGCGGAGACGCGCTCCAGGAAATCGTCACTCAGAATGTCGAGACGCGCGGCATCGAGACCTGCGGCGGCGAATAAATCGATGACTTCGCCCGCTTCCACCGCACCGCCAATGACCTGGCGGATGGCAACGTCGATGTCGCGCGAGCCGGTATCGGAACCCGACGAAGATCCTGTTTCATCGGCGAGGCGCTTGCGGATCATGGCCGCCACACGCTGGAAAAACGCCAGGTGAGGTGCGATTTGCTTCGTTTCTTCGCGGGGGACGGCCAGCGCGAATGCCCTTGCTAAACGCTTCACCATTTCGCGGAAGCGCCGCCACCCGGTCTCCTCGCCTACGTCGTGCTTCAGGTCGAGAACATAGTCGATTGCGCCCAGATAGACCCGCAGTACATTTGTCGGTTCGGTAGCGAGTGCCCGCGAGTAATCGCAGTCATGAAAGAACGCCCGCAATTGCTCGAACGCCGAGAGCATTGCGGGAATGGCTTCGTCCTGGAGTTCTTTCACGGGCCGGTCCGTCTCGCCCGTTGCATTTGCATAGGTCGCCAGCGCATCCGCCAGCGGATCGGCAAGGCCGATCAGGTCCACGATCAATCCGCCGGGCTTCTCGCCGTATACGCGATTGACGCGCGCGATCGCCTGCATCAGGTTGTGCCCGGCCAGCGGCTTATCCAGATACATGGTGTGGGCGCAGGGGACATCGAAGCCGGTCAGCCACATATCGACCACAATGGCCAGGCGGAAATCATCGGCGGGGTCTTTGAAGCGGTCCGCCAGCGCCTTGCGTTCGGCTTTGCCGCGCACATGCCGCACGATGTATTCGGAATCGCCGGTCGCGCCGGTCATGATGACCTTCATGGCGCCGTTGGCATCATCGTCATCGTGCCAGGCGGGACGGAGTTTGCGGATTTCGGCGTAGAGGCGGGCGGCGATGTCGCGGCTCAGCGTTACGACCATGGCCTTGCCTTCCATGGCGCCGCGCCGCTCTTCCCAGTGCGCGACGAGGAACTTCGCCACACGCTCCAGCCGCTCGGGCGCTCCGTAGAGTTCTTCGATCGGGATGCGGACACCGGGTGGAGATTCGCGCCCGTCTTCGTCCAGCGTGGCGTACTCCGCGAGCTGTTTCTCGATCTTCGCTTCCGCTGCCTCCGCGCCCGCTTCGTCGATCTTCAGCTTGACGATGCGCGGCTCGTAGTAGATGGGCACGGTCGCGCCATCGGCCACGGCCTGGCGGATATCGTAAACGTCGGCGTATTCGCCGAAGACGTTGCGCGTGATTTTGTCGCCCGCAACGAGCGGCGTGCCGGTGAAGCCGACGAAGGTGGCGTTGGGAAGCGCGTCGCGCATCCAGCGCGCGCCGCCATCGGTGAAGCCGTACTGGCTGCGGTGCGCTTCGTCCGCCATTACGACCACGTTGGCGCGTTCGCTGATCTTGCCATGCGCTTCGGTGAATTTGTGGATGGTGGTGAAGACCACGCCGCCGCTGGGCCGGTCCAGCAGTTGCTTCAGGTGGTCGCGGCTTTCGGCCTGGACGGGCTCATTGCGCAGCAGGGCGCGACCCATGGCGAAGGTGTCAAAGAGCTGATCGTCAAGGTCGTTGCGGTCGGTGACGATCACGAGCGTGGGATTCGCCATCTCCGACGCGCGCACCAGCGCGCCCGCCAGCATCAGCATGGTGAGGCTCTTGCCGCTGCCCTGGGTGTGCCAGACGACGCCTCCCCTGCCCGCCGATTCGTCGCCTTTACGCTGCGGGGTCTTGAGCGCGCCGATGACTCCGGCGCGCGCTTTGCGGACGGCGCGGAACTGGTGATAACCGGCGATCTTCTTGACGATGTTGCCGCGCTCGTCTTCTTCGAAGGCGACGCAGGAGCGGAGGTAATCGAGCAGCGCGGCGGGGTTGAGGAGTTCGCGGATGAGGGCTTCGAGCGTGGGCTCGCCGCCGCTGGCGGGGCGCCATGGAGTGAAGCGCTGGCGTCCGCTGGTGGTGCTGCCGACGCGGGTCAGCAGGCCGTCGCTGACGGCGAGGAGAAGGTTGGGGATGAACAGATCGGGCGCGAGGGTCTTGTAGCGCGTGAGCTGGTCGATTGCGGTGTTGAGGTCGGCGGCGGGGTTGGCGGGATCTTTGAGTTCGATTACGGCGAGAGGCATACCGTTGACGAAGAGGACGAGGTCCGGGCGGATGGTTTTGCCGTTGGCGGTTGGGAGGGTGAGTTGGCGGACGATGAGGAAGTCGTTGGCGGCGGGATTGGCGAAGTCGATCAGACGGGCCGGACCGGTGCGCGTTTCGCCGGTGTTGGGGTCTTTGTATTCGACCGGCACGCCATCGACGAGGAGGTTGTGAAACCAGCGGTTGTTTTCGATGATAGTGGTGTGCGGTGGCCGGGTTAGGATGCGAAGGACTTGCTCGCGGGCGTTTTGCGAGAGGTGGGGGTTGAGGCGTTCGAGGGCTTCTTTTACGGATCGGTGGATTAGTCCGCCGGTGAGGTTAAGGCCGTCGTCGGATAGCTCGGAGCCTTGCAGGGCTTCGACGCCATTCGCGGCGAGGGCTTTGATAGCGAGGTCTTCGACAAGGCTTTCTTTGAGGACGGGGCTCATGGTTGCTGTGCGACTCCTTCCGAGTGGCGCACACGTACCCGACCGCTCAGCAGTCGCGGGAGTAGGTAGTCGCGGAGCTCCGCGAGTTTTAACGATTCAGTCTCCAGTTGAGCGCGAAGTGTGAATAGTGAGCCGCAAACTTCAGCGAAGGCCGAAAGCGCCGGTGTTGAGGGGACCACCACAGGAATACCTCGCAAGTGGTTCCGATTCAGGGTGGGAACCGCAGAACCGGCATTAAACTGGCTCAAATCGACTGACTGAAGCAAGTAGTAGGCATGCCACGGGTTTGAATGTCGGTATTCCTTAACCCAGAGTGACGTATTCAGGGGCCAGAAATCGGAGTCGCAAAAGAGCACTCTGCCCAAGACACCCGAACGCCCGGTGGTAACGCCAGGCCCCTTGACGCGGTACTCATCGTGATAACCGTTGATCCCGCTCGCGGACAGTACCGGATAGGGGCCTTCGCGTCTGGAGTCCTTCGGAAGATCGAAGCCTCTCTGTAGCTCGAGAATATCTTCCAGGCTGCCAACTTGCCAACAGTGCGGCGTCGGGCCAATCCGAGACTCAGTAAAGCGGTTCGGGAGCGTCGCGAACGTCGCGGAGGGCATGCCCGGAAACCCGCTAACACCTGCGGCCTTGGCCTTGACTGGCTCGAAATCCACGAACCATGCTTTGAATGTCGCCCGCGCAAGTTCTTCCAGAGCGCGACTCGTTCGCCTGTTCTGCTCGATCTTGTCGTCCAGGGATGTAAGCACATCAGCGAGAGCACGCTGGTCGGCGACAGGCGGCACGCACACGTGAAACGCCTTGACTTCGGGGAAGTAGATCGTCTGGTGGGTTGTGCCGTGCGAGAATCTCGAAAAGCTCCTGTTTTCAGCCAGTAAAGCGTACTTCAGGAAGCGGTAGTCGAGCTTCGACTCGTCGCAAATCCAGTTCACAAAGTCCTGGCTCGTGGCCATCGCCCTGCCCATCACAACTACATAGCCGACCGATGCTGTACGTGAAAGACAAACTGTGTTTGGCGGGAGTATTCGAGCGGACGAGTTGTCAATGCCTAGCTGACTTACGTGCTGCGACGTATCAAGAATTGTGCGCCCATGATTCGCGGTTGCATCGCGCGTTCCAATCCACGGTATTTTGCCCGCCCAGTAGTCGGGCTTCCTTCGGCTAGGTGTATGGCCGGTTTCGAGTCTGGCTAAGTCAGTGAGTCTTGTCCACCGCCAACCTGCAGGTGGAGTTGAAGTTGGCATGCCCACGGCAAGCGCGACATCTCCCTCGATTAAGCCTTCGGTGGCTTCCCTTCCGCCCGTCTTCGTGATCGTGGGCCTACTCAATCTCGATCCCTTGAAGCCGGCGTCGAACAATGTTCGCTAATCGCTCGCCTTCCGCCAGATGTTCTTCCAATTCCGCGACCAGTCGCGGGTACTTCTCTGCGAAAGGCTCGCCATCGCCTTCTTGTTCCTCGGCACCGACATACCGCCCTGGCGTTAGAACATGCCCGTGCTTCGCAACGTCTTCTAATGACGCAGCCTTACAAAACCCCGGAACCGCCACAAACTTCCACTCCCCATGCTCCTTCTTCTTCCACCAATCTGGGGCGGGTTCGCCGCGCCAGCGCCGGTACGCGTACACAATCCGCCCCACATCGGAATCCGGCAGCGGATCGCTTGTCCCCGGCACACACTCCGCATCCTCAATCCCGGTGAGCACCCGCAGCACGCGAGTCTGCATTGTGCCGAGCTTGCGCGCGTCGATAAATAGAGTTTCGCCCGCTCGTCCACCCTTGCGGTGAGGCGTGCCGCGCCGGATGTTACGTCCGCTCTTATCACGCGTGAGAAACCAGAGACAAACCGGAATGCCCGTCGTAAAGAACAACTGCGCGGGCAGTGCCACGATGCAGTCGACGAGATCCGCCTCCACAATCCTGCGCCTGATCTCTCCCTCGCCGCCCGTATTGCTCGACAGACTGCCGTTCGCCATCACAAATCCGGCCACGCCTCCGCCGCGTCCATTGGGGTACGCCAGGTGATGAATGAAGTGCTGAATCCAGGCGTAGTTGGCGTTGCCGACGGGCGGGTCGCCGAACACCCAGCGCTTATCGCCGCGCAGCAACTGGCCGGACCAGTCGCTCACGTTGAAGGGCGGATTGGCGAGCACGTAGTCGGCCTTGAGATCGGGGTGCAGATCGTTGAGGAATGTATCGGCGTGTTTGTCGCCGAGCCGCGCCTCGATGCTGTGCATGGCGAGGTTCATGTGGGCGAGGCGCCAGGTGGTGGGGTTGCTCTCCTGCCCGAAGATGTTCACGTCGGTGCGGTTGCCGCCGTGGGCCTCAACGAATTTCTCGGACTGCACGAACATGCCGCCGCTGCCGCAGGCGGGGTCGTAGATGCGTCCTTCGTAGGGCTCCAGCATTTCCACGAGGACGCGCACAATGCTGCGGGGCGTGTAGAATTCGCCGCCCAGCTTGCCCTCGGCGGCGGCGAACTTTCCGAGGAAGTATTCGTAGACGCGGCCGAGCGTGTCGCGGGCTTCGCCGCGCGTGCCTTTGAACTCGATGCCCGCGATGAGGTCGATGAGGCTCTTCATCTTCAACGGGTCAATGCCGCGCGCGGCGTAACCACGGGGAAGCTTGTTCTTCAGGTTTGCGTTATCGCGTTCCACGGCGAGGATCGCGTCGTCGATCAGGGTGGCGATGTCGGGGCGTGTGGCCTGGTTCTGCAGGTTGGTCCAGCGGGCTTCGGGGGGAACCCAGAAGACGCGCTCGGCGGTGTATTCGTCGCGCGATTCGAGCAGGCGTTCGAGTGGTTTGCCCTTGATGCCGTCTTTGGTGAGTTCGGCGCGGAGGTTTTCGCGGCGGATTTCAAAGCTATCGGAAATGTATTTGAGGAAGAGGAGGCCGAGGACGACGTGCTTGTATTCGGCGGCGTCGACCTGGCCGCGGAGGGCGTCGGCGGCTTTCCAGAGTTTGTCGGAGTAGTTGAGGTCGGCGGTGGATGCGTCGTTTTTCGCCATGGAAGGTTGGGGAGGGTGTTCTTTGCAATCTTACATGGATGGCGGGGATTGGTCCATTTTGGGCTATGATTTAACGCTGTATGGAGAAACGGTATTCAGAAATGACGCCGGAGGAACGGACGCGGGAGCGAATTGCTCAGAATCGGCGGATCGATCAGGCAGTTTTGTCCGGGAAGGCCGGGCTGAGCCTGGAGGGGATTGTCGATCAGTTGAACGCGCGTCGGCAGCGGGCTGCGGATGGCGCTGTGGCGGGGTTGGTGGGAGTGTTACCGCGCGGTTTGATGAGCGGGCGACCGAGGGAGCCGAAATATTCCTGGGTGGTTGCCGCCACGACGGGTGAAGATTCACAGCGAGGGTATCCGACGGGATATTCGGTGGGTCAAATTGATCCGGATTGTTACCGGCAGATCAGTCAGCGGCTGGACAATGTCATCGATTCCGCAGCGGAATTGCGCGAGTGGCTTTCGCGCTTGGATTAATATTGACTCTGTGGCGAGCGCGGCCCGTCAGGCGATAAGCCATCACCCACGCCGGCAGCAATTACGTGTTCGCACCTGAGCTCTTCCGGCCAATCCGAAATGCGCCTGGTCTGCTCCTCCACCCGAGTGACGGGAATTTTCGAATATTTTTTCGCCGTCTAAGTTCTCCGATTTTATAGATTTAGGCTGCCTGGTACGTTTTTGGGGAGGCCCAATTCCTCCTACACGCGTGGTATGCGGTGGGTATGAGAACAACGTTTGAGTACCGCCGGCGCCGGTTGGAGCGGGGAAACGGTATTGATCCACCTTCGACTTCCGCTCCGGTTCCAGCTACGCAGGATGCCGTTGAGTTTGCATGGACGCGCCTCAAGTTTCGGGCCGATGAGAAACAGGCCGAAATTCTGCGGTCTGACGCGAAACGCGGCATTCTGAACTGTGCACGGCAGTGGGGCAAGTCTACGGTCACCGCCGCCAAGGCCGTGCATCGGGCTTATTCGCGGCCAGGTGCTTTAGTGCTGGTCGCCAGCCCTTCGGAACGACAGAGCGCGGAGTTTCTTCGCAAAGCATCCGAGCATGTGGAGCGGCTCAACATCGCGATTCGCGGCGATGGCGATAACGCCATCTCATTGCTGTTTCCCAATGGCTCGCGCATTGTCGGGCTGCCCGGCACGGAGGCAACGGTGCGCGGATTCTCGGCTGCCTCCCTGATTCTGATCGACGAGGCTTCCCGCGTGAACGACAATTTGTATCTCGCGCTGCGTCCCATGCTGGCCGTGGGCAACGGCGATCTCTGGCTGATGAGCACCCCTAACGGGCAGCGCGGATTCTTTTACGACGTGTGGTCCGGGGGCAACGACGAGTGGATGCGGATCAGTGTGAAGGCTACCGAATGTTCGCGGATTACGGCGTCGTTTCTGGAGGGGGAGCGGGCTGCAATGCCCGATAGCTATTTCAACCAGGAGTATCTGTGCGAGTTCACCGGCGATGGCACGGAGTACTTCGATCGGCGGCTTATTGAAGACGCCTGCGACGATCTGGTTTCGGAGCTGAAGTTTTGATCTACTATGCGGGGCTCGATCTGGGGCAGAAGCGCGATCATTCCGCTCTGGTTGTGGTGGAGCGGGTGGATCACGGGATGGCGTTTCAGGGCGCTGCGTACAGGTCGATTCTGGTGCGGTATGTGGAGCGGATGCGGCTGGGCTTGCCTTATCCGGCGGTGGTGCAGCGGGTGAGCGAGATTGTGCGCAGCCAGGAACTGCGCGATAAGTGCTCGCTGGTGGTGGATGCGACGGGCGTGGGGGCGCCTGTGGTCGACATGCTGCGCGAGGCGCGGCTCGGATGCAACCTGACGCCGGTGACGATTTCGGGCGGCGAAGGAGGTTCGGGAAAGGTTGTGTCGAAGCAGGATCTGATGGCCGGGGTTCAGGTGCTGCTCGAAAAGGGGCAACTCAGGATCGGCCGGCTGAAGGAGCGGGAGCAGCTGAAGCGGGAACTGATGGATGTGCGGATGTCGCGCGGGAACGCGGGGCGGATGCGGATTGGCGCGGATGGTTCCGGCGAGCATGACGATCTGGTGATTGCGCTGGCGCTGGCTTGCTGGAGAGCGCGGTGCAGACCGAACGGTCCGGCGGGGCTGTGGGCCGGGGTGAGGGATTACGATCCGGTGCTGCGGTCGCATTGCCGGTTGGGGGAGCCTGAGAAGACGGATTACCAGGACTGAACGAGAGACGGCTTTCCATGCTCGGTGTGTTTCGTGAATTCTCACGCATTGCCCCGGGCGCGCGACACGCCGCCGAAGTTTGAGTTTTCCGGTAAGTTATTGAGGAATGGAGCCGGCTGCCGGGATTGAACCAGCGACATCCAGTTTACAAAACTGGCGCTCTACCAACTGAGCTAAGCCGGCCCGTGGAGGACCAACGAGTACTTCCACTTTACCAAACGGCACCGGTTGCAAATTCCCCGCCCTGCTGCCATGGTATGTATGAAGCGGCACGCCAACATGCCAATCCAATCCACCCGGCGGAACTTCGTGCTTGCCTCCACAGCGGCCTTGACCGCTCGCCCGTTCGCCGCCCAAACCCAGCCGGAGACAGAATCGACCACGTTTTCCAGCGACGTGAAGGTGGTCAGCGTGCTTGCCACGGTTCGCACGAAATCGGGTGACATCGTCGCCAACCTGACGAAAGACGACTTTCTGTTAGCGGAAGACAACCGCCCGCAGGCGATCCAGTACTTCTCGCGCGAGACCAACCTGCCGCTTATTCTCGGGCTGCTGGTTGACACTTCCGGAAGCCAGCGTAACGTCCTCGATGAGGAAGAGACGGCCAGTTTCCGCTTCCTCGATAAAGTGCTGCGCGAAGATCAGGATAAGACTTTCCTCGCACACTTCGATTTCGACACGGAACTCCTGCAGGACCTCACGCCATCGAAGGAAAAACTTCGACGAGCGCTGGCGAGTCTCGACACGCCGTCGCCCGGCAGCAGGCGCGGAGGCGGCGGCTACGGAGGACGCGGCCGGGGTGGACGGGGCGGCGCAGGTGGACAGGGCGGCGGCACGACGCTCTACGACGCCGTCTATCTCGCCTCCGATGAAATCATGCGCAAACAGCAGGGCCGCAAAGCCGTCGTCATCCTTACGGACGGCGTGGATCACGGCAGCCGCGTTTCACTCGATACCGCGATAGAAACCGCTCAGCGCGCCGACACGCTGATTTACTCGATCCTGTTTGAAGGCGTGGAGGGCGGCGGATTTCAGGGACCGTTCGGTATCAGCATCGGAGATAACAGCGGCGCCAAGGTTCTGCAGAAGATGTCGCGCGAAACCGGCGGCGGCTACTTCGAAGTCTCGCGACGGCTCAGCATTGACACCATCTACAAGAGGATTGAAGAGGAACTGCGCAGTCAGTACAGCATCGGATATACAACCGATCGTCCCGGCGGCGGCGGAGCCTTCCGGGCCATCAGTCTGAAGACGCGGCGTAAAGAACTGGTAGTGCAGGCGCGCCAGGGTTATTACCCCGCGGAACATTAGACAGCGTTCAAAGAGACAGGGCAATCAAAGAGGCAGGCGCAGCTAAACTTCGATCGTCAGCCCTTCGCGCGCGGCCACGCAGGCGACGAATTCGGCCCGGGCCGCGGCTTCAATTGCCGCCATCCTGGCGTCGTCGTGATCCGGATCGTGGTGGAAGAGCACCAGCTGCTTTGCGCCGGCCTGCCGCGCGAGTGCGGTGGCGGCGAGCCATGTCCCGTGTCCCCAGCCCCGGCGCGCTTCGTACTCTTCGGGTGTGAACTGCGCATCGCAGATCAGGAGATCGGCGCCGCGCGCATATTGCAGCAGCAGGTCATCGAAGGCCGCATCGCCCGGTTCATAGTCGGTGGCATAAACGACTACCGCGCCGCGGCACTCGATCCGGTACCCGTTCGCCTGCTGCGGATGATTGAGCGGAAACGGCTGAAGGGTGACGCCATCGACGCCGTGAAACGGTTCGCCGCTCAGTTCGCGGAATTCACGCCGGCCCTCAGCCTGACATAAACCGATCGGATAGTAGGGGCGCGCCATCTGTCCCTCCAGTGCTTCCCGCAGGCCGGCCTCCGTCAGTCTGGAGTAGAAAGTAATGGAATTTGCGGGCCCGTAGATCGGCGCGAAGAACGGCAGACCCTGAATATGATCCCAGTGAAAATGCGTGAGGAAGATCCGCGCGGAGATGGGAGAGCCGGAAGCTTCCTGAATCATGTCGCGGCCCAGCGCGCGAATGCCGGTTCCGGCGTCGAAGATCAGCCGCTCGCCTGTCGCGGTCAGGATTTCCACGCAAGACGTGTTGCCGCCAAACCCCAGGTTTTCGGCCTGCGGTGTAGGCGTCGATCCGCGAACGCCGCGGAATCGCACGACCAGAGATGGCGATAGCATTTAGAATGCCATCTTATTACGAACGCGCTTCCGATCCGCCTTTTCGATCTCCAGCTTCATCGCCTGCGCCCAGGCGTCGCGCGCTTCCGTTGCGTGGTTTAACGATTTTTCCGCGTCGCCAATGCGTTCCCAGACCACTGCGTTCTGAGCATCCAGCCGGGAGGCCGCGCGCAATTCCGCGAGGCCTGCCTCGATCTGATTGCCGGAAATCAGCAGCTCCGCAAGCGCCATGCGCGCCGCTACAAATTCGGGACGTTCGTTGACGATCTCGCGGTATTCCGCGATCGCGCCCGCCGAATCGGCGCGGCGCGCGAGGAGTTCGGCGAGACTGATGCGCGACGTCAGATACTGAGGATCTTTCGTCAGATTCTCCCGCCACAGCGCGATGGCTTCGTTTTCGCGGTTGCGGATTCCGGCCAGCAGCACGCCCAGATTGTGACGGGCCTCCAGCTTCGCGGGATCTTTCGCGATTGACTCCCGATAGAAGCGCTCGGCCTCTGAATTTCGGCCCTCGGAAGCCCGCAGCGCGCCCAGCGCATTCAGCGGTCCGCCATCGTTCGGCATCAGAGCTTCCGCTTTGCGGTAGGCGGCTTCGGCATCGCCGCGACGGTTCATTTTCTGATAGACCAGCCCGAGATTGAACGGCAGGAATCCGTAGCGCGGCGTCACCTTCATCGCCTGCTGGTAGGTGCGAACGGCGGCTGGATTGTTGCCTGCCTGCTCGTAGGTGAGCGCGAGGCCCAGCATCGGATAAGCCCAGTTGGGAGCACGCTTCGCAGCGTCGCGAAATGCCGGAATCGCCTGCTGATACTTCGCCTGCTCCAGATAGGAAATACCGAGCGCGTTGTAGCCGTAGGCCTCACCGGGATCGGTGCGTACGGCCTGTTCCAGCAGATCGGAGGCTTGCGCGTATTGTTTCTCGAACAGGAGCGCGCGCCCCGAGAAGAACGAATCGCGGGCTTTCAGGTAGAGCGACTCGGGCGTGAGACGAGCGGCTGCTTCCATGTACTTCGCGCCGTTTTCGAAATCGGTTTTGACCTGCTGCGTTTGTCCGCCCGCCAGATAGCGGAGGAGCACCTGCTGAGCCTGGTCTTCGAGAGCGACGCGGAGCGCGTTCTCCTGCAACAGCGTCATGGCGGGACCCAATTCGCCGCGTAGCCGGTCCAGCACCGTCCAGGCGCTGCCCTGATCTTCCGGAAGAATACGCCGCGCCGCGATGGCCGCCTGGTAGGCATCGATATCAGCCTGCGCCTGCGGAGTGATGCGCGGATTTCCGGCCGCCTGTGCGAACAGCAGCGGTTCGCCCGTCCGCGAATCGTAGAACGTCTTCACGCGCGCGAGCGGAATGCCGGGCTTCGAGAGATCGGAGAGCTTTGTTGCGTTCTCCATGTTGCCGAAATCGCGCGGATGCTGACGGCCATTGGTCAGCGAGGCGACGTTGTCGCGGACAAAGTCGATGAGTTCGCCGGCTTCAATGGCGCGGTCGTCATTGTGATCGGCTGAGCCGTTGAGACCCTTCAAAACCGAGTAGGTGAACGCTCCATGCCCGCCGCCAAACGCCGAACCTTCGAGGGAAACTTCCTTCGGGCGCGCGGCCATCAGTCCCAGCATTTCGCCCTGGGCCTGGCCGAGCTTTTCGACTGCGCCGCCGAGGGCATCGGTCTTCAGACTGCCGATCGTGGCGGCACGGCAGACATCGGCGAGGAACACGACACGGCCGACTTTCTGCAGTTCCTCGTCCACAAGCCCCTGCAATTCGGCCATTGGCAAGGCGGTGGCCGATAAGTCCTCGGGATCGCTGTCATAGGTGAGTATGTACGCCCCGCGCGAATCGACGGTTCCGTGCCCGGCGACCAGAATGAAAATCGTGTCCTTCTTTCCGGCCCGGTTCTTCAGGAAGGTCTGGAAGGCGTTGCGAACGGCCGCGGTGGTTGCGCCTTCGTTCGTCAGCACGACCATCTGATCGGGCGGCACGCCGCCGCCGCGCAGACTGCTAATGTGTTCGCTGAAGGTTCTGGCGTCTGCGTCCGCATACTGCAGCCACAAATCCGACGGGAGCTTCTGGTATTTGGAAACGCCGATCAGCAGTGCGTAAGTCTTCGCATCGGGGGCGATCCCGGCAGCTTTGAGCGCCGCCTGCGCAGCCAGAGATTCTTCCAGTTCGAAGATTCGGCCGCGCACCCAGACCGCATCTTTCCACTGCGCGGCAACTCTGCGATAGGCCGAGAGGGCATTGGCGTCAAGGTGATGGCGATCGAACACCGCGGCTTCCTGCACCAAAGCGGCTGCGTCGTTTGCGTTCGCCGCCAATGCGGCTTCGAATGGCTGCAAATCCGTTCTCACCGCCGCGTCGAGGGACGCGAGGCTCAGAACTTCGCCATCCGGATGCAGGAGACCGCGAGTCATGCTGACGCCGTAATGCTGCTGGCTCGCGACGTTCACCCGCACCAGCTGCGGCAGGAAACAGGAGTTCACCGGCTTCGCCGCACTGATCCTGCCGCGCCGCACGCGAACCTGCTTCGCCTCGAGAATCGCGGAACTTCCGGCATCCAGCGTCTGCGATGTTTTACCGGGACAGAAGACAAACGTCGCCGCCGTCGATTCCGCGCGGAGCTCATCGCCGGAGAACAGCACATCGCCGACGCGCGCCGCAAGGGCAGTCTCGTCGCCGGCCCGCACGACTTTCGCGCTACCGGCCGCAAGCACCAGCCCTACGGGTTCTTCCTTCGCTCCGGCCGCGCGCACGGGCGCCGCAGCCGCCAGGAATCCCAGCGCCACAAGCAAACCCATCAGCGATCGCACCGTAAAAAGCTTCATCGGCTCCGATTTTCCTCTGACCCGCACTTCGCCAACGTATAGAGTGTCGATTCGGCCCCCGGACATTTCACGCGTTTCCGAACTAAACAGCAGTTTTGTGTTCTGCTCTTTGTTCAGGCCTTCCAGCCGGGACGCCAGATTCACTGTATCTCCCAGAACGGTAAACTCCATCTTGTCAGACGAACCGACGTTGCCGATGACGACTTCGCCGGAGTGAAGTCCCGCGCCGGTACGGAATTCGCCCGCCTCGGCCTGCACCAGTTCGGTGGCGCAGGCAAGGGCGCGGCAGGCGTGATCGCCGGCTGTGGCGCCATCGTCGTCGTCTGAAAAAACCGCCAGAATGCCGTCGCCGATAAATTTGTTGACGTGCCCGTGGTGCTTTACGATGATTGCCACCATTTTCCGCATGTAGGCGTTCAGAAGATCGACGACCGCGGCGGGATCTTTCGATTCACAGAATGCGGTGAAGCCGCGAATATCGGTGAACAGGATCGTGACTACCTGACGCTTGCCCTGCAGCGAGATCTTCCGGGAACGATCGAGCGACTGCGCCACCTGCTTACCCACGAACAGTTCCACGGCTCCCCGGAAGAAGCTGCTTTTCCGCTCGGCGGTGGCGAACCGATAGACGACTCCGCCCACGAGCGCCAGCGAGAAGGAAAGCAGCACTTCCGATGACGAAAACAGCCAGCCCGCGCGGAACAGGACGTGAGTGGCGACGAAGCCCAGCACCAGCGCCAGGACCGACCAGATCACGGTCTGCGCCGCCCCAACCGCAACGGCCACGCCGACGCCGGCGCCCGCCGCCAGCAGCAGTCCGCCGAAACGAACCCAGCGCGGAACGGGTTGCAGGAAGTCTCCGGTCAGCAGCGTGTTCAGAGTATTGGCGTGAACTTCCACACCGGGCGTGGTGAATTTGTTGCCCGCGAAGAAGGTGTAGAACGGCGTATTGTGGCGGTCATCAAAACTGTAAGGACCCAGCATCGCCACCTTGCCGCCGACCCACCTGTTCAGCTGAGCCACATCGCCGGCCCGCGCCGCATCCAGGAATTTGTACAGAGGAATTACCGGAACCGTACCGGGCGGCCCCGCGAAGTTAATCAGCATCTGCCGGTTATCCGCCGGAATCCTTCGCGCGCCAAGGTAAACATCGCCGCCTGAAAGCCGGGCCTCCCGCCCCAGAAACTTCTCCGCCGCCAGCAGGGCCATACTCCGTACGAGAGGACGATCGCCGCCGCCTCCCTCAATCAATTCCTGGCGCCGCACAAACGCATCGGCATCATCGGTGATATTTGCGTAGGCACCCATGCCCGTTACGCCGAGCATCATATTCAGCGGCACGGCGGACTGGGCTTCGTTCTGCGCGCCCATCGCCTCCGGAACGTAGGCGCAGATTACCGGCATCGTTTCGGACGACTTTGCAAATGCCGCCGCCAGATCGGCGTCACTGCTGGCCCACTCCGGGCCAACGTAGGCGGCTACCGGAATCCCGAAGGTCACGTCCAGAACGAACACTTTTGCGCCGCCGCGGGCCGCCGCCAGCATCGCCTGCGCGTAGTATTCATGCCACAGCAGAAAGGGCTTGGGGTAACGCGCGATGGTCTCATTGTCGATCCCGAGGATGACAATGTCCTTCACCGGCTTCGGTCCGCGCAGAATGAAGTGGACATCCTGCGCCTTCAGCTTCAGCAATTCGAAGAAACGCAGATGCCCGAGCCCGAGTGTGGCGGCGGCGCTCACAACGGCAATGGCCGCGATAATCGCCGCGCTCCCCGAACCCAGTCTCATGGAAGTTTCAGATTACAATGAACCGGGGGTTCCCAACATGTCGCGCAGATCGGTCAGGATGGTATTCGGCGCCGTGATCGCGCTGGCGATTCCCGGCGCATGGGCTCCTGCGCAGAACGCGCTTTATCCGAAGGCCAAAGTCAGTTTCTCCGATTACAGGACGCTTGTGTCGGAGGTGGAGGTCTATCGCGAGTCGCACCTTGTCAGTCTGGCGGTTTTTCTGGAGATGGCGAAGGATCCGGAGACCATCGTTCTTGACGCCCGTTCCGACTCGCGATTCGAGCGCCTTCATCTGAAAGGCGCGCGCCATCTGAGCTTCACCGATTTCACGCAGCAGAATCTCGCGGGCGTCATCCCTGGCTTCCGGACCAGGATTCTGATTTACTGCAACAACAATTTCGATGGCAACCAGACGGATTTTCCGAGCAAGATTGCATTCCCGGAAACGCCGGCCAGTCAAATGGGCGCGCAGAATAAGCCGATCATGCTGGCGCTGAACATCCCGACCTATGTCAATCTCTACGGGTATGGCTATCGCAATGTCTACGAACTTGACGAGTTGGTGAGAACAACCGATCCACGTATCGTGTTTGAAGGCAGCGTGGCTTCGCGCCCGTCGGCCGGAACGTTCGTCATCCGGTAGCCGGGAAGGTCACGCACCAGACTGGGCAGCCAGATGCTTCCGGATCGTCCACGCGAGCCAGGCAACAAACCACAGCGCCAGGGTGCTGTACGGAGCAAACGGACACAGCGTGTGGTATCCCAAATCGCTGACCATCTTCGTGTGGAACGGCATCAGGGTAGCAACGCCCGCCGCGCCTGCCAGAATCAGCACGGCGAGCAGCAGCGAACTCCAGGTATTTCGCGACAGAGGCACGGTTTCGAACGATCAGTTTACCAGCCTGCGTAAACTACGGAGATGCATCCGCTCACCTGGAGCGACATACAGGCCCTGCCTGCCCCGCCACAGGGACGGCGTATTTCCTATGGCAGTTTGCCGGACCAGTTCGGCGATCTTCGCCTGCCGCCAGGCCACGGCCCATTTCCAAGCGCGATGCTGATACACGGGGGCTGCTGGCGCGCGAGTATCAGCCTGGATCACCTCGCGCCCTTCGCGGCGGCCCTGACTTCTCACGGTATCGCTACGTGGAGCATTGAATACCGCCGGGCCGATAGCGATGGCGGAGGTTACCCCGGAACCTTCGACGACGTCCTCGCCGCGTTTGATCGCATGGCATGTATCCCGGAGCTTGACCCTGATCGCGTCGTCATTGCCGGCCATTCCGCGGGCGGACATCTGGCGCTCTGGGCCGGCGCACATCGGCACACCAATATTCGCGGCGCGGTTTCGATCTGCGGAATCCCGGATCTTCGCGCCGCCGCTGCTACTGTTTGCGGCGGGATGATTGCGCGGCTGGTGCCCAACCCGGATGATTTTCCTGGTGCATCGCCGATGGAAATGCTGCCGTTGCGGGTGGCGCAAACCGTCATTACGGCTGAGCGGGACGACATCGTTGCGCCGGGATGGAGCCAGAGCTATGCCGATGCGGCCGAGGCGGCAGGCGATCCGGTCACCCGAATTCCCATCCGCGAAGCCGGCCATTTCGACCTCATCGCTCCGGGTACCGACGCCTGCGGCCAAGTCATCAAGGAATTGTATGGAATATTACTGTTGCGGGGTGCGGTGATACAGTAGTACGTTGATGAAACGTGTCGCAATCTCCGGCGCCGCCGGCTTCCTTGGGTCTCACTTTTGCGACCGCCTCCTGCGTGAAGGTTACAGCGTGCTCGGCTTGGATAACTTCCTGACCGGCGCCGAAAGAAACATTGCCCATCTGTCCGGGAATCCCGATTTCGAATTCCGGAATCAGGACGTCACCGCAGCTTTCGCAGTAGAAGGTCCGGTGGACTATGTCATCCACGCCGCGTCGCCGGCCAGTCCAAAGGACTACCTGCAGTATCCGCTGGAAACGCTCGAAGTCGGGTCTACCGGCACTCGGCACATGCTGGAACTCGCCGAGCAGAAGCGTGCGAAGTTCCTTGTGACTTCGACGTCAGAATCCTACGGCGATCCCTCCGTACATCCCCAGACCGAGACTTACTGGGGAAACGTGAATCCGGTCGGACCCCGCTCCTGCTACGACGAAAGTAAGCGATACGCCGAGGCCATCACGATGGCTTTCCATCGTTCGCGCGGCGTCAAGACCAGCATCGCGCGCATCTTTAATACGTACGGTCCGCGGATGAAGCTGAGCGATGGCCGGGTCGTCCCCGCCTTTCTCGATCAGGCACTGCAGAACAAACCGATCACGATCTTCGGGGACGGCTCGCAGACCCGCAGTTTCTGCTATCAAAGCGATCTTATTGATGGCCTGTACCGGCTGCTGCTCTCCGACGAAGTCTATCCGGTCAACATCGGCAACCCGCGCGAAATGACGATTCGGGAATTCGCCACGGCGATTATTGCGGCAACCAACAGCAAAAGCGAATTGATCAATGAACCGTTGCCGCAGGACGATCCGAAGCAGCGGCGCCCGGATATCGCAAAGGCGAAGCGGGTTCTCGGCTGGGAGCCTGGAGTGACGCTGGAAGAGGGACTGATCCCGACGATTGCTTACTTCCGCGGTGTGCTCGGCCTTTAACGCTTCTTCTTTTTCTTCTTCAGTTCTTCCGGGCCGGGGAGTCGGGCAGGGGCGACACGGGGCAGATTCGGCTCGGTTGCAGTCTGTGAAGCTGCACCCGAGTATTTCCATGTCTCCGGATCGACCGGCGGACGAAACTCCTCGGTGGTGAACACCCGCGCCTCTTCGCCCGGGCCTGCAATATCCAGCTTCAGCGCCACCGTGTTCGCCGGGCCCTGAAAGTAAGGCACGCGGATGGCGTGCATCCCGCCCTCCAGCCGGATGCTGCCGAGACGAATTTGCGGCGAATGCACGCCGTCGTTGTCTACGATTAACTGCCCATCCACATACAGCATGGCGCCATCGTCAGACACCAGGCGGAAGCGATAGAGGCCTGGCTTTTCAATCCAGAATCGGCCCGAATAATCGATGGCGAACCACTCGTAGCGATCCGTGATTCCGGGAAACCCAAGGAGGAAATCCTGCGGGGGGACATTCAGAGCGGTCGTGTAGATCGATCCCTTCGGGACCATGTTTTTCAGTGCTTCGACCGATTCTGTATTTCGCGGCAGAAAATAGATATCGCCCTTCAGCCCGGATGGAATCACTACCGTTGTTCCGAATACCGGGAGGGGTTCCTGCCCGCAGGCGACGGGCGCCGACAGACAAAACGCAAATGCAAACGCCACCAGCCGGTTCATTCACCTGTGAATACGATTCACAACCAGTAAAGGTTGCGGAAAAACATGCCGCGGGGCCTTCGCTGCTATTCTTCAGAAATGGCAGATGAAGATATCCACGCAGAACTGGCGAGACTGAAGGCCGAGAACGAAGCGCTCAAACAGAAGCGGAGTTCGGCCGTCTCGATGAAGGTTAGTGAAAAGGGCGGCGTTTCCGTTTACGGCCTGGGGCGTTTTCCGGTGACGCTGTATCAGGAGCAGTGGGCAAAACTGCTCGCAATGTCGGACGAGATCAAGACGTTTATCGCCGACAACAAAGACAAGCTCAAGGTTAAGGAATAACCTCCGCGGGAAAATGAACGACGCAACTGGTTTTCCGGCTGCGTCGTTCTGCGCGGAAGGGTTGAACGCTGTGGCGCAGTGAGGGGTCCGCATGTCCATTCGTCCCGTTAAACGGCTGATTCAGGCAAAGGCAACGATGGAAGGCGCCGGCGTGCACCTGCGGCGCGGATTCGGTTTCGGCAACACGAAGGACTTCGACCCGTTCCTGCTGTTCGACGATTTCCGTAACGATATCCCGGCCGATTATCTGAAGGGATTCCCCTGGCACCCCCATCGGGGCATTGAGACCATCACTTACGTGCTGGCGGGGGATGTGGAACACGCCGACAGCATGGGCAATCGCGGCGTGATCGGCGCAGGCGATGTGCAGTGGATGACCGCGGGCAGCGGGATTATTCATCAGGAGATGCCGCGCGGCGATCAGACCGGGCGCATGCACGGATTCCAGTTGTGGGCCAATCTGCCGTCGTCACTGAAGATGACGGCCCCGCGCTATCAGGAAGTGAAGTCGGGCGAGATTCCCTCGGTGACCGACGACGACGGCACGGCGGTGCGGATTGTATGCGGGAGTTTCTGGGGGAAGACCGGTCCGGTGGATGGAATTGCGGCGGAACCGGTGTATGTGGATGTGACGGTACCACCGGGACGCCGCAAGACGCTGCCGGTGGAGACTACGCGGCATGCGTTCGCGTACGTGTTTGCGGGGAGCGGGAAGTTTTGTAATGCATCAGACCCGCTGGCTGTGCCAACCGAGGCTGCAAGCTGGATCGACACGGCGCCGCCAACAGAGGCGGGCAACCGGTCTCTGGTTCTGTTCGATCGCGGGGATGAAGTTACGGTGCAGGCGGGCGATGAGGGCGTACGGTTTCTGCTTGTTTCGGGCAAGCCTCTGGAGGAGCCGGTGGCCTGGTATGGTCCGATTGTGATGAATACTCAGGCGGAGCTGCAGATGGCGTTTGAGGAGCTGGAGAAGGGTACGTTTTTGAAACGGGATTAGCGAGAGGTCAGGGCCAGAGAATCAGCCAGTGAGGAAATCTCGGGGGGCCAGCCGCCGTAAAGATCGTTCTTGCGCCATTGGACGGTCTGAGAGCTCTCGTCACGGCGCGACTGAATGTGACCATCGATTGTGGGATCGCTGGTTGAAGTGATGTTGACCGTCATGTCAGCACGCGCACGCAGCATATTTCGACTATTTTCTAAAGCAAGCACTTCACTGCTGTCGAAGACGATAACCGGGATCCCCCAGCCGCTACGCGCGACCTGAAGGGAGATAGCGTAGATGCTGTCGAGCCAGAGATCGGCATCTTTGTTTCCCTGGGTGGTGGCCAAATCACCGATCAAGATTCGGTACGAGGATGATCGCATCGGATTTAACTCGTCAAATAACATTTTCCCCAGAAAATCAATAACTTCGCAAACCGCAGCCATCGCGCCGATCGCGAGCGGGACAGTGCAGACGGCTGCATTCTCCGTTAACCAGCGGTCCCGCCGCGTGCCGATGGGGTCCAGTTCGATCAGAAAATCCCGGCGGGCAACCGGAGCCACAGGGACGAGTCCGCACGCCAGCTTGCGTGCGACTTCGACGTCGGGCGCTGATACCAGTGTGAGTGCCGATGTGAAGACACCGGCACCTGTCAGTGGCTCAAGATCCCGGATCCACGACAGCTGCGAGTATCTGCCACCGTTTAGAAATGTCCAGCCGTAATGGCGTAGAATCTGAGAACGCTCACTTAACCCCAACCACGCGTTCGAATCAGGCGCTACCATTGGCTGTTTCCAGCCCGTTATTATGAGTTGATGAACCCCGGTGGCCGATGGACCAAATCGATGCTTTCGCACGACGATTTGGCGTCCGGTCGTTCGGTTGTGTTCGAGTTCGAGGACTGTATCGGCGGCGAAATCCCACGATGAGGAAACTTCTCCGGTGGATTCTTCGCACATGATGAGGCCGATGCCATACTGTGCGGCGAATTTCATCACTGCGTCGATGTTTTGACGGGGTGTTCCTGGTCCCAGGTTATATCCGGCTATCAGGGAGTCGATGACGATCGCTGCGGGTTTTCCGCCGAGATCGGAGATGCTCTTCCTCAAGGACTCGATTGATGAGACCAGGTCCGGCTCATCTCCTGTTAGCTCAGGTAGGAGTGCGCAGAAGATGCGGGGAGATTCCGATTGAAAAGGCCTAGACTCCGCAGTCACGATCACCGTTTGTTTCGCGAGTTCCGGACGTCCCGATTCGAGCTGCGCAAGATATTCGGTTGGGAGTAGTTCGACGCAGGCCACAACGACGTCGCCGTTCAGAGCAGTGGCGAGGCAGCGCGCCACATCGGTGGCAAATAGTGTCTTGCCGGTTCCAGGCCCGCCGCGCAGGATAATCGTGGCCGATTCGCGACACGGTATGCGCTCGATCAGGCGCCAGCCGCCGCCGAGGATTACGTCGGTACCGATGTCGCCCGTCGAAATCGTGCGGATCATGCGGCCTTTCGGAACAGCGCGCGGGCGCTTTCGCGCACGGCGAGATCGCGTCGGGGCGGTTGCAAATTCGCCGTCCCCGCGAATTGAGATGCATCGCCAACGCGGCTCTCAAGTGCGGTTCGTTCGTCCGGCGAGAGCTTCAGCCAGATAGGATCCATCTGATCCCGGAGAGCATCGCCAAGCGGATCACCGGCATCATCGAGGTCAACCATGGCGCGCTCCAGTGCCAAATAGGCGTTCAGTCGAGGACTTACGGCCATGCTTTGCTCCACTTTGCCTGAGTGCCAGCGAGAGCGAGGTTGTAGTCTTCCAAGGTGAGGACCGAAACAGGTTCTATGAAGGCGTGCCTCGCGGGATTGTGTGGATCGGGTCGCGCGCTCAGCAAAGACGCGATGAGTGACGAATCGTTGATTGAAAAGACCCAGTCTTTTATTGGACCGGTAGAGCCGCGTCCCATACCCCGCGGGCGCCGATGACCGGGTACATTCCAAAACGAGTCGGGCGAAACCGACATCCCGCCTGTTCCGGGAGCGAACATTCCGAGTGCGTCAGTCGTTTCCTCCGGAATCGCGCCGAGGCAGCGTTTGTGCGACCCTGGCACGGGCATTCCGTCATTCGTCGGAGTCATCGCTCGGAAAAAATCGCGCGGCATGATTTCTTAAATCAAGCTTACATTGTTGTGAAGAGTGCGCGCTTCAGTTCTCCGTTGGCGGCTGTATGCTGTCGATGACTACCACTTCAACTGGTCCTTTGCCGGAATCGAGGCGCAGCCCCAGCTGCTCCCGAATTGCGGTGAAAAGGCTCGGGCCGTCAGGCAACGCTCCGCCGCTTTCGGACGGCGCGCGAAAGCCCTGTTCGGGCGACCACTTCATTTCCATGTCGTACTTGCCGGTTAGCGCAGTCTTGTCAACGATACTGCGATCGGAAATCATTCCGAGCGTCTGAACTAAAGAACCTAGATCGACCTGAGAGCCCATGAAGATTCCGTTGTTGAAACGCATCATGCCCGGTTTCAGCGATGCGTCAGAGACCTTGCCTCCGTTGTCCTTCAACTTCGGACCGTCCTTCGCCACCGTGAGGATGTAGACCGGAAGGTCGCGCGTCTCACGATGAATGGTGAGACCGAAGCGGTCCGCAAGCATGGCGCGGACCATTGCCGTACGCTGTTCGCGGAAGGTGTCCCGCTGCTTCTCAGTGGCCGTCATCGGATCCGCCGGAAAATCGGGATGGCTGCCTGCGGGGACTCTCGCCGTTACGTCGTATCGCGTTGAGTTGATCCACGCGGGTCCACCGATGAGCTGAAAGTCGCGGATTCCGTACGCCATGCGGATCAGCATGGCCGCGGTCATGCCGGTGTAGGTGGCCTGGCCTGCGGTGTCGCGCATGGAACTGCCGTGGTAGCCGGAATCGGTAGGTTTGACGGAAACGGTCTCGAAGGCCGGAGACTGGCCCCGCAGAATGGCCGCCGCGGCGAACAGAATCAATCCTGGACTCGTGCGCATGATCCATTGTGAGCCGTAAATCACCCGATCGGTACGGGATCTTTGATGGATTTGCGCGGAAGTCATCCTCTCTAAACGTTTCGCGAGGGTGAGCGTTAGCCGGTGCTCGCCCTAGGGAGTGATCAGGGCTTTGCGCACGGCGTACAGTACAAGCTCCGCGGTATTGTGGAGACCAATTTTCTGCATCAGGTTTGTGCGATGCGTATCGATTGTGTAGGGGCTCAGATTGAGAACTGCCGCAACTTCTTTATTGGAGCGGCCCTCGGCCAGCAGGTGCAGGACTTCCCGCTCGCGTTCGGTGAGCAGATCGTACGAATCGGTCACTCCTCTGCGCCGCATCTCATGGACATGATCGTCGAGCAGCGCCTCTGCGATCGCTTTCGAAAAGTAGGGACGGCCTGAAGCGACTGTGCGGATGGCGGTTTCCAGTTCGTCTTCCGCATTGTCTTTCAGCAGATAGCCGCGCGCGCCGGCCTCAAGCGCGCGCAAAATGTAGCTTTCATCGATGTACATGCTGAGGACGATGATGCCGGTACGTGGATTGTCCCGAAGAATCTGGCGCGCGGCGTCCAGACCGTTGAGCAGCGGCATTGCGACGTCCATCAGAACCACATCGATATCGAAGGCGTGGGCCAGGCGGACAGCTTCCCGCCCATCCCGCGCTTCGGCTACTACTTCAACGCCCTGGATCCGGCCAAGCAGAAGACGAAGCCCCGCCCGCACGATACCGTGATCGTCCGCAATGAGGATGCGAATCATGCCGCGTCACCGGCGGGCAGAAGGAAGTCAACGTTTGTGCCACGTTTCGGAGAAGAAGCGATGCGGAGATTGCCCCCGAGCTCGCGAATTCGTTCTTCCATTCCGGCGAGACCGATACCTTTCGCTTTCAGAGATGCTATTGCGAACCCGTGGCCATTGTCTGAGACCTTTCCGTTTACCGTGCCGTTACGAAGCGTCACTGACAGCTCAATGCAGGTGGCCGCGGAATGACGCACTGCATTGGTGAGCGCCTCCTGCATCACCCGATAGGTGCAGTTGCACTGCGCTTCCGGGAGTCCGTCAATTGCCGGGTCGAGATCCACGTTGATTTCGATGGAACTGGAGCGGCCAAGATCGCGCACAAGCGCATGGAGCGCTGCGGCAAGGCCGAGGTCGTCGAGCATGGAAGGGCGTAGATGCGCTGCGATATTGCGGATCACGCGCAGCGTCTGCTCGGCAACTCCGCGGGCATGCGCGATGCGCTCCGTGAATGCCGCTTCGCCGGATGCGTACGACATGCTGGCGAGCTCCATGCGAAGACCGGTCAGCATTTGACCCGCCTGATCGTGAAGTTCGCGCGAAAGCACACGGCGTTCGTTTTCCTGCGCCATGCGGATCTGAGAAGAAAGTGCGCGCAGCTCCGCGGCGGACTTTTCCGATTGGCGTTCGAGCCTGACGATTCGGCCAACCGTGGCCATCGCGATACCGAGTGCAAGGAGAAGAGCGATCGCGGTAATCCAGGCGAGAGAGAACTCGAATTGATCGTCAGCGCTGGTGATGCGTCGGCGCTCGGCCGAGAAATTGGCGGAGAGAAGGCGCTCCACTTCGTCTGCCAGCTGCACGACTTCGGCGCGATGGCGCACGCGCTGGTGCAGGAATTCGGCGCGATTGGCATTTTTTTCGGCAGGAGTCCAGTTAAGAGCGATCGTGGTGGGGTCCCAATAATCGCTGACCTCCTGGTGCAGGCGGTCGAGTGCGAGTTTTTGATCCGGGGCGTGGCCGAATTGCGCGAGGGTATTAAAGGCACTTTCGGTTCCGGCACGGATGGCGTCGAATTGTTCGGCATAACGAGCGGGATGAGCGGGATCGGGATCGAGCAGATAGTCGCGATTCAGAATTCCGGCGAGAAAGACGTTGGAGCGAATAGTGGCAAGCGCATCGCCCGCGCGAAGGTGAGCTTCATGAAGCGCGGCCACTTCCCGGCGCGAACGATCGGCGCTCAAACGGATGGCAAACGCCGCTCCTCCGATGATCAGAAGCAGAGAGCCGAAGGCCGCAATGAGGGGCACGGACCTCCGCATGAATAAAGTGCTCACTGCCCCCAGTGTGACGCATCAACGGGCTAATGAGCTCCGTCCGCGGCGCGCTGGAATTCGAGATGTTCGGTTTCCACCTTGCCGCTCATGGTTGTGACTTCAATCTTCATGGCCGCGCCGGAAGGCTGAACATCGAAGCGCCGCTTGACGATTTCGCTCCCCTTCGTTTCCAGTTCAATCAGGGCCGCGCCGTTGTAATAGATGGAAACGGTGGCTTTATGGCCGCCGATTTTTACGGAACAGTCCTGGCCGTCGGTATGACAGTCGAAGTCGGCGATGGTGGCGGCGTGATCGGTTTGGGTGATGTGAAGTCCCCCGGGGATGGCGCGGATCACCCACGAGGCGCCGCCGCCGTTCTGGGTCCAGGAGCCCGTAACCGCGGCGTTATCCGCCGCGAGACGCATAGGCCCCAGGGCTGCGAAGCATGCAAGGGTGTACATGACGATCGGATTTATTGTTTTCTTCTTCATGGTGCGGCTGTAATGTGTGCTCTGCGATTCTTCTGCCAGCAGGACTCGTCATGCTCCTGGCAGACCTGGCGCTCTTTGCCGTAGCTCACCACGGTGAGCTGTGTCTGCGGGATGCCCTGACTCACAAGGAAGCCTTCCGCGGCATGCGCACGGCGGTCACCGAGCGCGAGATTATATTCCGCGGAACCGCGCTCGTCGGCGTCGCCTTCGACGATCAGCTTTTGGCTCGGGTAGTTCGAGAGGATGTTCCGAACGACTGTGACGTCGCCGCTCAGAGTGGTAACGGCGTCCGGACGGATGTTCGCCTTGTCGTAATCGAAAAGAGCGTCAGAAAGGCGGGCCAGGGACTGGTTGAGAGTCTCGCGCTCCTGGCGGCTCATCGTTGTGGGACGGGCGGTCGGGGCAGGCGCCGTTCGCGCCGTCGTCGGGCGGTTCGCGGGTGGTGGCGTCTGACGAGGCGTGGTTGGCGTCGCTGATGGCGGCGGCGCCGGCGGTACAGACTTCGAAACTACCGGTGCCGCTTTGTGGCAGGCGGCTGTGAGGATGAGAGAGAAGCCGAGGACTGGCCAGAATTTTCTTCGCATGAAACCTTCCTGATTCCATTTAGCGGGATATTCCGCGGCAAGGGTATCCCACGAACACGGTAGATTTTCCTCACGAACGCTAATCGCCCGCGATGCGACAATCGAAACATGGAGCGCACGCTTCCCGAAGGATGACGGACACCTTCACCGATCGCATTACTGCCCGCCTCCGTCAATGGATTGACGAACTTCGCACCAGCGAGAGCCAGCTTGCTCTCTTTCTGAGCCTCGTGGTCGGTGTGCTGACAGGACTCGTCACCGTCTTCTTCATCCTGATCACCGGCCGGCTCGCCGCTCACATGTATCCGCCCGGCGGCCCCGGGTGGCTTCGTCTGCTCGTTCCGACTCTCGGCGCCCTCTTTACCGGATGGCTGCTCGCGCGGTACTTCCCCTTCGCGCGGGGCAGCGGCATCCCCCAAACGCGCTTCGCGATTTTCGCGAATGACGGACGCATTACTCTTCGCACCGTTCTCGGTAAACTTCTTTGCTGTTCCACGTCGCTCGCCAGTGGTATCGCTCTCGGCCGCGAAGGCCCTTCCGTGCAGGTCGGGGCAGGCGTCGCATCCGTCATCGGCCGCAACTGCGGGCTCTCCCGGGATCAGGTGAAAGCCCTTGTTCCGGTAGGATGCTCGGCGGCTCTCGCTGCCGCGTTCAACACTCCCATCGCCGCCGTCATGTTCACGCTCGAAGAGATCATGGGCGACCTGCATGCAACGGTCCTCGGCACGGCAGTGCTCAGTTCAGCCGCGTCATGGATGGTCCTCCACTTCTTTCTCGGCGATGACCCGCTCTTCCACGTCCCGGCGTACAAACTCGTCCACCCTTCCGAACTGGCAATCTACGCTGTCCTCGGCCTCGTGGGCGGACTCGGCTCCGTTATTTTCGTGAAGCTGCTGCTGGCGATGAGAGCGCGATTTCTGGCGTTGCCACGCCACACCGTGTGGCTCCACCCACTCGCGGGCGGTCTTACCGTCGGCATCCTCGGCTATTTTTTCCCCGATGTGATGGGGGTAGGCTACAACTTCGTGGACCGCGTACTCAATGGCGATGCTGTCCTGAAAGTAATCGTTCTTCTCGCCGCGTTAAAGATTGTTGCCACGGCCACCTGCTATGCTTCCGGCAACGCCGGCGGCATCTTCGGGCCCAGCCTGTTCATTGGCGCGATGCTTGGCGCCGCCACCGGCGGCGTCGCGCATCATTTTTTTCCGGATGTCACCGCCGGTCCAGGCGCCTACGCGCTGGTCGGCATGGGAACGGCATTCGCGGGCATCATCCGGACGCCGTTCACGTCCGTCATCATGATCTTCGAACTCACGCGTGACTATACGATCATCGTGCCCCTTATGATCTCCAATACGATCGCGTACTACATCTCGCAGAAACTGCAGCGCCAGACCATCTATGCCGCGCTCGCCGCGCAGGACGGTATCCACCTGCCCGCGCATGGCGGCGCGCACTCGCGCACGGGCGATGTCAGCAGCATTCTGCAACCTGCATCCATCGTGCTCGATTCCGCGATCACCGCGGAAGACGCGATGCACCAGGTTTATGATGCCTCCGCAAACGCCTGGCCCGTAACGGAAGGCGAACGTTTTCTTGGCATGGCGCGCCTGCGAGACCTTCGCGAAGAGGTCGCCCAACTTACCATGTCCGATCTACTCGAAGACGAGCAGGCCGCCACCGCCTCGAGTCTTCACCTTCATCCCGATCATCCCCTGCACCTCGCCCTTGAACGCATGGGCTCCAGTGGACTCAACGTGCTCCCCGTCGTCAGCCGCGCGAGTCTGAATCAGCTCATCGGAGTCGTGACCCTCGGCGACGTACTCAGCGCCTATGGAGTCGCGCAGCAGTGACCCGTACACCCACCGTTCTGCGGACCCTGCTTCTCACCGCGCTCGCCGCGGCCGGACTCGTCGCCATCGACGGAGCGCTGGCCACAGCCGAACGCAGCGAAGCGTCCCAGGCGGGGCAGCGTTTCTACCAGGACGGTGAGGAACTGATGCAGAAAGGCGACTATCCATCAGCGGCCAACGCCTTCCGCTCCGCAATAGCCAGTACACGCGATAATAACCAATACTCTCTTGCATTGGGCGATGCACTTCTGAAGGCCGGACAACTCGACGAAGCCGGCGCAACCCTCGCTGAACTACTGAATACAGACCCGCTGAATGGCGCACCCAACCTGGCAATGGCTCGCCTGCTTGCGCGCCGTAACCAACCCGGTGAAGCGGAGCTCTACTACGAGCGGGCCATCTATGGACAGTGGCCGCAAGGCGACGCCGCGGGTCAGCAGGCCGCAAAGACCGAACTGGACGCGCTGAAGCAAGCGCACGCACCAAAACCCGATCCGCCGCAACCCGACCCCGCCAAACAGGATCCACCGGACTCCACCACCCTCGGAACTCTGCGCCAGGTGGTGGCGAAAGTCCTGGCCTGTGGCGCTCTGTCAACAGACAGGACAACCACCGATCTTCTCGCCGATTTCAACAGCCTTGCAAAACAACCGGTGACAACAAACTCACGCAAAGCTGACGCAACGTACCTTAGTCTGGCCGCCCGGCTCTGGAAACTCGAAAAGGCGAACTGCCCGGCGGCCATAACGCCCGCCGATCAGGCCATTGAAAAGGCGCTCTCCCGGCGCTCGCGCTAGCCGTGGATTTCCCTGCCCCTCCACGCACCATCCCTTAAACTGAAAGTGTGGCGACAGAAATTCCCGCAGTAACAATCCCTTCGCCATCGAGCGCCTCCGCAGTGGGCGATCTTGCGCAGCGGCGCGACATCCGTGACATCCTGCAGCACTTGTCGAAGGACAAGCAGTGGATCAACGACATCCACCTCCAGCTCTGCCGCATCCCCGCCCCAACGTTTCACGAGTTGCCCCGTGCCGAATGGATGGCCGCCCAGTTCCGATCCCTCGGCTGGCATGCCGGCATCGATGGCGAAGGCAATGTCCTGGCATCGCTCGATCCCCAGCCTGATGGCCGGCTCGTCGCGATGACCGCCCACCTGGACACCGTCCTCGCCCCGCGCATGAAGGACGATATCTCCGTCGATCCGGAAGGAGTCCTGCTCGGCCCAGGCGTGTCTGATAATGGCGCGGGCCTGGCAGCGCTGCTTGCTGTGGCACGCGCCGTCCGGTCCACCGCCAGCGGCTCTGCCGGAATCTGGCGCCGCCTGCTTCTTATAGCGAATGTGGGCGAAGAGGGCGAGGGCAATCTCCGCGGGATGCGCTACATCTGCGCCCAGTCTGCGCTTCTCGCGCGCATCCAGGCCTTCCTCATCCTCGATGGCGCCGCGCTTGACCACATCACCACCCACGCCCTCGCCAGCCGACGCTTCGAGATCACCGTCACCGGCCCCGGCGGCCATAGCTGGAGTGACTTCGGCATCGGCAACCCCGTCCACGCTCTCACCCGGGCCGTTGCCGATTTTGTGGATCGCGAACCAGTCGATCCCCGCGCCACCCCCAAAGTCTCCGTGAACGCCGGACTGATCGAAGGGGGATCCGGAATCAACGCCATCCCCGCATCCGCCCGTGTGAAAATAGACATCCGCTCCGAAGATGAAAGCCGGATCGACGAACTTGCCGCCCAGCTCCATCGCGCCGTAGCCAGCGCGGAGGAGTCCGAGAACGCGCGCGCGCTCAACGGGCGAGTTAGCGCAAAGATTCGGGAAATCGGACGCCGTCCCGCGGGTAAGCTGCCCGGCGAAGCCCCGCTCCTCGGGGCCCTGCGCTCTGTCGATGCCCACCTTGGCATCCGTGCCCGCCCCGACTGCGCTTCCACTGACGCCAACATACCGCTCTCTCTCGGAATCCCCGCGCTTTCCATCGGCGCAGGCGGCAGCGGAGGCGGAGCACACACCGCCGCCGAGTGGTATCGGCCCACCGGGCGCGATCTCGGCCTGAAGCGCGCCCTCCTGACCGCCGTGGTGCTGTTGTCCGAATCGGATAATGCCACCGCGTAAACAGCGAGCCGGGTCCGGCATGCGCCCGCGCCGGCAAAGAGCGGCAGAACTCTCCCTCTTCGCCATAACCGTGATCTGGGGCTCCACGTTCGTGGTAGTCAAAGCCGCGCTGGAGACGATTTCGCCCTTCTTTTTCCTGGCGGCGCGCTTCACCATTGCCGCGCTGGTTCTCGGCGCCATCTACGGCCGGAAATTTCGCCGGGCCGGTATCTATCCCGGTCTGCTCGCCGGAGCCTTACTCTTCGGGGCTTTCGTCCTGCAGACGGAAGGCCTGGCCCTCACAACCCCTTCAAAATCAGCCTTCCTTACGGGCCTTTCCGTGCCGATGGTACCTTTGGCAAACTCCCTCGTCTATAGAAGCAGACCGCGAAACTTTGAGGTTGCCGGAATCCTGATCGCTTCCTTTGGCATGGTGATGATGACCTTACCCACCGGTAAATTCGAAATGAGCACCGGCGACATCCTGAGTTTGCTCTGCGCGGCAGGCTTCGCGCTTCATATTGTTGTGATTGGACACTACTCCCGAACCGTCGGATTCGAAACCCTGGTGATTATGCAGATGGCGGTAGCAGCAGTGCTGGGAATCCTCTGCAGCCTCTTCTTCGGACCGGTCCGGTTCGCTAACTCTCCCGCTTCGTGGGCCGCCATCGTGGCTACCGGATTGCTCGCCACAGCATTGGCGTTTACGACGATGGCGTGGGCGCAGCAGCATCTCTCGCCCACCCGCACGGCGCTGATTCTGGCGCTCGAGCCCGCCGTGGCGTGGTTCACCTCCTATGTGGTGACCGGAGAAGTTTTGTCCAATCGCGGTAAAATAGGCGCCGGACTGATCCTTGCAGGCATTCTGCTGGTGGAACTCAAACCCGCGCGAGCCCCAATTTCTGAAACCAAAGCCATCTGAAGGAAATGCAAAGTAAAACCGGAGACACTACAGCCATGACTTTTTACGAAAAGGTACGGAACCAGAAGTTCCTTTCGTTCACGATGATTCTCTTTACTCTGTCGATCGGCGTCCTAATCGGGACGGTGGTCCAGACCGGAGCGCACGCAAAGGATCAGGGCGGCGCACCCGATGCTACTCCGCTCACCATCCCCAGCCCCAGCCAGATGCAGAGTTCCTTTGCGGTGATTGCGAAGAAGCTCGAACCGTCGGTTGTCAACATCTCCGTGGAAATCGGCTCGCGCGCAAACTCGTCGCCGCAGGCTCGTAATGGCAACGGACGCCGCCGCCAGCAGCAGGTCGACCCTAACGGCGACGATAACGGCAATACCCCGGATGATCTCTTCCGCCGCTTCTTCGGTGGTGGAGGTAACGGCGGGGGACTGCAGATCAATCCGTTCGGCGGCGATGCCGGTCCGCAGCACGCGCTCGGCTCCGGCGTGGTCGTCGACCGCAACGGATATATCGTCACCAACAATCACGTGGTCGAAAAAGCGACTAAGATTACGGTGAAGTTCACCAACGACGACACCGAATATCCTGCCCGCGTGATCGGCACCGATTCGCTCACCGATCTCGCCGTCATAAAGATCGATAAGAAGGATCTGATTCCCGCAAAGATCGGCAACTCCGATGCACTTCAGGTCGGCGACTGGGCGGTTGCGATTGGTTCGCCTCTGGGTTTCCAGGCGACGGTAACCGCAGGCATCGTCAGCGCTCTTTCGCGCGACGTTCCCGAGCCTTCCTCCAGCCCGACGCGCAACAGCTTCCAGCACTTCATTCAGACGGATGCGGCGATCAACCCCGGCAATAGCGGCGGCCCGCTGATCAATATCAACGGCGAGGTCATCGGAATCAACACAATGATCGCGAGCGAAAGCGGCGGCTACCAGGGTATTGGTTTCGCCATGCCCAGCAACACGGTGGTAAAGGTCTACAACAACATCATCCGGGAAGGCAAAGTGACACGCGGCTCCATCGGAATCTCGTTCAATGAAGATCCGACGCAGACGCCCGCGCTGCTGGATGTCTATGGCGGTGTAAGCAAAGGCGTATTCGTCAAGGAAGTCACAAAGGACGGGCCGGCGGAAAAAGCCGGCATGAAGCCCCAGGACGTAATTGTCTCGATCAACGGCAAGTCGATCGCGAAAGGCCAGGATCTGATTGACCTGGTGGCCGACAGCTCCGTTGGCACCACCGTGAAGATCGGCATCATGCGCGACAAGAAGCCGATGACGCTGAGCGTGGTCGTTGCCGACCGGGCCAGAACGTTCGCCGAGGGCGGAACGCCCGCAACCTCCTCCGATGAAAAGAACGGTGGAGAAGGCGTGCAGAAGTTTGGTATCACCATCGGCGGTCTGTCCGTTTCGGCGAAACAGGGCATGGGATACAACGGTCCTGGCGCGGTGGAGATTCAGTCAATTGAATCAGGCTCCTTCGCAGATCAGATCGGCCTCGAAAAAGGAGATATCATCCTGGAACTCAACCGGCAGACGATCAACAGTCCCGCGGATGTAACCCGCATCCAATCGGCGCTGAAGCCGGGCGACTCGGTGGCCTTCCGATTCGCGCGGCAGGCAAATAACGGTCCCCGCGGCGGTGGAGGCTGGCAGCCGCTCTTTGCGGCCGGCAAACTGCCTGGAGCATCCAACTAACGGATACACCAGTCGTACAATAACCAGACGGGGGCGGTTTCGCCCCCGTCTTTTTTTCTTCCCATGAGATATTCCGCGATCGTTTTCGCTTCACTTCTCGCCGCTCTGCTGGGCTTCGCTTTGTTGACGCCTGCCGCAACGACCAGGTCCCCGTCGAAATCAAAGAGCACAGGTAAGGCAGCCGCCAAGAAGGCGCCCGCGAAAGCGAAGTCTGTGAAATCCACCGCAGCCCGGCTTTCGAAGTCGAAATCCACAAAGAAAACGCCCGCCGTTACGTGGCGAACGCGCCAGCAGGCCCCCACACCGGACCGCTACAAAGAAATCCAGCAGGCGCTCGTCGATAAAGGCTATCTGAAAAGCGAGCCGAGCGGCGTCTGGGATGCCGACTCCTCCGCGGCCATGCAGCGCTTCCAGATGGATCACCAGCTTGGCGCTACCGGTAAGATCACCGCCCCAGCGCTGATTGGCCTCGGGCTCGGAGGCAAGTCAGCAGGCGCGCCCGAAGAAAA
The DNA here is from genome assembly GCA_048498815.1 of Acidobacteriota bacterium. Classification (GTDB taxonomy): domain Bacteria; phylum Acidobacteriota; class Terriglobia; order Bryobacterales; family Bryobacteraceae; genus BOG-234. Next base: position 29,357 of record JBEHXG010000007.1, on the reverse strand, counting down.
GCCGCTTGCCCCGGCCCCGACCCCCGCACCGCGGTAGCTGCAACCAATAGCGTTTCCGAACCGTCGCATAATAGAGCTATGACGCTGCGACCGCTCATCTACTCCTTTGCCGTAGGCGCGTTTCTGATCGCTGCCGGCAGCCGCGCCCAGACGGCGCCCTCCGCCGCATCTTCCGCCACGCCCAGCCCCGATGAGATCATTCGCCGCTTCGCCGCCAGGGAATCCGAATTCCGCAAGGCGCGCGAAAACTACACTTATCGCCAGGTAGTGAAGATGGAGGAACTCGATAGTTCCGGGCGGCCGGAGGGCTCCTGGGAAATCACCTCGGACATCGTATTCGGTCCCAATAAAATGCGCAGCGAAAAGGTGATCTACGCGCCGGTTATCTCACTGAGGCACATCACTCTCGACCCCCAGGATGAGCAGGATCTCCGCAACGTCCAGCCCTTTGTACTCACTTCCGAAGACGTCGCGAAATACGACCTGAACTATCTCGGCAAAGAGAATGTGGACGAAATCCCGTGCTACTCCTTCACCGTAAAACCGAGAAAGATGGTGAAGGGCGAACGCTACTTTGAAGGCACCATCTGGGTAGACGACCGTGATTTCCAGATCGTCAAGACCCGCGGCAAGGCCGTCGGCATCATCAGCAAAGACCATCAATTCCCGACGTTTGAAACCTACCGCGAGCAGGTCGACGGCAAGTACTGGTTCCCGACTTACACGCACGCCGACGACGTCCTGCACTTCCCCAACGGCGCGGATCAGCGCATCCGCATGGTGGTCCGCTATCAGAACTACAAGCGCTTCGGAGCCGATTCCACCATCACCTACCAGGAAACGGTTCCGGACAGTCCCGCGAAAAAATAGCGTGCCATGTTAGCATCGTGATTCCATGGCAGATACGAAGATTACGATCAACAACAACGGCTCCATACGCATCGAAGGCGACTTCGAAATCGTGGATCCCCAGGGTCAGGCCTTCGGCCTTGCGGGACGCAGGGTAATCGGCCTCTGCCGCTGTGGCATGTCGCAGAATAAGCCCTTCTGCGATGGCTCGCACCGCAACGGATTCAACGATGCCTGCGTGGCCAGAGACCTGCCCGCGCCGGCCCCGAAAGTATAAGCCGATCTACTCGAAGTTCGCGTAGTAGCCTTTACGCGCCCGGACAATGAGGTCCTTGCGTGTCTTCACGCGAACGTCAATTTTGTGATAGAGCCCATCGGCCTTCAGCGGTTCCGGCCGATAGAAGATGTTGTACTGGTGCCGTAGTTCGTTCGCAATGTTTTCGAACGACTGATCCAGGTCTTCCACCTTAAACGGAAAGAACGCCTGGCCGCCGGTTTCTTCCGTCAGATACTTCAGTACCATGTCACCCTCTTTGTCAGAGCGTGTGTTGTTCGTTGAAATCGCGTAGATGACGGTATCGGCTTTCTGTGCCATTTCGAGCGCCTGATCGCGCGTATACCTGCTCTGCGTGTCGTCGCCATCGCTGATGAGGATCATGGCGCGGCGGAACTTCTCGCGCGGCTGATCGAGCATCAGCTTTTCCTTCGCTGCAAAATAGATCGCGTCGTAAAGCGACGTGCCGCCGCCTGGCCGCATGCTGTTGATGCCTTTTTCGAGGGTCTGCATGTTGCCGGTGAGATCGGTAATCAGCTCCGGTGTTGTATCGAAACTGACCAGCAGCATGCGATCTTCCTTCGGCCGCATCACGTCATTCAAAAATCGGATGGCCGCCTGTTGCTCGAAGCGGAACTGCTCGCGAATACTGTTGCTCGTATCCACCAGCAGCGCCAGCCGCAGCGGCAGGTCCGACTCTGCCGTGAACTGCTTGATGAACTGCAGCTTTTTGGTTTCGATGACGTCGAAATCGTTCTGCGTCAGATCGGTAACGAAACGCCCTTTGCGATCGGTCACCGTGAACAGCACGTTCACCAGGTTCGCTCCGGCGCTGAACTTCGTATCGCCGCCGGCCGTAATCGTGCCGGCCTCGGGAGCGCTTTGCGCCAGAAGCGCAAGGCCCAGACACAACAAGCCGCAAACACCCACCAATGGAGAGAGACGCATAAGAGTAATTCTATCGCCAATGGCGGAGGGTGTTCGGGTCGAAAGGCCCGGATCGCCGCCAATCACCCGCTAACGCAGCAATCGGCCCTTCCCCTCCCACTGACTCGCAAATTTCCATCGCCAACTGAAAAATCCGCGTTGACGAAGAGCCGCGGTCTTCCCTATCCTCTGACGCCATGACAGTAGCCGGCGGCGACACATTACGCGCTGGTACTCCGACGGAGGAATAATCATCCGGAATAGCGACGAATGAGCCCGCGATTGGCTATCGGATCTTCTGATCCGGCATTTCCATCCTGATCTCGGGATTCACAGGCATTCGATCCGGCAACGCCTCGGCTTCCTGCTGCAGTCTCGCCAGTTCGGCCTTCAGCTCCTCAACCTTTGGCTTCATCTCCGGCGAGTTGATGAGGGTCTTCGTCTCCAACGGATCGTCCTTCAGGTTGTACAATTCCGCCACGTACTTATCCGGCCCACCATCCCCGTTCGGAGAGTGCATGTATTTCCACTCTTCGGTCCGGACGCCCCGCACATTCGGCGTATACGGGAATTCCTTTTCGTAGTTGTATTCGTAAAACCAGGATTTCCGCCCTGGCGTCTGCGGGTTCTGCAGGAGCGGCTTCCACGACTTACCATGCGCCTTCGGCAACGGATCGGCGCCGCAGACATCGAGCACGCTGGGAGCAAAATCGATATTCAGCACCATCTGATTCAACACCGCGGGCTTCTGAATCAATTCCGGGTAGCGAACCAGAAGGGGAACGCGAATACTCTCCTCATACATCACCCGCTTATCCACGCAGCCATGCTCGCCCAGGAGGAAACCATGATCGGCAGCAAAGATAAGAATTGTGTTGTCGAGTTCGCCGCTTGCCTGAAGCGTGTCATAGATCTGGCTGGCGCTGTCGTCCACCGACCGGATCGTACTCAGATATCGACGCAGGAAATCCGCATAATCCTTTGACCCATACAGGGGTCCGTCTATGCCATGCCAGGTCTTAAGCCGCTCCTGCAACCACTCCGGCTTGCCGTTGCCTGTGTTGTCCGCAGTTGCCGGGCGGTTGGCCGGGAATTGATCGAACGAGTGCTCGTATTTCGGCTCCGGCGTGCAGAGCATGTGCGGAGCCTTATGGCCCAGCACCAGCATGAACGGCTTCTGATGCGGCTTCTTCAGCCAGTCCACTGCCAGTTCGGTCACACGATGCGTGTAATACCCGTTCATCACCTGGCGGTTGCCGTTAATGTTGAATTCCGTGTCGTAATAGGCGCCCTGGCCTTTATGGCTTGCCCAGTAATCGAATCCCGGACGCGGGTCATCAAACTGTTCGCCCATGTGGAATTTGCCGATGTAGGCGGTCTCATAGCCTGCCGCCTGAAGCTGACGCGGATAGCTGGGAAGGTCTTTGGGATAGTCCGTGAAATTATTGATTACGCCGTGACTGTGCGCGTAAAGTCCGCTCAGATAACTGGCGCGGGCTGGCGAACACAGAGACGTTGTGCTGAACGCGTTCGAGAAGCGGACTCCCTCGTTCGCGATCCGGTCCAGATGGGGAGTCTTCAGCGTCGGATGGCCGGCGCAGCTCAGACAATCCCAGCGCTGATCGTCTGCCAGAATGAAAACCACATTCGGGCGCCGGTCACGTTTCGCCACGCCGCAAGCTGCGGTGGCGCCCGCCGCCCCCGCAATCGCGCCGCCGATAAAAGTCCTTCTGTTGATGCCTGTATTCACGGGGCTCCTTAGTTCATCACAAACGCCATGATCATATCGCCCACCGCGACGGTGACGTACTGATGCCCATCGAGCAGATACGTCTCCGGAGCGTTGGAGACGCCTCCGATGCGCGAATGCCATAAGGGCTTACCCGTCACCACGTCATACGCGATAAGACTGGTCCCGTCGCCCGCGAACAACAGCTTACCCGCGGTCGTCAGCAATCCTCCTCCACCCGCGCTTTCACGCCGCCAGGCGATCTTGCCGGTTTTGTAGTCGATCGCCGTCACGAAGTTTCCGCGCGAGCCGACGGTGTCTTCCTGCTTGCCGCCCAAACCCATCGCACCCCGTGGATCCGTCTCTGTCAGGTAGTACATCGCGAACCCGTTATTTTCGCGAACGTAAAACAAACCCGCTTCAGGACTATAGGCCGGCGGTGGCCAGTTCGTCGATCCGCCATTCGTCGGGCTGACCAGCGAGCCTGGCACGGTAGGATCCTTTTCCGGATTTCTTCGCGGATGCCCTTCCTTATCGACAAAAGCCACCCAGTTCGCCTGCGCAAACGGAGCCGTTATCAGATGCTCGCCGGTCACGCGATCCAGCACGAAGAAGTACCCATTGCGTGTTGCCTGCATGACAAGCTTCCGCATTCGTCCGCCAAACATCGCGTCCGCCAGAATCGGAGTCTCGGTGGAATCCCAGTCATGCGTCTCGTGCGGCGACGTCTGGAAGTACCACTTCATCTTTCCGGTGTTCACGTCGATCGCAACCAGCGAGCACGTGAAGAGATTGTCACCGTCGCCGCGCCCGACCGTATACGCCGGCGTGGGATTTGCCGTGCCTACGATGTAAAGATGCGTCTCCGGGTCGTAGGCGCCCGGAATCCAGGTCTGGCCGCCGCCATGCTGCGCGGCATCCAGATTCGGCCATGTGTCGAGACCCGGATCGCCCTCCTTCATCGGGTTCATGAACGACTTCCACTGCACGTTGCCGGTCTCCGGGTCGAATGACTGAAGAAACGCCGGCTCATCCAGATTGTTGCCCGTACCCACCAGAATGTGATTCCCGATCACCACGGGAGCCATCGTGGAAAAGTACTGCGCCCGGAAATCCGCAATCGGCTTGTGCCATCGCTCCTTGCCCGTGCGCGCATCGAGCGATACCAGAAAGTCGTCAGGGGTCTCAAAAAACAGCCAGTTGCCATACATGCCCACGCCGCGATTGCCGATCAGCGTACCGCCGCGGTGCTTCCAGAAGAAGTGCCAGAGTTCCCGTCCGTCCCGCGCGTCCATCGCCCACACGTTGTTCGGTGTCGAGAAGTAGAGAATGCCCTCCACCTCCAGGATCGCCGCCCCAATTCGCGTTGCGGCTGCGGCGGTCAGCGTCGAATCCGGACCCTCGCCCGCAATGATAGTGCCCCCGCCGCCTGCGCCGCCGCGGCCGCCCCCACCGCCAGCCGCTCCGCCCTGTACCCGCGCCATCCACGCCAGCGAAAGGTTTTTCACTGTCGCCTGGTTGGCCTGCGTGAGCGAGCTATACCGTCGTCCGCTGTAGTCGCCGGAGTAAGTCGGCCAGGAGTCTCCCAGCGGCTTCAGCAGCGTCGCCGGATCGACGGGCCCTTGCCCGTGAAGAGCCCCCGCTCCCAGCGCGATGAAGACGATGCTCGCCCGCGTAATGAAACCCGAAATATTCTTCCTCATTTCAGCGTCACCAGATACGACGTCACGTTGTGGATGTCCTTGTCACTGTAGACGAGCCATAAATCGCGATGCCCCTGCAGGGGATCGTGGATTTCAATTTTCGGCACATTCCCGTTTCTCGCGATCGAGCGCGTGATCCCGTCGGGGTCCCGGATAACCACTTCGAAATCGTCCTTGTGAACTAGTGGTCCTTCGATTTTTTTTCCATCCGGCATCGTGATCGTCACCGTCACCGCAGTCCCGCCGCCGCGGCCCCCGCCACCGCCCGCTACGAACCGGTTCTGCAGCGCTCTGGGATCGGTAACCCGCGAGCCAATCCCCGCGAGCGAAGACGCCGTCGAACCTTTACCCGTCAGCCCGTGGCAGTTCAGGCAGTGCGCCTTCACATAGGCTTCGCCGGCCGTCGCGTCTCCCACAAGGATGCTGCCCGGCGGCAATATCGTGTTGAGATACATGAAAAACGTGTGCATATACGCCACAACATCGGAAATCTGCTGCGGCGTCCAGTTCGGCTTCGGCGCCGACCCTACGGCGTGAGGCTGTTCGAGAAACTTGCCGATGAGTTCGCCCTTCTGGTCGTCCATCAAAAGCTGATCGCGAACCAAATTGATCCCCTTATCGGTTCCTCTCAAATCTGCCGCATGGCAGGAAGCGCACGTCCCTTCCCATAGAGCTTTCCCACGAGCGGCGACATCCGGCGGCGGCGGCTGTTGCACCGGATAGAAACCGCCGCCGAATTGAGCATTCCCATCCGCGTTGATTTCGTTCGAACCACCCCGGCCTCCGCCTCCCCTGCCGCCGCGCCCGCGCCCGGCGGCTGGCGGTTCCTGGGCGAGCAGAGTCAATGCCGCGCAGCAGGCAATACCGATAAACTTCAGAAAGCTTTTATTCATAGGATCAGGCGAGCGTCTCCTGGCAGAACTTCATGCACTTTCCGATTTCCGCCATCACGCTGGAGCCCGCGGGAACCTGATACTCGAACTCCATCGATGCGGGGAAACCATACTTCTCTTTCCTGAGTAATCGAAGGACGTCGGCAACCTGAGCGTCCCCTTCGCCAAATGGCGTCGCAGGCCCGGCATTGAACTTCCTGTCCTTCAGATGCATGCTGGTGATGCGGTCATGGTGCTTCTGGATAAACGGAATGGCGCTGAGATTCGTATTCGCCACGTAGTGCCCCATATCGAAATTGATTCCGTTGAACTTCGATTGGGTGAGCGCTTCATCCCACATCGTTGCCGGTGGCTTTAGCTGCGCGTGAGCGTGGTACCCCACCATGATCTTTCGCCGCGCCGCGATGTCTCCCACCATTTTTGTGACAGCGCCATCCGGCTCCCCGTTCGTCAAAGGCACCTCCATCGTGAGTTGGTTCGCGCCCAACGCCTCCACCACATTGAATGCGTAGTCGTATTCCTCCGGAGTGAAGACCGGCTGCCCCACAACGATCTTGAACGCGTAGATCCTCACGCCCGCGTCGTTGTACATCCTGCGCAGTGCTTTGAATTTGTCCATCGAGACCGAGAGCCGCCAGTCCTTCACGGCTTTCCGCGCTTCCACCTGCTCCGGACTCGGAGCGGCTCCCGCGGCGCCACGGCCGCCGCCGCGCCCCGCGCCCGACGCCGGCACTCCGGCAAAGGACTCCACCATGCTGCTTTGCAGTTCCGTCGCGCTGAATCCAATCTCCAGCAAATTCTTCAGAGTGGCCTCGGCATCCGTTCCCAGTCCGCGGAAACTGTACGGCGCGATTACCCCGATTTCCACCCCGCCGTACACCGAATGCGGCTTTTCAGCGGCCATCGCCGTCGCGGCGGGAATCGTTGCCAGAGCCAGCCTGCCGAAATCTCGCCTGTTCATACCGGCTTCCTTCATAGCACCTCTTCGTTCCGGCAAGTCCTGAGCCTCATCTGTTGACGCTAACCGGTAAGGCGTGCCGGATCAAGTCTTAATACGGCTTTACAACGTATTGATACGTCGCCATCCCAATGAAAACAATCATTCGATCCACTTCCAATTCATTTGGAGCCCTTCCTCTCGATTGCCTCCGGAGCCCCCTGCTGATATAGTTCGGAGAGCTTTAAGAGGAGTGAAACCTGGCGACCGCTCGAACTGAACCATCCGGCGCAAAGGCGTCCGTGATTGCGGTCTGGCGCCCCCTAACGGACGAAGACCGTCGGGCCGTGCTCGGGCAGCTTGAACGCATCCTGGCCAGTTCTCTGTTTCGTAACAGCAACCGGTATCCGAAGCTGCTGCGTTTCAGCGTCGAAGCCGCCCTCGAGAATTCCGATCAGCACCTGAAGGAACGCTTTGTCGGGGTCAGTATCTTTGGCAGAAACCCGGACTACGACACCAACCTGGACCCGATCGTCCGTACCACCGCCGTTGAGGTTCGCAAGAGGATCGCCGAGTACTATCGTCAGCCGGAGCACAACGGCGAACTGCGCATCGATCTTCCTGCCGGTTCCTACGTGGCGGAAATCCACAAGGCCGCGCCGTCCGCCGAAGTCAGCCGCGATATCCTTCCGGTACCCGCGGTCGCAGCGATCGACGGACATTTGACCAGTGCGTCCCGGCCGTTCCCGGGGCCTGTCGCCCTGGTCATAATCGGTCTCGTTCTATGTAGTCTGGCCGCTGTCGTCTCGTTGAAGGCGTTTCGCACCGATCCGCTCGAATCGTTCTGGCGCCCGGTCCTCCAGTCGCCCGGTGACGTGACGTTCGTCATCCCCGGTGCACCCGCGGCCAGATCGGCCGCATCGGACCAGATCGCAACCGAGACCGCAGCCATTCCCCAACCTGAGCGCGTCGGACTTCCTGCCGCGATTTCAATGGCGATGATCAGCGGTTTCCTCCACAACGACAAGAAGCCATGGCGTGTTCGTATGAGTCCGGCGATCGACCTTGCCGGTCTGCGCGAAGGGCCGGTCGTGCTGATCGGAGCTTTCAATAACCAGTGGACCCTGCGTCTGACCGAGTCTCTCCGCTACGGTTTCGTCAACACCCCCGGTCTCCATGCGATTGTCGATCATCGGGATCCATCCCGAAAATGGGTCGCCGAGTCACCATCGGTAACGGAGGATTACGGCCTCGTGGCAAGCACCGTGGACCGCACCACGGGCGAGCGTGTCGTCGTCGTCGCGGGACTCTGGCAATGGGGCTCGACCGCAGCCACGGAGTTCGTCACCAGTTCCGCTCACATGAAGGAACTGGCCCGCCTTGCGCCGTCCGGCTGGGACGAAAAGAATCTCGAAGTGATCGTCGCCACCAAAGTCATCGGGCAAAGTTCCTCGCCGCCGCGCATCGTGGCTACCTGGTTCTGGTAATACCCGAAGTGATGTTTTCGAGTTCCCTCGTCAGTGGAGGAACTGCTTTGGCAAAGATCTTCTTATAAGAGCCACAGAACCAGTCCAGGTCGTCAAACCTCTGGTTTCGCGTGTGTCGCAGCTTGGGACAGCCCGCATGACAGATCTGCCTGTACTCGCATTGCGTGCACTCGGCTCTCGGTACGGATTTCTTCTGCGCGAACGAGTGCCGGCGCTGACGCCGTGAGATTTCCCCCCAGCTGTCATTAAGGATGTTTCCGAGTTTCCACTCACTCTCAACAAAGAAATCGCACGGATACACGTCGCCGTTGTATTCCACTACGGCATAGCTGTCGCAGCTCTCGTGCATCGTGCAGGTTCCCGGCCTTTGTCCGGCGATTGCTTCGGCGATGTTATCGAAAAAACGCACGCGGACCTCGCTACGTTCCGGCCACCACAGATCGAAAATTCGCGTCAGGAACCGTCCGTACTCTTCGGCATCGATGGTGAACGGCAGGGGCGTCCCGTCGGAATGAAACTCCGCAAGCGGGATGAACTGCATGTGCCGGACTCCCAGTTTCCGAAAGAATTTGTAGACATCGCGTGAACGCTGCACATTCGCCTTGCTCACCACGCACAGGATATTGAAATCCACCTGGGTGGCCTGCATCATTTGCGCGGCCTCTACAACTTTCGCCCAGGTCGGGTGACCGGCTTTGTTGTAGCGATAGCGGTCATGGATATCCTCCGGGCCGTCCAGCGAAAGGCCGACCAGGAAGTTGTAGTCGCGAAATAATTCGCACCAGGCGCGATCCAGCAGGACGCCGTTCGTTTGAATCGTGTTGCTGACGATCTGCCCTGACTTGCCGTGTTTCTTCTGCAGCGCAACGAGGGAGGCAAAGAACGGGAGTCCGGCCAGGGTAGGCTCGCCGCCCTGAAATCCGAAAGAAGACTGCGGATAGGAATACGGGAGATAACCCTCCACCAACCGTTCCAGCGTCTCGGGAGACATCACGCGCTGCCCCTGCGCGGAATAAGGATCGGTCTCGCGGTCCAGATAAAAGCAGTACTCGCAATCGAGATTACAGATTGCGGAGGCTGGCTTTACCAGGATCGATGAGATCGGCGCAACATCGCCTTCCACCATCGCGCCAGGCGAACCGCTTGCGGAGAGAATCGGGAACATTGACGCTTCGGCGTTGCTCTGCCGCATCCTTCGCTCAGCGATTCGCCGGCAAACCCACTACGATCAGAACCGTGTAGTCCTTCTTGTGGCAGCCGTTCACTGGCGGCATGGCCGCCCCCGGATTCACCGGAAAACCCCTGGCCGGAGCATTGGCAGGTGAACACGCACCGGCATCCTTCGCCGGCCTATACCGCGCGGAACGGCATCCAAGATGGGTCACATCATAGAGTGTCGCCCCATCGGCAAGTTCCCATCGCTGATTGCCACTCTTGTCTTTCGGATACACCGTCAGCACAGTCGTGGTATCGCGATCCCCCGTGACCAGATACTTCCCCGCCGCCAGAGGGAACGTGGGCTTTTCCATGATCAGCCCGTGCTCTTCCAGCCACCAGTCCGAAGCGTCGAATTTCCACTGCGCCGGCGCTACGCCGGTCGCCTTCAATTGAGGATAGTGATCGAGTTTGCAGGCGCGCGGCCCGGGGTCCTTATCCCAGAAGCCCCATTCCTGCGCCCCGTTGCCGGAAGCAGCGGAAGGATCACCGAGCGCGGCAATAAATTGCGGCTCAATGCGCCGGAACTTTGAGAGATCGGCCGCTGAGCTCGGCTGTTGCAGGCCGATGGCTGAAATAAGAAGTCCCATAAACAGCAGGCAGCGTTTCAGCAGGAGGCGACGGATGTTCATGTGATTGCTCCGGATTAGATGACCTGATGACATCCTACACCGGCGCACAGCCGGACACTCCCTTCCTCACAGCCTGTGGCGTACCATTGCGGAAGGTGACGATGCGACTGGCAGTGTGTGTAATGATCGGCGCGGCGGCATGGGCGCCCGCGCAATTAGTGGCGCAGTTCCCGACCGGCAGCCGGGCGTTCGAGGTCGCCTCGATAAAGTTGTCCCCTCCAGCGGGCTTGCTCGGGTATCTCACTTACCCCGGAGGGCGGGTCCGTTTCGGTCACTCCACACTGGAGATGCTGATTGAGAACGCTCTGGACATCCAGTCATTCCAGATTGACGGTGGGCCGGGCTGGATTCACACCGACAGGTACGACATGGACTGCAGGGTTCCGGCCTCCTCACCGTCGAGCAAGGCAAATCCTTCGGTTCCTAACGCACCGATGAATGCCGAGCAGCGAGAGATGCTGCTGACGCTCCTGGCAGATCGGTTTCAACTGCGATTTCATCGCGAAGTCAGGACGGGTCCCGTATATATTTTGGCTAAAGGCAACAGAACACTCAAGCTGGAGCCCACGGCTACCGTAAGCGATTTTTCCTGGGTCGGAAGCCCCAACAATGGCGATGTTCGAGGTGACGGAATTGCCGGCAAGAACGTGACAATGCCGATTCTGGCCGACCGTCTAAGTGCCTACGTGGGGCGACCGGTGCTGGATCGGACCGGGATCACGGGGTTCTATGATTTCCGTTACGATTACCTCTCGGGCGATCCGCATCCCGACGTCATCTCGACAATCATTACATCCGTGGGACAACTTGGATTGAAACTGGAAGCCGGAAAAGGTCCGGTCGAGACGATTGTTATTGATCGCGCCGGGAAGCCTACGCCGGACTGAGAGCGTGCCCGCGACATGCCGGACCCGGGCACGCCAGGGAAATCCTAATTCTCTTTCGGAACCTTTTCGGCGTGATCCACCACTAACACCTCCAGCGGAATCTTCCGTGCTTCAAGCTTCAGCCCAAGCTGCTCCTGCAATGCGGCAAATAACGACGCGGAAGGCGCGTCCGGCTCGCCCGGTTTCCAGTCGAATGTAATGTCAAAGCTTCCGCTCAGGCCCGTCTGATCCACTACAGGACGGTCCAGGCCAAAGTCCGGACGCGAGAGCCGATCGCCCAGCATCCCCATTGTGATCGCCGAACCAACTGCATGCCCGTTCTGCACGCTGAATCGGTAAGGCCCACCCTGACGCGTCGAAGGCTTGAATTTAGGACCGTCCTTTACCAGCAGAAGCGCATAAGCCGTAAACTCTTTCTTCTCCCGGTGCAGGCGAAGCGAGAATCGCTCTTCGAGTTCACGCTGCAGCATCGGGAGCACCTGATCGCCCGGAGTATCCGCGGAGTATTTCGCCAACACATCGAAGTTTTCCGAATCGAGCCATTCCGGGCCGGAAAAAAGATAATTGCGTCCCTCTGGCACGCCGTGCGCCATACCGATCAGACGCTTCAGCGAAACGTTTTGAATGGTCACCGTCCCCCCGCCGATCTGAACGTGATCGACACCCGTACCCGAGCGGTTTGATTTCACGGAGGCGACATCGAAATGCGGACGCGACTCCGCAGTCTGCGCCCACAATCCAAGCGCCCCGAAGCTCGCCAGCAGCAGTGCGCCGGCTAAAACGCCCGATCCCGCGGGATCGCGGGGCTCGGATGATGTCTGACCGAGAAGGCGCGCAATGCGGCGCCGAAGCGAACCGCCGGTCAGCGCCAGCACGGGAGAGGATTGATTCGGATGCCCCGCGGCAAATCCCGCCAGCATGCGCGCATACTCGATGCGGTCACTTTGCACGCCAAGCGCGATGTCATCACAGCAAAGCTCCCGCTCTTCCCGAATCTCGCGCGAGATCCACCACACTGCCGGGTGGTAGAACAGGAGCCCCTCGGCGATCTTCTGCATGATGTTCATTGCGTAATCGCCGCGACGCACATGCGCGAGCTCATGTGCAAGAAATGCTTCAATCCATTCGGAAGGCAGCCCGCTGAGCGCACCGGCCGGTATCAGAACCACGGGCCGAAGCCATCCAATCACGACGGGAATCTTCATCGTGCCGGAAACGCAGAGCGAAACCACACGCGTGATGCCGAGGCGGTCGCGAAGACGATCGAGCCGATCCTGCCATTCGCGAGGTGCGGGACGCACTGCATACGAACGGAGGCGAACCGCTGATCGCACCCCCACGACCAGACGCAGAGAGAGGAAGATGACGCCGCCAAACCAGGCCACAACCAGCCCCGGCATGAAGTCGCCGCGCCACGTGGGCGCGGGAGCAGTCGGCACCGTCTGGAAAGGCTGTTCCGGCAGCGGAACCCTGACGGCAGACGCGATTACCACCGGGGAAACATGCAATTCACTCGCGTGTGGTGAATTCATCCTGACGTAGGTAAGAATCGGTGCGGCCATCATGACCACCAGTGCGGAACACGCAAGAAGGTACCGGCCCTGTGCCGCCTCGGGACGAGGAAACAGCTTTCGCGCAGCGCCGTAGAACAGCGCAATCCCGGCCCCCTGCCAGATGAAGTGAATCAATGTCCAGCCCAGCCTGTCAACGACTCCGCGGTCAATCCACGTCGTAATCATTTCCGTCTCCCCTTCTCCGCCGCCTCGATCATCCGCCTGATCTCGTCCAGCTCATCCCGAGATGCCGGCTTTGCCGCCAGCGCGCCCATGACGAGGCTTCGTGCCGATCCTTCGAATGCCCGATTCATCAGGTCGCCCAAAATCTGCTTCTGCGTTTGCTCTTTCGGAATACCCGCCTGGTATACGTGAACGCCAAACCGTTCTTCACGCATCAGCAAGCCCTTGCTCAGCATGAGTTGCATCTGCTTGAGCGTGGTGGTGTAGCCACTGTCCTTGCCTAATTCGTCATGGACGTCGCGAACCGTAGCCGCGCCCAGGCGCCAGAGCACCGCCAGGATATCCAGTTCGGCGTGGGTAGGAAGAGGCGTATCAGAAGTCTTCGGCGGCATCTGAAGCCAGCGTACTACGATTTATATACAAGTGCAACGATTTTTTTCGTAACGCTAGCCGAGCCCTATGCCAGGTGCGAATCCAGCACCGCAACAATGTCCGGATGCTTCATCTTCTGCGCCCATGCCCTTGGTCGGGCCCACGGTTCACAATCGGCTTCAATCGGATCGGCGCCGCGCTTCAGATACAGCTTCACCAGGTCGACGCGCCCCCACCGGCTCGCCCACCCGAGCGGAGTGCTCCGCAGCAGCTCGTCCCGCAAGTCGAGTCTCGCGCCCGCATCCAGAAGCATCTTCGCCGGCCCCAGGCGGTCATCGGAACTGCACCAGTTCGCCGCCACATCATGCAGGATCGTTCGGCCGAACGCCCCACGAACATTCGGATCGCATCGATCCAGAACCGCTCGCAAACACTCCACGTTCCCACGCGCATCGGACAGCTTTCCAAACCACCAGGAATCGTCCCGCGCGCGATCAATGCGTTCCAGCGCCATTTGAAGAATCTTCGGCGTACCCGCTCCATGCATCAGCAGCACTTCCGCCACGGACTTTCCGGCCGCCCACTGCGGAATGATTCCCGGCCTCAGCCGTCCCGACGCCTCATCTTCAAGCATCCGGCGCGCTTTCTCCACCAGCCCCAGAGCGCCCGCGCACTCCGCGTCAAGGTACGCGCCGTGACTCTCCAGCAGATCGACCATCCTCTGATTCTTTTCGCCGTAGGCGGCGAAAACAGGGGTCCCGCCGGCGTAGATGTGCGCGTTCACATCCGCTCCACGCGCCAGCAACGTCTTCGCCATTTCCGGTTTACCGAACTCCGCGCAATGGCGCAGCGGCTGGCCCCACGTATACTCGGGTGGCTCCAGATCCAGGCGCCGCCGCTCATCCGGATCGAACCCCAGATCGAGCAGTAACGCCAGCATCTCCGGCCGGTCATACCGCACCGCGAGCGAAAGCAGCCCCTCATATCCATAGATCGGCTGCCCCAGGTTTCCCGCGGCATGCCGGGTACGCACCCATTCCGCATTTCCGGTAGTAACGGCCCACCGTGCCGTGCGCTCCGCCCCTCGCGAAAGCAGGAATTCCGTCATCGCCGCAGCTTTCTTACTCTTTCCAATCCGGGCAATGCCACCTGCGGACCCCACGACATCCAGCGGCGTATTACCCGTCTTATTACCTGCGTTCACATCGGCGCCGCGATCCACCAGCCAGGCCGCCAGCGACGGCAGCAGAAACGCCGACGCACAATGCAGCAGCGTCACTCCATTCCGCGGGTCAGCCAGCCGAACCGCCTCGGGCCGCTCCTCCACAAGCGACATCACAACCGCTTCGTCCCCGCGCTGCAACGCCTCAATTACGCCCGCGGGCAATTCGGAATCAACGGGCTCAGACACTGCCACCTGCCGCCGCTGCTCTTCTTCCCGAATAATCGCCGCGATCTCGCCATACCCGCGCTCCACCGCAAGAGTCAGCGGACCAGTCGCGTCCCGATGAGGATGAATCCCGGCACGCGCATCGGCGCCGTGCTGCATCAGCAGGCGGACAATCCCGGGCCTTCGGTGCAGCACCGCATAATGCAGCGCGCGATGCTCATCGGATCCCGACATGCATCTGTCGATCAGTTCGGGCCGCACCCGAAGAACATCGCGGACAGCCGCCATGTCGCCGGCGCGCGCAGCCTCCCCCAGGCGCCCGACAGTGACCCCATCGACGTAGCCTTTCAGGCGGGGCCAGCTTTCGAAACCGTAGGCGCGAGCCAGCACAAGCTGCGCGTCGTGCAACGCGAACGCTGAAGGGTCAGCCTCGCGGTAATGACTGTTCACCTCGGCCACGGCATCCGGCTGACTGGCAAGAAATGCATTTAGCAGTTCCTTCGCCTGCCGCCTGAGCTGATCGAGGTCGGGATTCTCGCGAAGAGCGCGAGTCGGTAAAGATGGATTCACAAAGAGCTCCTTTCATCGCGCCCGGTGTCCGCTCGTTCGGGCAGAAAAGAGTTCATCGAACTAATACCAACACAAATCTTCAGGGGACGCTGTCCTTCCCGCGGACACGGAGGCTTCCTGACGAGCCTCAGCCATCCTACCATCCACGAAAAGTGTCTGCAGGCATGTGCGGTCTGATGCTGCTCCGATACAACTACCCCGCCGTACAGACGGCGCGAATACAGGCTCTGAGCCAGCGATGGACAGGATCGGAATCCAGCCTCGGATGCCAAACCATCGAGACCGTAAAGCCCATCTCGCGCCCAGGCAGAGGAAAACTAAACATCCCCTCCCGCAGCGCCGCCGTGTGAAATTCCGGTACCGTGGCAATCAGATCAGAATGCCTTGCCACAGCAATCGCTGCCGCAAATCCGCCCACCGCTCCGGCGATATTTCGCGTAAGCTTCGCGGGCAGGAACCTCGCCTCTACGGCGTGCTCGTCAAGGCCGCTGCGTGACACGATCACGTGCCGCGCACTCGTATAATCCTTCCCGGTGATCTTTTTCCCGGCCAGCGGATGCGCTGCACCGACCACACCGATGAGACGATCCCGGAACAACGCCTGCGTGCGAAGCTCCGGCCCCATGGAGGGCTCCACAACCGCCGTTTCGAGATCGACTCTTCCTTCCCGCAGCGGGGCGCTGTCCTTGTCGGACTTCTGCAGAAAATTGAGCCGGATTCGAGGGGCCTCCGCGCTGACGCGCGCCAGCACCCGGACTCCAAAGGTTTCGATGAATCCGTCGCTCGTGCGCATCGTGAAAACGCGCTCCGCCTTTGCAGTATCGGGCGCCTCGGCTGGGCGCAGCAGCACATGCCCCTCCTGAACCAGAGCGCCGACCCGCTGCCGCAGTTCCAGCGCGCGCGGTGTCGGCACCAGACCGCGTCCGGCCCGCACCAGCAGCGGATCGCCCGTCGCAACGCGTAACCGGGCCAGCGTGCGGCTCATCGCGGAGGAACTCAGGTGCAACCGATCCGCCGCTCCCGTCACACTGCCTTCTTCCAGAAGTACATCCAGCGCAACCAGCAGATTGAGATCCGGATTCGACATGCTGAGGCTTATCATGACATGGCGTTACATGCACATATAACCTGCAACCATTGCTCTTTTCGCCGGGCCGAAACTCATCGTACGATTGCCGTGAGGTAGAGGAACAATGACACCGAACACACTGCAATCCGCAATGGCGAACATCAGCGCCATCTGGGGACCGATTACCACAGAGCTGGTTGAAGCGGTTCGCTTCCAAATCGAAGGGCTCGCAAACGCTTCAACCCGGGAGCCATGGCTTGCCGATCTGCATCGTGATCAGCCCCCGAGCCGCGAACTCTATCGGGATCCCGGACACCACTTTGTGCTTTTGGCGCATTTCGAGAAGGTGGATCTTTACCGTCCTCCGCACGATCACGGCCGCAGCTGGGTCATCTACGCCGTCCAGCAGGGAGAAAGTGAAATGGGTACTTATGCCCGCACAGAAAGGCCGGATGGAACGATCCGGCTCGTCAAACGCAGCGCAACCCGCGTCAAGCCTGGTCAGGTCCAGATCTATTTACCCGGCGATATTCACGACACGCTCTGCGTGGCTGGCCCGGCGCTCCTCTTCCGCTTTGCGGAGCGCGATCTCAGGCACGAGGACCTCGTCGAGAAGAGAGTAACTCGTTACGCACAGCGCGAAGGCTACTGGAGTGCACCATGACCGCGGAACAGACTGCCCCGGTTGATGGCATCGCGGACACGTGGTCGCGGCGCATGGCTGTGTCCTCTGTTCTCGCCGGCATGGTTCTGGTCGTTCTCGATGCGGCAATCGCGAACATTGCGCTGCCGGTCATCGCAGCATCCCTGCGGGTCACATCGGCGTCGGTCGTACACATAATCACGGCTTATCAACTCGGCGTCGTAATGACGCTGCTGCCCGCCGCGGCCCTCGGTGAGAGTCGCGGGTTCGCACGTGTTTTCACCGCCGGCACCGCAATCTTCACCATCTCGTCCGTACTTTGTGCACTTTGCCCGTCACTCCACTGGCTGGTTGCTGCTCGTTTCGTGCAGGGAGTGGGAGGCGCGTGCATCATGGCACTCGGCGTCGCGCTGCTGCGCGCGAGCGTTCCCCGAGCTCGACTGGGGACTGCAATCGGCTGGAACGCCATGGCAGTCGCCTTGTCTTCGGCAGCCGGCCCCACGCTGGGTGCCACGATTCTCTCGATTTCATCATGGCACTGGCTATTCGCGGTCAATCTTCCCATCGGAATCTGCGTACTTTTCGCCGCGCGCGCCCTTCCCCGGGTCCGGACCATCCCGCGCCGGATCGACCCCGTCAGTTTCGGCGCGATTGGTCTGTTACTGGTTGCAACGGTGGCCGGCGCAGGTCTCGCTCCCCACCGCCCCGCAATCTCCGCCCTCTTCTTTGCCGGCGCGGCCTGCCTTGCAACGGTACTGATCTGGCGCGAACGCAGGAGTGCGGCCCCGTTGATCCCTCTCGATTTGTTACGTCATGGCTCCTTCCGCGTCTCCCTGATTGCATCGATCCTTTGCTTTGTCGGCCAGGCTACCGCATTAGTGGCATTGCCCTTCTATCTGCAGCGCGGGTTTAAGTTGTCGGCAATAGTGACCGCCCTGTATCTGCTTCCCTGGCCTCTGACGGTTGCTCTCACCGGCCCGCTCGCCGGCAGCCTGGCGGACCGCGTCTCATCGTCCCGGCTTTGCCTTATCGGCGGCTGCCTCATGACCCTGGGTTTGGGATCGGCCGCCATCCTGCCCCTTCGCCACGTGGCAGCCCTGACTCTCTGCATGGCGGGTTGCGGCGTGGGCTTCGCCTTTTTCAATGTTTCAAACAACCGGCGTATGTTCCTAAGCGCCCCAGCGGACCGGAGCGGTGCAGCCGGCGGGCTACAGAGCCTCGCGCGTCTTCTGGGGCAAACTCTCGGCGCGGCTGCGATGGGCTTTCTTTTCTCACTGCTACCCTTCGGCGCGGCGCCGCCGATTGGCCTCGGAATCGCGGCTGCGTTGACACTCGCCGCAGGCGCAATGAACACCATGCATCCCCGAGGTTCCTCCGACTAAGGCTGGCAGCGGTGAAGGGACCTTCCGCCGAGCTCCGCGCCGCAACCGCCTGCGCTAAAATCAACCTCGAAATGCGATCATCCGCAAACGCAGCAGCAATCTGCGCCATTCTCGCCTCCGCCGTCGCCCTCTCCCAGGCCGCGCCCGCACCACCGGTCGTCACCTTTACAAGAGACATTGCACCCATCCTCCAGAACCGTTGCCAGACCTGCCATCGCCCGGGCGAAATCGGCCCGTTCTCTCTCCTCACTTACGAGCAGGCACGCCCGTGGGCCAAAGCCATCAAAGCGTCCGTCATCCAGCGCAAGATGCCGCCATGGTTTGCCGACCCCCACTTCGGGAAATTCGCCAACGACAGTTCCCTGCCACAGAACGAAATCGACAGTCTCGTCCGCTGGGTCGACTCCGGCGCCCCTCAGGGCGACCCGGCCGACATGCCGCCGCCCCGCAAGTTCGCCGACGGATGGACCATCTCTCAGCCCGACTCCGTCATCCAGATCCCCACTCCCTACCAGATCCCCGCCTCAGGAACCATCGAGTATCAGTACATCCTTATCCCGGCGCCCTTCAAAACGGACCGCTGGGTCCAGGCCGTCGAAGCCCGCCCCACTGATCGCACCCGCGTCCATCACATCATCGCCTTCATCCGCGAACCCGGTTCCGACTGGCTGAAGGACGCGAGGCCCGGCATTCCCTTCGTGCCCGAAAAGCCCAAAGCCGGCGAAAGTCAGGACGACAGCGCCCTCCCCAGCGACTTCCTCGTCGGCTACGCTCCCGGTCAGCCTCCCGAGCAGTTCCTCCCCGGGCAGGCCAAACTCATCCGCGCCGGATCCGACATCATCATTCAGGTTCACTACACCACCAACGGAAAGCCCGGTGTGGATCAGAGCCGCATCGGCCTCGTCTTTGCCAAAGAGCCGCCCGCGCAACGCGTGTACACTGTCTCCGCCGTCAACGGATCGTTCCACATTCCGGCCGGCGACCCCAACTATCGCGTCGATGCCGACTTCGATATCCGCACCGACGTCACGCTCTACGGACTCCATCCCCACATGCACGGCCGCGGAAAAGATTTCGAGTACAGGGTGAAGTTCCCCAATGGCGACACGCGCACCCTGCTGAGCGTGCCGCGCTACAAGTCGGCGTGGCAACTCTGGTACAACCTCGATGAGCCACTCGCCCTCCCCAAAGGAACGAAGATCGAATGCACCGCGCACTTCGACAACTCGCCGAATAATCCCGATAATCCCGACCCCACAAAAGAAGTTGTCTGGGGCGACCAGACCTGGGACGAGATGATGGTCGGCTTTCTCAATCTCGTCTTCGACGCACGTACGCCAGTAGAAGCGCTCTTCCCGCCCGTGCACAAGTGAGAAGGCTCTGGCTCCTCCCGGTCTTTTTTCTGAGCCCGGCCGCGCGGGCTCATGACACCATCACGACGAAGCTCACGTGGAATCGCGAGATCGTCCGCATCGTGAACACCCGCTGCGCCGGATGCCATCGGCCCGGCGGCCAGGCCTTCTCGCTCCTGACTTATGCCGAAGCGCGTCCCTGGGCGAAGGCAATATCCGAGGAAGTGCTCGAACGCCATATGCCGCCGTGGGCCGCAGTCAAAGGCTTTGGCGAATTCCGCAATGATCAGTCGCTCTCGCTGCAGGAGATCGACTGGATCGCCCACTGGGTCGATGGCGGCGCGCCGGAAGGCGATGCGAAAGACCTGCCCGCAAGCCTGCCGCCTGCCAAACAGAAAACGTCATTACCAGGGCGAAAGATCATCGCGCAGGATGGCTTCGTGGTGACTCACGCGATCGTCCTGCATGGTTTTGCTCCGCAGGCAATCGCGGAAGGTGCGTCGCCCCGCATCACCGCGCGGCTTCCAGGCGGCGAAATCATTCCGCTGGTGTGGCTCTACAGCTTTCGTCCGAAGTTTGCCCACCCATTCCTGCTGAGAACCCCGCTCCGGCTCCCGCGGGGCGCAGTGATTCAGGGCATTCCGCCGGAATCCCGGCTCGAACTGTGGGTGACCGACATCAGTGCAACGCGCTGACCGGAACATCGAAGTGAACGGTGTTCACTACCCCCAGCCGCTGAAACTGCACCCACACCCGATAAGTCCGCGACCGCGGAAAAATTACATCGAACTGAATCTGCGGACCGCCTTCCGCCAGGAACGGATGCTCGTGAATCAGATCGACCACATCGTCACTGGCGGCGAGCATATGTCCCCACGCTCCCAGATACGGTTCCAGCCCTTCCGCGGGCGTCGCGCGGAAGAACATCATCGTCTTCGTCCCCGCAATTGGCTGCGGAGGATCGGTCACCAGTTCCACGTGCAGATTGGACGCGTCTTTCGCCGAGTAATCGCGAACCAGCGCCGCGGCTCCGGAACCCTCGCCGGGCACAATCAGCGACTTCACCGCGAGCTGCGGTGTGCCGCCGTCCGGATAATAATCGGCCAGCATTCGATAAAGCCCTGCACCCGGAAAAGTCACGCTCGCCGCGAACTTTCCACCCTGCCGTAACACCGGATGCTCGTGAGAAAAGAACTGCAGATCCTGGCTCACCACAAAGAGATGAAAAAGTTTCTCATGGACATTCCGGAACCGCGTCACAGGCAGCCGGTTCCAGGGATTCCGAACCAGAAACTCGAGTGAGGCCGTCGTCACCGGACGCGGAGCGCCCGGCGTCACATGCAAATCAAGCAGGTACTCCACGGGCTCCGCGATCCCGGCGCGAAGCCTCATGCCACATCGTGAACAGATTCCGGGAGCACTCGACCGCACATCCGGATCCATTGGACAAACGTAAACCGTCGCCTGTCCCCTCAGCCACAAACTCACGGCAAGAAGGCAGCTGATGACGACGCACAATGTGCGAAAGCGATGACTCATCCGCGAAGACCGCCGGCCCGGCAAATCCCCTACTTCGTAGCCCCGCTGATATTCTCTTCCGGGTCGACCTCAGTGGACACCCCGGCGGCGCTCATCGCCTTCCGCAGCACCACCGCCGTCTCCGGCGACGCCCGAAGATTCATCCCGCGATGCACCCCGTCCGCGATCCGCAGCGGCGTCCACCCATTGCGATCCTTCCGGTTAAAGACCTCAATCTTCGCGCCATGGTCGAGAAGATACTGCGCGGCAGCCGGTACATGCTTGAAAGCGGCCCCATGCATGGCAGTCTCGCCGTTCTTGTCTACGGCGTTCACGTCGTTCCCCAGCTCAAACGCCAGCTTCACCGCCGCCAAAACCTCTTCATCGGTCCCCGCATCCTCACCCGGAGAGCGGGTACCAACTCCCGCCGCCACCATCAAAGGCGTCGTGCCATCCACATTGGGAATCAGCGGATCGGCGCCCAGATCGTGATACAGCCGCATCAGTTCCGCATCGCCCGTCCGCGCGGCGAGTAAAAACGGAGTCGCGCCCGACGTATTGAGGCTGCTCAGGCCAACGTTGGTCCGGATCGTCATCTTCGCGTTCAGATTCGCGCCCTTCGCCGCAATCTTCTTCACGAACTCGATGCTGCTCATGTTCCCCGAGCCTTCCGGCGCCGGATCATTACTCGCATAACCCGGCTGACGAATCCAGGTCACTGTGTGCAGGGCCGTCCATCCCTGTTCAGCCGCATTCGGATTGGCGCCGGCATCCAGCAGCATGGCCGCCAGTTCGTAATGCGCGTTCGCAACCGCCAGATTCATGGCCGTAGTACCGGCCTGCTTCGCCGGCTTCTGCAAAGCTTCATCCACCGGAACCCCGGCCTTCAGCAGCGCCTTCACCACGCCCACCTGGCCCTCGCGCACCGCAAACAAATAGGCAGTGAAGCCGCCTTTGGAAACCGCGTGAACATCGGCGCCGAATTCGATCAGCATCGCCACGGCATCCACGTTGCCTTCCGCCGCAGCCCACATCAGCGCCGTCTGCCCGTGATCCGTATCCTTCGCGTTCACGTCAGCGCCATGCGCCAGCAGAATCCGAACGGCATCCACCTTACCCGTGCGAGCCGCGGTCATCAGCGGCGTCTCACCGCCCGGAAGCGCCAGCTTCACGTCCGCTTTCGCCTTCACCAGCAGATCAATCATCGCCGCACTGCCATTCGTGCAAGCCAGCGATAGTGGAGTCACACCGTACCGATTCGTCGTATTCACGGCAGCACCGGCATCGATCAGTGCCTTCGCAGTCTCAATGTCATCCCAGTACGCGGCCCAATGCAGCGCCGTAGCCCCATCGGGCTCAGCCGCATTCACATCCGCATGACTTGCCAGCAGCGCACGAACCGTGCCTTTATCCGCCAGCTTCTCCGCGTCCACCAGGCGCGGAGCAGGCGCCGCCACCAAAACCGAACCCGCCACCGCCCATGCCAGAACGATCCTCATAGCGCCGCGGGCTCAGCCAGATTCGCAATCTTTCCGTTACTGTCCGCAAACGCATCCAGATGCACGCCGGCCCGATCCAGCAGCGTCAGATGCAGATTCGCCAGCGGCACCGGCTCCTTGTACCGAATATGCCGCGCGCCCTTCATGCGACCCGCGGCGCCGCCCGCCACCAGAACCGGCAGGTCGATATGATCATGCACATCCGGATTCCCCATTCCGCTGCCATAAAGGTAAAGCGAATGATCCAGCAGATTCCCGTCGCCGTCCGGTGTCGACTTCAGCTTATTCAGAAAATACGCGAACAGCGACACATGATAGGCATTGATCTTCGCCAGCTTTTCCAGCTTCGCCGGATCGTTGGAGTGGTGCGAAAGCGGATGGTGCGGCTCTGTGACGCCCACTTCCGGATACGTACGCGTACTCGTCTCCCTCGCCAGCTGGAACGTGATCACACGCGTAACATCGCCCTGCAGCGCCAGCGTCTGTAAATCGAACATCAGTTTCGCGTGATCGCCATAAGACGCCGGAACCCCGGAAGGACGATCCAGATCGGGCAGCGCCGAATCCGCCGTCTGCTCCTCCGCCTTCTGAACCCGCCGCTCCACTTCACGCACCGTATCCAGATAGTTATTGACCTTCGACCGGTCGCCCGCCCCCAGCTTCTTTTGCAACCGTGCAATATCCTCGCCCACAAAATCCAGCAGGCTCGCATTCCGCTTCAGCTCCGCCAGACGATCCGCGCTGCTCCCGCCATCTCCAAACAACCGCTCAAACACCACACGCGGATGCGCCTCCGCCGGCAGGGGCGTCGTAGGCGACGACCACGAAAGATTGTTCTGATAAACGCACGCGAAGCCGTTATCGCAGTTACCAACCGTAGTCAGCAGATCCATTGCAAGTTCGAGCGAAGGCAGCCGTCCGTCCTTCCCCAGCTGCTGCGCCGCAATCTGATCCACCGTGGTGCCCAGATAGTAATCTGAGCCCTCGGTCATCTTCGCCTGCGCCGCGCTGAGAAAGCCGGAGTTCGCCGTGGCGTGATTCCCCGGCGAATACGCATTCTTATTCTCCAGATGACTGATCACCGTGAGCTGATCGAGGAACGGTGTCAGCGACTGCAGCGTCGGCGAAAGTGCGGAGATGCGGCCCTCCTGCGCGGGCGTCCACTGCGCAATGTTGCTCCCCATCGGAATGTAGACGAATCCCAGCCGCCGCACCGGAGCCGCGGCCGTGGCGCTCTGCGCGGTCAGGGCGGGAATCATGGCGTCCAGCAGGGGCAGCGCCAGCGAGGCGCCGGCGCCCCTCAGAACCGCCCGGCGTGACAAAGCCTTCTTCGTAACAATCATTGCGATCTCCTCATCTGAAACGGAGTACTGTTCACAACACCCAACACCAGCGACGAAAAGCTGTAATCCCGCGCCTTCCCGCCCTGCACAATGCCGCGCACCGCGGGCTGGTCATAATCCTCTACGCCACGGCCCAGCGCGTACGTAAGCAGCTTCTCAGTCGTCGTCGAAACAAAAAGCTCGGGACGAGCCAGCACGGCCTGCTTCAGCCCCTCAATGCCGCTAAAGCTGCTGCCATCCGGCAACCCGCCCGAAGCATCAACGGGCGTCCCATTCTCGGCACTTCGCCACCGGCCAATGGCATCATAATTCTCCAGCGTGAATCCAACCGGATCCATCAGCTTATGGCAGCCCGCGCACGGCTGGTTTACCCGATGCTGCGCCATCTGCTCCCGAATCGTCTGCAGCGCCTTCCCTGGCTCAGTCGTCTCCTTCAGCTTCGGCACGTTCGGCGGAGGAGGTGGAGGAGGCGTGCCCAGAATATTCGTCAGCACCCACTTGCCCCGCACCACGGGCGACGTGCGATTGGCATACGAAGTCACCGTGAGAATGCTGCCCTGGGTCAGCAGTCCGCCGCGATGATCGTCCGGCCCGAACGTCACCCGCCGAAACCGGCTGCCATAGACATTCGGAATCCCGTAGTGCTTCGCCAGCCGCTCATTCACAAACGTATAGTTCGCTCGCAGCAGGTCAAGTACGCTGCGGTCCTCGCGCATGATGCTCTCAAAAAACATCTCCGTCTCGCGCCGGAACGCCTGCCGCAGATTATCGTCGAAATCCGGAAAAATACGGGCATCGGGATTCGCGGAATCCAGATTCCGCAGATACAGCCACTGCTCGGCGAAGTTATTCACCAGCGCTTCGGAGCGCGGATCGGCCAGCATTCGCCGAACCTCCTTCTCCAGCACCGCCGGCTGCGCAAGCGTACCCTTAATCGCCGCATCCAGCAGTTCGTCGTCCGGAATGCTGCTCCACAGAAAGAAAGAGAGCCGCGAGGCCAGTTCCGTCGGACTCAATTTATAAGGCGTCCCCGCCGCAGCCTTCCCCACGGAAGCCGGATCCTGCTCAATCCTGAAAATGAACCGCGGACTCACCAGCACGGCCCGCACCGCCATCTCAATCCCCGCCTCAAACCCGCCATCCTTCTTCGCATCGGCGTAGAACTTCAGTGGCACTTCCACATCGGCGTCGTTCACCTGCCTGCGCCACGCGCGCCGCGCCAGGGTTGTAATGATTCGCTTCGCGCAGCCATCCTCCTCTGCGCCCTGCGACGGATGGCAGACGAAAACCTTCTCCCGGCTCGGCGTATCTCCCGGACCTTTCGGGTTGTAAGGACCGGTCACCGAAATTGAATAGAGCGCCGGCTGCACCCTTGGGTGACGATCCATATTAAAGTGCGCCTGATAGGGCTGCCGCACCGTTTCCAGCAGCGCAGTAGGCTTCTTGACAAAGTCCGCCGCCAGCTCGTGTGTCCCGGCCTTCACCGGTACGCGCACGTGCAGCTCCGCATCCACCTTGCTGTGGTCCTGCCCGGCTGGCGGACGCTTCACCGTGAACGACTGAATCCGCTGATCGTCCAGCGTGATCTCAATCTCGTGCTGCCCGCTGAGTCCCTCCACGTCCTCATTGCGATCCCTCGCCAGACGAAGCTGAATCTCATACTCGCCATCGAGCGGAAAGGTGTAGCGGACCACCGTGCCGCCGCGCGTGCCGAAAGGCAAATCGTCGAAATGCGATTCCTGCGTGAGGTCGGGTGGAAGCAGAATCGTGTCGCCCCCCGGCGAGCGAACCGGCCTTCCAAGCGCGAGGCGTGTGATTTTCCGCGCGGCGGAGAGATAGCGTTCCAGCAGCGTCGGCGAGAGTTCGCCAACCGTAATGTTGTCGAAGCCGTGGCTCGAATCGTCGCTCGGCAGGAGGGATGACACATCCACATCCAGGGCCAGAAGATCGCGGATGCTATTGCGGTATTCCGTGCGATTGAGCCGCCGGAACGTGTCGGTCCTGCCGGGATTGGGCTTCGCGGCAGCCACGCGATCGAGCGAGCTTTCGAGTGCGGTCACCATAGCGGCGTATGTTTTCTCATCGGGACGCGGCATTCCAACTGGCGGCATGGCGCGGGCGCGCAGTTTACGCACCACCTTTTCCCAGACGTCGGTGTGTTCGGCAACATCCTTCGCGTTGATTCCGGCAAGCGACAGGCCGCCAGACTTCAGGTTGGCGTTATGACAGCCGACACAGTATTGGTTGGTGAAGGCAGTCTGCGGTTGCGACTGCTGCTGAGGCTGGCCGATTGCGATACAGGCGGCGGCGAGCGCCGACATCGCAACGGCTCGCCCGGTTAGCGCACGCCAGGTCCACACAGGGGCTAAGTTTATCACGATTTTTCGAGCTCACTTACACACGAAATTCGCCGCATCGTCGGGATTCCCTGAACCTTTATAGGTCGCGAGCTGCGGATAAGGACACAGCGGACGCGTGCGATCCTTCTGTCCGTTGCGCACGCGCGACGCCGGGATCTGGTCTGGGGCCTTGCCCGCCTCAACCCACTGCTCGAGCGCGGTCACCATGTCGAAACTGGACACACCGTCGCCTCCATTGCAGTGAGCCATGCCGGGAACCATAAAAAGCCGGTAGGAATCCGCGACCTTTGACTCGCCACCCATGGCGTCCAGAACGCTCTGGTAGTAATTTACGCTGTTCGCCGGCGCAATCTGAGGATCGGCCCAGCCGTGATACTGAATGATCTTGCCGTGGCTCGTGAACGCCTTCAGATTCGGATCCATCGCGTTCAGAATCTTCTCGCTCAAAGTCGCGGTGCGCACGGCGTCCCTGTCGAAGTCGAACGTCCTGTAATCCCAGGCCGGATTCTGGAAGATCACGAACTTAAACATATCCGCGCCGATCCCGAACATCTGAGGACCCGCCATCGTCGCCCACCCCAGCTCGCTTCCGCGCTCAAATCCGGGAGAAAGCAACTGTTTCGTGCGCGGATTGATCACCGGCGCATACATCGCGCGCGCCGCCTCCACCTGTGGCGCGGTAAGACAGCTTGCGCCGTCCGCTCCCGCGCAGAGCAGTTCCTTCGGATCGAATCTGCATCGCAGAGGATTTTCGATTACACCATCCTTCAGTCCATCGGCCGCATCGCAGGACTGAAGCGCAGCCTCATGAATCATGCCGTACTTCGACGGCGGAATGTAGCTCGCCGCATCTTTGTGCGCGGCCTGGGCCACCCAGGCGGATTGGATGGCGCGACCCGTCCAGTTAACACCCGGAGCTCCGGCGACAATGCCGTCGAAGTCGTCGGGATAGCGCTGGGCTTCCATGAAAGCGCTGCGGCCGCCGGCGGAGCAGCCGACCCAATAAGAGCGATTCGCCGCATTACCGTAGAACGCTGTGACGATAGCTTTGGATGCCACGGTCACTTCGTGCGCCGCGCGGTAACCGAAGTCGATGAGTTTTTCGGGATGGGCGTTGCCCTGGGAGTCGAAAGCAAAGCTGGCGCTGCTGCCTTCGTGGCCGAGGTCGCTCATGGCGGTAACGTAACCGCGAAGGAGCCCGGTGGAAAGCGTAGCCGTGCTGATCGACCCGCTCCATCCCCCGTTGCCATTAACTTCGAGCTTGCCGTTCCAGTTGGAGGAAGGAAGCCAGATCTCCATCTTGATTTCGGAATCGGAGGAAGGGCGAAGGGTAGCGGCGACCCGGCAGAAGGCAGGGAGATTGGCAGCGTTTCCGCGCGCATTCGGCGCCGGGCCGGCCGGTACGGCTGTCGCGGTGATGGAGGCATTCTTCAGAGACAGTGAAGCAATGCCTTCGCAGCTGGCGCCACTGGCCTGGATCGCGCCAGCGGCGGCAATGAATAGAAAGAGGGTCGTGCGCACTTCGGGACAGTATATAACCGGCCGCACGAATGAGCGAAATCGGCGTCTTAATCTTTGGCACAGGCGCACTCCGGGAGGTAGATCTTGAGCCGGTGAGTCTGACAGTCTGTGAATTCCGGTTTCGGCTATAAAACCTGGCTGGCGACCTGGAACGTCAGCGACGGCTCATGGCGACTGTCAAAGCTCTGCCGAACGAGGATGCCCCCCGCGCATTTCCCGGTAGAATTAGGGTCAGGAGGTTATCTTGCCCCCTGCATCGGTAATCAGTAGTGACCCCGAAATTCTCGGTGGGACTCCTTGCTTTCGTGGAACTCTGTGCCCTCCGACTCCCTGATCGATTACCCGGAAGCGGGTGACAGCCTGGACCAATTCCTGGATAACTTTCCGTCGGTGAGCCGTGAAACTGCTGTCGCCGCGCTTGAGGAAGCCAGGGCCTTCTAACTGCTCCTCGAATGAGGATGCTCCTCGACGAAAATTGCCGCGTAATCTGGCGAAACACCTGGCTGGGTATGAGTGCCGCACCGTCGCAGAATATGGGTGGTCCGGCAAGAAAAACGGTGAGCTGCTGGCAGAGGCCGACCCGCTGTTGGACGTTTTGTTGACGCTCGACAAGAACCTCCCTTACCAGCAGGATTTGACTACTAAGGGAATTGCCGTATTGATCGTTCGGGCGCGATCCAGTCGGATTCAGGATCTCCTTCCGATCGTTCCGGAGTGTATTGCGGTGCTGGAGACCATTCAGCCCCGGCAGGTTGTCCGCGTCAGCTCATTTCCGTTACTCTGAGGGCGGAGCGCCCCAATGGAATCAACAGTCCGGAGTATCTATCGTAATTCTGTGGCTCAAACGGAAATCACTGGCTCCCCTTCGTAAGCAGTTATCGAACTTTTCTGTTCATAACCGACTTGGGCGAGATAGCGACGGAAGGCACGGAACTAATAGACCTCGTTCAGTTTCTAATGTAGTGATGGCCTGACCCTGCCCTCAGAATCCGTATCCCATAAGTAGTTATAAACCCGCCGTCGTCGCCGGGGCTGTGGGAAAGTTGGAAAACGTTTTTTGTTTTTCAAC